>NZ_CAXAQM010000013.1:0-167087 GCF_963970525.1 Pseudomonas sp. EA_65y_Pfl1_P113
TCGGCAGATGCGCGCCTTGGAACGCAAGGCACGCAAACTTGGATTGCAGCTGGTTAAAGCGGCTTAAATTTTAAGAGCAAAAACAATGAGTTATTTTTTGTTTGATAAGAGCGGGCTTGCTCGCGAAGAGGCCCTCAAGCGCGCCGCATTCCAATATGTGGAATGTCATCTTCCAAATACTCCTCACCCGCCACCACGAACCCATACCGCTCGTAGTACCCCTGCAAATGCGCCTGGGCTGACAGAAACATCGGCGTCTGCGGCCATATATCGGCAATCCGCTCTAGCGTCTCTTCCATCATCCGATGCCCCAGTCCGGTGCCGCGCGCCACGGGCGCCACAATCACTCGGCCGATCACCACATCGCCGCCCTGGGACTCCGGGTCCAGCAGGCGCAGGTACGCCACGAGTTGATCATCCTGCCAGGCCATCAGGTGGTGGGTGTCGCCCGACAAGTCCTGCCCGTCGAGATCCTGGTAAAGGCATTTTTGCTCCACGACAAAGACCTCGTTGCGCAAGCGCAAGATGGCGTAAAGCTGCTCCTTGCCCAAGTCGTCGTGATGTTTGCAGACCCATTCAACTGTCATGACGTGTTCTCTTATAAATGTCTGTTCCGGATAGTAAGCGCGACCGCCGCGTGTGTCTAAATTCGTTATTTTTGTGAGTGAAATCAAATTGCCATCATTGAGTGCGCTCGGCACCGGTTTCTTTGTGTAATCTGAGCTACTGTTAGAACCTCAGGCGCTGCCTGAGCTAAGGCCACCGCCTGCCTGCCTAGGACTTGAGCATGCCGCGATTCTCTCGTGCCGTTGCTTTGATTGGACTGTTGTTGCTGGCCCAGCCGGCCTTTGCACAGCGTTTGCGCCTGGTAGCGGATGCGTGGCCACCTTTTACTGACGCCACGTTGATCAACGGCGGGCTTGCCACCGATATCGTCAGCACCGCGTTGGCCCGTGCGGGGTATGCCAGTGATTTTGAACAGGTGCCCTGGGCCCGTGCGTTGATGGGCGTGGGCGATGGGCGCTACGACGTGCTGGTCAACGCCTGGTATGACGATGCCCGCACTCAACTGGGGCATTTCTCCGGCGAGTACCTGCTCAACCGCGTGCGTTTCATCAAGCGCCGCGACGACCCCATCGATTTCCAGAACCTTGAGCAACTGCACGACTACCCCATCGCTGTGGTGCGCGGGTATGCCTATTCGGCGGCGTTCGATGGGGATGCGCAGTTGCAGAAAGTCCCTGTGCATAACTTCGCCATGGCCGTGCGCATGCTCGCGGCGCAGCGGGTTCGGATGACCGTGGAGGATGAATATGTGGCGCGTTTTTACCTTTCCCGGGAGTCGGCACGGGTGCGCGATGCGGTGGAGTTTTTACCCAAGCCGCTGAGTCAAAACAGCCTGCATATTCTGGTCAGCCTGAAAAACCCTGAGCATGCGCAGATTGTCGCCAGCTTTGATCGGGAAATTGCCAGGATGAAGGCGGATGGGAGTTATGCGCGATTGATGAAGCAGCATGGGATGTAGGGCTCTTGCTAGCGAAAGCGGTCTAGGCCGCGCTGGTGTCTTTGATCAGATGCGCCGCCAACGTGCGCAGCGGCCCCAACTGCCGACAAATCAACGCCAACTGCGTCTGCACCAACCGCTGCCCTTCATCAATCTCATCCTGCATCTGCTCCAGATCGGCCGCCAACGCTTCCTCGGCATCGCTTTGAATCGCAATCGGTTGTTTGTTCGCCAGCGCTGTAGCGACTTCATCGATGCTCGCCGCCAAGGTATTACCGGCGCCGTCGATCAGGTGTTCGCGCACCTCGGCCGGCAACTGTGTTTCGCGATGCGCGCCCAGCCCTGACAAGTAACTGAGCAAGGTGTGCGAGAGCACCAGGAAGCGGAAACCCACGTCCGCCTCCTTCCGGAAGTGCCCCGGCTCCATCAGCATGTTCGCCAAGGTGGTGGACAGCGCCGCATCGGCGTTGTGCGCATTGCGACGGGCCAGGCGGTAGGCCAGGTCGTCGCGCTTGCCGGCGGCGTATTGCTGCATGATCTGGCGCAGGTAGATGCTGTTGCAGGTCAGTGTGTTGGCCAGCACCTTGTTCAGGCGTCGGCCCTGCCAGTCCGGCAGGAACAGGAATACCGCCAGGCCCGCAATCAAGCTGCCGAGCAAGGTATCGAACAGGCGTGGCAGGAATAGCCCGTAACCATCACCCACCTGGTTGAAGCAGAACAGCACCATCAGGGTGATGGCGGCCGTGGCCAGCGTGTAGCGGGTAGTACGGTTGATAAAGAACACCAGGCCGGCGGCGATGGCGAACATCGACTGCACCAGGGGGCTCGGGAACAGGTCGAACAGTGCCCAGGCCACAGTGAGGCCGATGGCGGTGCCGATGATCCGTTGGCCGAGCTTGCGCCGTGTCGCGCCGTAGTTGGGCTGGCACACGAACAGCGTGGTGAGGATGATCCAGTAGCCTTGGGAGGCGTGGATGGCATGCAGGGTGCCGTAGCCAATGGTCAACGCCAGGGACAGGCGCAAGGCATGGCGGAACAGCAGTGATGTCGGCGTGAGTTGGGTGCGCAACCGCGTCCACATTTCCTTGAGGTTGCGCGGAGCACGGTCCAGCAGGTTGCTGTCGGTGGCATCAGCCAGCCTGTCGGGGTTACTGGCGTCGCCCAGCAGGCGGTCGAGTGTGGACAGGTTGGCCGCGAGGGCGCGCAACGACCGCAGCAGGCCGCGCCAGGCCGGGTTGCTCTGGATGCGCAGGTGTTCCAGCGACGCATTCAAGTCGCCCAGCGCTTCGGCGAAGCTGTCGTCATAGATGAACGGTTGGCGCAGTTGGATCGACTCGGCGAGGGCCTGACAGGCCTTGCCCTGTTGGCGCAGCAGGCGCTGGCAACGGAACAGCACATCACTGTGGAAGAAGGCTTCGGCCAGCGCGTTGTAAGGGTAGTGGGATGAGCTGGCGCGTTCGTGGATGTCCTGGGCGAGGAAGTACAGCTTCAGGTAACGGCTGACTTTCGAGCCTGGGCGGCCATTGCCCACGCGGTGCAGGATGATTTCCTTCGCCGCATTGAGCGCCGCCACCACCCGGCCGTTTTGCTGGGCCAGTTCCAGGCGTCGCGCCTCTACATCCAGCTGGCGAATCGGTTCAAACAGTGACGACTTGAGCTTGAGGTAACGCCCCAGTTCGCGAAACAGCCGTGCCAGGCTCTGCTGCACCGGCTGGTTGGAAAACAGCGCCTGCCACAGGACTGACAGCACGCCGTACCAGGCGGCGCCGGCCACCAGCAGCAGCGGCTCGTGCCAGAAATCGGAGACGGCGCCACCGCGTTGGTCCACTCCGATCATGGTGTACACCGACAAAATCAATGTCGCCGAGGCAATCGCGCCATAACGTTCGCCCAAGGCGCCGAGCATGGTCAGGCAGAAGGTGGCCAGGGCCAGGGAGATCGCGAAAATCCAGGGATAAGGGAACAGCAGTTCCACCGACAGCGCGGCAATGCTGAAACACACCAGCGTCACTGCCAGGGCGTTGAGGCGGCCCTGCCAACTGTCGTCGGTCTCGGCCAGGGCGCTGGCGATAATCCCCAGGAACAGCGGGATCAGCAGCGTCATTTCATCCTGATACCAGCACAACGCCATGCTGCCGGTGAGGGCGATGAACACCCGAATGCTGTAGCTGAATTTATCCAGCGCCCACAGGCGCCGCATGGACTGCTTGAACGAGGTCGATGACATGAAGGCTGGAGTCTTCCGGGACGATGCCGTTAAATTGAGCCAGTAATGACGCCACGGCAAGGGTGGTGATCACATCTGACAGCAAATTATTCACTGGCACACCACATGTTTTACCGCATTGTGTCAGGCATATTGTGCGGCCGCGTAACCTGAGGCCCACGCCCACTGGAAGTTAAAGCCACCCAGGTGACCGGTCACATCCAACACTTCACCAATAAAGTACAAACCAGGGCTTTTCAGCGACTCCATGGTCTTGGAAGACACTTCCCGCGTGTCCACCCCACCCAACGTCACTTCGGCCGTGCGATAGCCCTCGGTGCCCGCCGGCACCAGTTGCCAACTGCCGAGCTTTTGCGCGATATCGGCAATCTCGGCGTGGGTGTACTGCTTCATCGGCTTGGACACAAACCAGGTCTCTGCCAGCAGGTTGGCCATCTTCTTGGTGAAGATCTCGCCCAGCAGGGTTTTCAGCTCGCTGTTAGGGCGCTCGGTCTGTTGCTGTTGCAGCCAACTGTGGGCGTCGTGGTCAGGCAGCAGGTTGATCTCCACCGTGTCGCCGGACTCCCAGTAAGAGGAAATCTGCAGAATCGCCGGCCCGCTCAGGCCGCGGTGGGTAAACAGGATGTTCTCGCGAAAGCTCTGGTCGTTGCAGCTGACCAGGCAATCCACCGAGGTGCCGGACAGCTCTGCGCACAAGTCCTTGAGCTGGTCGGTGATGGTGAACGGCACAAGCCCGGCGCGGGTCGGTAGCAGCTCATGACCGAATTGCTTGGCGACTTGATAGCCGAAACCGGTCGCGCCGAGGGTTGGAATCGACAAGCCGCCCGTGGCAATCACCAAAGACTCGCAGCGCAGCTCACCCAGCGTGGTCTGCAACTGGTAACCATTGTCGACTTTGGCAATCTCCTGGATCGACGTGTCCAGGTGCATGCTCACACCGGTCTGGATGCACTCGTCCAGCAGCATCCCGAGAATGTCGCTGGACTTGTTATCGCAGAACAGCTGGCCGAGCTTTTTCTCGTGGTACGGCACGCCGTGCTTGGCCACCAGGCCGATAAAATCCCACTGGGTGTAGCGCGCCAGGGCGGACTTGCAGAAGTGCGCGTTGTGCGAAAGAAAATTGGCCGGCTCGGTGTACATATTGGTGAAATTGCAGCGGCCACCGCCGGACATCAGGATCTTCTTGCCGGCCTTGTTCGCATGGTCGATCAGCATCACCTTGCGCCCACGCCCGGCGGCGGTCAGTGCGCACATCAAGCCTGCGGCGCCGGCGCCAATGATCACAACTTCGGTCGAGCGCAAAACGGTGTCCTCGTACATTTTCTGATTTGGATTACAGTCAAATGTGGGAGCGGGCTTGCTCGCGAAGGCGGTGTGTCAGTCATTATATTTTTGACTGATATACCGCCTTCGCGAGCAAGCCCGCACACATCGGATCTCCATTGGACGGGAAAGCTTTACAGGATCCGCACGCGCAACGAACGGCCTTTGATCTTGCCATCATTCAAGCGCTGCAATGCCTGCTTGGCGATCCCGCGCTCCACGGCCACGAACGCCTGGAAATCAAAGATCGCGATCTTGCCAACCTGGGCCCCCGGAATGCCCGCATCACCGGTCAGCGCGCCGAGGATGTCGCCTGGGCGAACCTTGTCTTTGCGCCCGGCAGCAATGCACAGGGTGCTCATCACCGGCAGCAACGGGCCACCGCTTTGTGGCTTGAGGTTGTCCAGTTGGTCCCAGTTCAACGGCGACTTCTGCAACTGCTCGATCGCCTGGGCGCGGTGCGCTTCGGACGGTGCAACCAGGCTGATCGCGATGCCGGTCTCACCGGCACGACCGGTACGGCCGACGCGGTGGATGTGGATTTCCGAGTCGCGGGCCAGTTCGACGTTGATCACCATGTCCAGCGAGTCAATGTCCAGGCCACGGGCGGCCACGTCGGTCGCTACCAGCACCGAGGTACTGCGGTTGGCGAACATCGCCAACACTTGGTCACGGTCACGCTGTTCCAGATCGCCATGCAGGCCAACGGCGCTGATGCCCTTGGACGTCAGGTGATCCACGGTTTCCTGCACTTGCTGCTTGGTAAAGCAGAACGCCACGCACGATGCCGGGCGGAAGTGCGCCAGTACCTTGGTCACGGCGTCCATGCGCTCTTCCGGCGAGATCTCGTAGAAACGCTGCTCGATCTGGTCGTCGGAGTGGAAGGCTTCGGCCTTCACTTGTTGCGGCGCCCGCATGAATTTCGAGGCCAACTGCTTGATGCTCACCGGGTAGGTGGCCGAGAACAGTAGGGTCTGGCGGCGCGGCGGGGTCTTGCTGATGATGTCTTCGATGGCGTCGTAGAAGCCCATATCGAGCATGCGGTCGGCTTCGTCGAGAATCAGCGTGTTCAGGCCGTCGAGTACCAGCGAACCCTTGCGCAGGTGCTGCTGGATGCGGCCTGGGGTGCCGACGATGACGTGGGCGCCGTGTTCCAGGGACGCGATCTGTGGGCCGAGGGACACGCCGCCGCACAGGGTCAGCACCTTGATGTTGTCTTCGGCACGGGCCAGGCGACGGATTTCCTTGGCGACCTGGTCGGCCAGCTCACGGGTCGGGCACATCACCAGGGCCTGGCAGCCGAAGTAGCGCGGGTTGATCGGGTTCAACAGGCCGATGCCGAACGCAGCGGTCTTGCCGCTGCCGGTCTTGGCCTGGGCAATCAGGTCCAGCCCTTTGAGGATCACCGGCAAGCTTTGCGCCTGGATCTGCGTCATCTCGACATAACCCAGCGAGTCGAGGTTAGCCAGCATGGCGGCGGACAGGGGCAAAGTATTAAAAGCGGTGGCGATGGTAGTCACGGGACTGGCTCTGCAAAACAAAATGTCGCGCAGTGTAGCAGGCCCCTTTGAGTTTCTTTATATGTTCTCGACGAGGAGCAGGGGGCCAGCGGCAAGTTACGAGCTGCAAGCGGCAAGCTTGAGGCTTACAGCTTGAAGCTTGAAGCTTGCAGCTGCTTCAATGCTCAATATGCTGCTCCGGGCTGGCCACACGTTTGCCGTCTTTTGGCGACAATTGCAGGAAGATCGCCGCCGCCAGCATCGCCATGATGCCCACCGTAAGGAAGGTCAGCTGGAAGGCGCCGAGTACGCTTTCCACACCATCGTTGCCGGTTTCGGCCGTAAATCCACCCAGCAATGCACCGGCGCAGGCCACCCCGAGGCTCAGCGACAGTTGCGCCACCACCGACAGTAAACTGTTGCCGCTGCTGGCCTGTGCGTCATCAAGGTCGATCAACGTAACGGTGTTCATTGCGGTGAATTGCAGGGAGTTGATCGCCCCCAGCACCGCCAGCATCCCCAGCAGCAGCGGGTACGGCGTGTTTTCAGTGACCAGCCCCATGCTCGCCAGCATGATGCCCAGCGCCAGGGTGTTGCCGGTCAGCACGATGCGGTAGCCCAGGCGTTCGATCAGCGGCCGCGCAACGGACTTGGCAAACATCGCCGCCGCCGCCAGAGGCAACATGCTCATCCCGGCTTCCGACGGCGAATAACCCAGCGCCACCTGCAACAGCAGCGGCACCAGGAACGGCAGGGCGCCGCTGCCCAGGCGCGCAAACAGGTTACCGAGAATGCCCACGGCAAAGGTACGGGTCTTGAACAGCACTGGCGAAAACAACGGGTTATCGATATGCCCGGCGCGCAGCCAATAGGCCGCGAGGCAGGCAAGCCCGCCAAACAGCAGCAACATCACGCGCAGGTGCGGCAGGTGCAATTCGCCCAGGCCTTCCATGGCGATGGTGATCAGCACCATCGCGGCGCCAAACAACAGGAAGCCGATCCCATCGAATCGCGTGCGCTCACTGCCGCGCAGGTCGGGGATAAATTTCCACACGGCGTAGCAGCCGATCATGCCCACCGGCAAGTTGATCAAGAAGATCCAGTGCCAGGTCAGGTATTGCACCATCCAGCCGCCCATGGTCGGCCCAAGCAATGGGCCGAGCAGCCCGGGGATGGTAATGAAGCCCATGATGCGTACCAGTTCGGAGCGGGGGTACGCGCGTAACACCACCAACCGTCCAACCGGCAGCATCAGCGCACCGCCCAACCCCTGGATCACCCGCGCACCCACCAGCATGCTCAAGCTGTTGGACAAGGCGCACAGCAGCGAGCCCATGCTGAACAGCATGATTGCGCAGAAGAAGATTTTCTTGGTGCCGAAGCGGTCGGCGATCCAGCCCGAGGCCGGGATCAGCAAGGCGACGGTGAGCATGTAGGCGATCACCACCCCTTGCATGCGCAGCGGGTTTTCCGCGAGGTCCCGTGCCATGGCCGGCAGTGCGGTGTTCAGGATCGTCCCGTCCAGCGACTGCATGAAGAAGGCAATCGCTACCACCCAGGGCAGCCAGCGGGCGGTCTTGGCATCAAGCGGGACGCGGTTCGGCATGGAAAACCTTTTGTTAGCAGGCTATGTGTTGGCGATTATGCGCCATCCGTCGCGCCTTTTCCCACCAGGAAATCCAGCAGTTCGCGGTGCACCGCCACGGCGGCTTCGCTGGATTCGAGGTCGAGCAAATGCCCAGTATGTTCGGCTACAGCAAAGCTGCTGCGCCCCACGTAGTGCTTGAATAGCTGCGCCTCGGCGGCGGGGGTGTATTCGTCCAGCGCGCCATTGAGAAAGTGCACCGGCGTTTCAATCTGCCGGAGTGCCGGCAAGTAGTTGCCATCGCCCAGAGCCAGCACTTGGTGGATATGAAAACGCGCCTGGCGGTATTCGGTGGTCGCCATGCTCGACAGGTGCCGATGGTTGTTGCGCTTGAGCCGAGGTGACAGGTATTTGCCCACGGTTTCATTGAGCAAGTGGCCGACGGCAGACTTGTCATCCGCCTCGATCAGTACGCGCACACGCTCCACATAGTCGAGCATGGCTTGGTTGAGGTTGGGCGCCAGGGCCATCACCACCGAGCTTTCAATGGACGGTGGGTTGTGCGCCAGGGTCAGCAGCGTGGAGATACCGCCCCAGGAGGCTGACACCAGGTGGTTGACGTGAAAGCGTTCGACCAATGCGCGCAGCATGTGCACCTCGTCGTCCTTGGTCACCAAGTCGAGGTCAGTGTTGTGCTCGCGGGAATAGCCGGAGAATGGCAAGTCGAACAGCAACACATTGAAGTGTTCCGCCAGACATTTGCTGGTGCGCGCAAATGAGCGCGTGGTGGACAGCGCGCCATTGACCATCAGCACGGTTTTTTTCTGCGGATTGTTACCTAGCAGCTCGACGTGAACGTTGTAGTGCTTGAACAGCTTTTGTATGACGAAACTTCCATGGTCCATGTCAATGCTCCGGCTTGCCCATACCGGGCAAGTGCATGCAGTACTTCCTGTGGGGTAGCGGTGTGCCACTAACCGTTATAGCGAGGTTTTCTGCGGGCGACAACAGAGCATGCGGGAACACGTGCGGGATGGGATTTGACGGTAGGAAGGGGCAGACCAGACGTGTCTGAAATCAACACAACCCAATGTGGGAGTGGGCTTGCTCGCGAAGGCGGTGGGTCAGTCACCAGTTGTGTTGACTGACACGTCGCCATCGCGGGCAAGCCCGCTCCCACAAGGGGATTGTGTTTACAGGGTCAACGTCAGGCGTTTTACCAAGGCGCCTGGCAATAAGTTGGAGGCGGTGTTGCGCTGGCTATACGTACTCGCCGACAGCAGCAATTCCCTGTCAACGGTCAGCGCTTCCAACTGCGAACCAAGCAGGCTATAGATGCTGTCATCAAACCGCATGGTACTCACCGGCGCCTTGATCTCGCCGTCTTCCACCCAGAAGGTGGCGAAGCGCGTCATGCCGGTCAGGCGTGCCGCCGGCAGGTCCGAGTAGTTCAGGTACCACAGGTTGCTGATGTACAGCCCGGTGCCCAACTGCTTGAGAATATCGGCCTGGGCCAGGCTACCGGCAGCCATCTGCAAGGCGCTGGGCGATTCATCACTGCTCGCGCCATTGGTACTCAAGCTGTATTCGGCAGCGCTGCGTGAGTTGATCAGTTGGCCATCGGCTTTCCCCGCATTGATCAGCGTGACATCGCCGCGTGGGTAACCTTCGGTGGAAAACGCCTGGCTCAGGGAACCGCTGATCTGTTCAGCCACCGTCACCAGCGGGCTCAGGGACTGTTCGCCGGCATACAGCTTTTGCAGCGAGCTGCCCTTGCTGGCGATGGCCTGGGCGGAAAACCCACCCCAGGTGATGATGCTGATGATTTCTTCAATCGCCGCCGGGGCGAGGTAAGCGCGGTATTGTCCAGGTGCCAGCGTGTGCAGTGGGCGGCCGAGGAACTCAAGCTGTTCGCGGGCCTGCTGGAAGCGCGCGGCAAACTCGGCGCTGTCCCAGGTGTGTCCGGCGTAGCTGGCTTTCACCGCTTCGCCATTGGCGTGGAACAGGCTGAAATCGAAGTTGAAACTATTGGCCTGGTGCCAGCCGAAGGCGCCCGACGAACTGGCGAAGCCTCGGCTGATGGGGCCCGACGCATAGAAACCGACCAGGTCGACGCCTTGCGCGGCCCGGCTGATCTCTTCCAGTACCTGAGCCAGTGCCGGCAGCGGTCGGGTGTGTGCGTTGTTGCTTTGCCAGGCGTTGTGGTTCAGCAACAGGTACGGATCCTGGGGCAGCAACGGCAGGGTTTCACGCAGCTGTTTCAGGCCATCGGCCAAGCGTTGGCGGTCCAACTCCGGCTCGCCTGCCAGGGTGATGCCCAGGTCGGCGTGGCGGCCGTCGTTGATCAGTTTCAGGTTGAGGCTGGCCTGTTGCACCTGGCCGGCCTGGCGCACCTTGGCGTGGTTGAAACGCACGAACTCGGACGCTTCATCCGCATAGCCCAGGTGGAATTGTTCGCGGTCGGTGATGGCGTGCTTGAGCCACTCCACCAATGCCTTGAAGTTGTTCATCAGGCGTCTCCCCCAAATACGTCGACATCACTGAATACGCAGGCGGGCGACGCATGGCCGACGCGGATCACCTGGTTGGGTTCGCCTTTGCCGCAGTTCGGCGTGCCCAGGACCTTGAAGGTGCTGGCATCGCCAACCGCACTGAGATTGCGCCAGAAGTTTGCGGAAATAGCCCGGTAGTTGGGGTTCTTCACCACACCTTTCAGCTCACCGTTTTCGATCAATTGGCCCCATTCACAGCCGAACTGGAATTTATTGCGCGCATCGTCGATGGACCATGAACGGTTGGTCGACATCAGGATGCCGTTTTCTATGCCGCCGATCAGTTGTGCAAGGCGCTTGTCGCCAGCTTCGATGTTGAGGTTGGCCATGCGGTCGATGGGCGCACGGTTCCAACTGCTGGCCCGGCTGTTGGCCACGCCTGGCATGCCGGAGCGGTATTGCGACAGCGCCCCGCCCAGCGGTTTGAGCAACCGCCCTTCGCGGATCAGGAACTGCTTGCTGGCGCGGGTGCCGTCGTCGTCATGGCGGTAGCTGGCGAGTTGCTCGGGGATGTCCGGGTCGAACGTTACGTTGAGCAACTTGGAGCCATATTGCAGATGGCCGAAGTCGCCGGCCTTCACAAAGCTGGTGCCGGCGTAATTGCGCTCGTCCCCCAGAATGCGGTCCAGCTCCAGCGGGTGGCCGATGGATTCGTGGATCTGCAGGATCATCTGATCGGGCATCAGCAGCAGGTCGCGCGGGCCGTTGGGGGTGTTCGGTGCGAGCAGCAGTTGCAGGGCTTCGTCGGCGATGCGTGGCGCGGCACCGATCAGGCCGAAGCGGCTGATCACCTCAACGCCGCCTTGCTGGCCGAAGTTGCTGCCGCCCAGGGTGCGGCTCTGGCTGTCGTTGCCGTCATAGGCCGTGACGTTGACGCCGGGGAACACGAAGCGCTGGGCCTGACGCAGTTCGGCGCCCGCGTTGTTGAGGTAGATCTGCTCGACGTGGGTCAGGCCGAGGCTGACTTCCCAGTTCACCAGGCGCTCGTCCTTGGGCACGGCGGCGGATTCGTCACCCAGCAGTTGGTAGCAGTCGCTCAAGGACGGGAAGGGTTGGTTAAGGTCGGGGGACAGGTAGTCCGCCACATCGCTGGAGACGTGCTGGTCGCGCAGGTCGAGCAGCGCGTGGGGCTTGATCAACCGGGCTTGCTGTTCGGCGCGCGCAAGGGCGGCTTGCAGGCCATGCAGGGAAATGTCGTGCGTCGCGGCGTAGGCTTCCACGCCATTGAGACGCACGGTGAGCATGGCGCCTTCGTCGTGGTTCATGTGGGGTGGTTCGGCGACGTTCTTGCGCACGGCCAGGTATTGGCCGGACTCGCGCACGTAACGCAGGGAGAAGAATTCGGCGGAGGTGCGCAGGGCACTGAAATGCTGTTTGAGTGTGGAGTGGTGGTCGAACATGGGACCTTCCTTGTGGGCGGCTCGTCGCGCGCAGGCAAACAGAGTAGCTGATCAAGGAGAGGTTTTGCAGTGAATGGTCGGGCCCCTTCGCGAGCAAGCCCGCTCCCACATTTTGACCGTGTGAACCCGATCAACTGTGGGAGCGGGCTTGCTCGCGAAGGGAGCACCGCGGTGTATCAGTTACTGTGCAGTCGGGCCCACTTCACGCATCGGCTTGCCACGCACCGGCGCATCGCCTGCCACGTAGTAGTCGGCGGTGCTGCGCGGCAGCGGCTGGCGACCACGGATCTTGTCGGCGATTTTCTCGGCGATCATGATCGTCGGCGCGTTCAGGTTGCCGGTGGCGATGATCGGCATGATCGACGCATCGACCACACGCAGACCCTGCATGCCATGCACGCGGCCTTCGCCATCCACTACAGCCATCTCGTCGGTGCCCATCTTGCACGAGCAGGACGGGTGGTACGCGGTTTCGGCGTGCTCGCGGATGAACTTGTCCAGCTGCTCATCGGTTTGCACTTCAATACCTGGGCTGATTTCGCGGCCACGGAACGGGTCCAGTGCCGGCTGTTGCATGATTTCACGCGTCAGGCGGATGCCGTCGCGGAATTCCTGCCAGTCCTGCTCGGTAGCCATGTAGTTGAAGAGGATGCTCGGGTAGTCCCGTGGGTTCTTCGACTTCAACTGGATGCGGCCACGGCTTGGCGAACGCATGGAACCCATGTGCGCCTGGAAACCGTGCTCTTTTACGCCATTGCTGCCGTTGTAGTTAATCGCGACCGGCAGGAAGTGGTACTGGATGTTCGGCCATTCGAATTCCGGGCGTGAACGGATGAACCCGCCTGCTTCGAACTGGTTGCTGGCGCCGATACCGGTGCCGTTGAACAGCCATTCGGCACCGATGGCCGGCTGGTTGTACCAGAGCAGCGACGGGTACAGCGACACCGGTTGGGTGCACGCGTATTGCAGGTACAGCTCAAGGTGGTCCTGCAGGTTTTCGCCGACGCCCGGTAGGTCGTGGACCACCGGGATGTCGAGGCTTTCCAGCAGTTTGGCCGGGCCAACGCCGGAGCGTTGCAGCAATTGCGGCGAAGCGATTGCGCCGCTGCACACCAGCACTTCCTTGCGAGCGCGGGCTTCAACGCGCTCTTCGGCTGCGCCGATCAGGTAACGCACGCCAACCGCACGCTTGCCTTCAAACAATACTTTGTCGGTGAGGGCGTGGGTGACGATGGTCAGGGTCGAACGCTTTTTAGCCGTGTCCAGGTAACCGCGCGCGGTGCTGGCGCGACGGCCGTTAGGCGTGACAGTTCGGTCCATCGGGCCAAAGCCTTCTTGCTGGTAGCCGTTCAAGTCTTCGGTACGCGGGTAACCGGCTTGTACGCCAGCCTCAATCATCGCGTGGAACAGCGGGTTGTTGCCGGCTTTAGGCGTGGTCACGCTGACCGGGCCATCGCCGCCGTGCCAGTCGTTCGGGCCGATGTCACGGGTTTCGGCTTTGCGGAAGTACGGCAGGCAGTCCAGGTACGTCCAGTCTTCCAGACCGGGCAGCTTCGACCAGTTGTCGTAGTCCATGGCGTTACCACGGATGTAGCACATGCCGTTGATCAGCGAAGAACCACCCAGGCCCTTGCCGCGACCACATTCCATGCGACGGCCGTCCATGTGTGGCTCTGGTTCGGTCTCGTAGGCCCAGTTGTAGCGGCGGCCTTGCAGCGGGAAGGCCAGGGCTGCTGGCATCTGGGTACGGAAGTCAAGACGGTAGTCGGGGCCGCCGGCTTCCAGCAGCAAAACGGTGACGCCTTCGTCTTCGGTCAGACGGGTCGCTAAGGTGTTGCCCGCAGAACCTGCGCCAACAATGATGTAGTCGTATTCTTGAGTCATTTGTACTCCGGGGGAGCTGCAAGCTCCTAGCTTCAAGCTGCAAGAAAGAGCAGCGAGCGGTGCATGTGGGAGATGCGGCAAACCAAACTGCTTTACTTGCAGCTTGAAACTTGCCGCTCGAGGCTCATCAGAACACTGATGCGTAATCGCCCAGCTCAACCTGCACTGATTTGATGCGGGTGAAGTTGTTCAGCGAGCTGATCCCGTTTTCACGGCCCACACCGGATTGCTTGTAGCCACCCACTGGCATCTTGGCGTCGGACTCGCCCCAGGCGTTGATCCAGCAGATACCCGCTTCCAGTTGATGAATCACGCGGTGGGCGCGGTTCAGGTCCTTGGTCACCAGGCCGGCAGCCAAGCCGAAGTCGGTATCGTTGGCGCGGCGGATCACTTCTTCTTCGGTATCAAAGGTGAGGATGCTCATCACCGGGCCGAAGATTTCTTCACGCACGATGACCATGTCGTCGGTGCAGTCGGTGAACACGGTCGGGGCCACGAAGGCGCCTTTGGCGAAGTCGCCGTCGGTCAGGCGGTCGCCGCCGCACAGCAGGCGGGCGCCTTGCTCTTTACCCTTGGCGATGTAGCCCAGCACGCTTTCCATGTGGGCAAAGCTGACCAGCGGGCCGAAGTTGGTGTTGTCGTCTTCCGGGTTGCCAACGCGGATGCGCGCAACACGTTCAACGATCTTGGCTTCGAACGCCGCTTGCAGGTGTTTGGGCACAAACACGCGAGTGCCGTTGGTGCAGACCTGACCGGAGCTGTAGAAGTTGGCCATCATCGCGATGTCGGCTGCACGATCCAGGTCGGCGTCTTCGAACACGATCAATGGCGACTTGCCGCCCAGTTCCATGGTCACTTCTTTGAGCGACGAGCTCGAAGCGCTGGCCATGACTTTCTTGCCGGTGTCGGTGCCGCCGGTGAACGAGACTTTCTCGATGCGCGGGTGCTCGGTCAGCCAGGTGCCGACTTCACGGCCGCTGCCGGTCAGTACGTTGAACACGCCAGCCGGAACGCCAGCTTCGGTGTAGATCTCGGCCAGTTTCAGGGTGGTCAACGAGGTGACTTCGCTTGGCTTGAAGATCATCGCGTTACCGGCGGCCAGGGCCGGTGCGGATTTCCACAGGGCGATCTGGATCGGGTAGTTCCATGCACCGATACCCGCGACCACGCCCAACGGCTCGCGGCGGGTGTAGACGAACGAAGTGTCGCGCAGTGGGATCTGCTCGCCTTCGATGGCCGGCACCAGGCCTGCGTAGTACTCCAGTACATCAGCGCCGGTGACGATGTCGACGTACTTGGTTTCGGAGAAGGATTTGCCGGTGTCCAGGGTTTCCAGGGCGGCCAGTTCATCGTTGCGCTCGCGCAGGATGTCGACGGCACGGCGCAGGATGCGCGAACGCTCCATGGCGGTCATCGCCGCCCAGATTTTCTGGCCTTTCTCGGCGCTGACCACGGCACGCTCAACGTCTTCTTTCGTTGCGCGTTGCACTTGGGCGAGAACTTCACCGTTAGCCGGGTTGATGGCTTCGAAAGTGGCATCGCTGCCAGCGTCGCTGTAGCCGCCGTCAATGTAGAGTTTTTGCAGTTCGAAACGGGCCATAAAGTCCTCGCAAGTGCATAAGTGGTTGGCGTTAACCGCCGAAAAGTGAGCCATAAGGGTGTGGCAACACTGAGCGGCAACAGTTCAGGGGTTGAGCGGTTACGTATGCTCTAACTCACCTGCTTGGCCAATTGGAAATCCATGTATTCGTAAGCGATCCGTTGCGCCTGCTCCGTGTCGAAAGCGTCTCCCGACAGGGCGCCGCGCAACCACAAACCGTCGATCAGGGCTGCCAGGCCTCTGGCTGCTTTGCGTGCGTGCGGCAGCGGCAGCACTCGGCGGAACTGGCAGCACAGGTTGGAATACAGACGTTGATCGTTGATCCGCTGCAACCTGTGCAATGACGGGTGATGCATGCTGGTGGCCCAGAAGGCCAGCCAGGTTTTCATTGCCGGTCCGTTGACCTGGCTGGCGTCGAAGTTGCCCTCGATAATCACCCGAAGGTGCGCCCGTGGACTGTCGTCCTTCAGCGCAAGCCTGCGTTCGTGGACGTTCTCGATCAGCGCGTTCATCAAATAGCGCATCGTCGCTGCAATAAGGCCGTTCTTGTCCTTGAAGTAGTGACTGATGATGCCGTTCGAGACGCCGGCCAAACGGGCGATCAGCGCAATGCTGGCATCTCCCATTCCGACCTGATCGATCGCCGCCAGCGTGGCTTCGATCAACTGCTGGCGGCGTATGGGTTGCATACCGACCTTGGGCATGTAGCACCTCTCCTTAGGCCTGCGACGGGCGATGAACGTTCGTCGACTTGGTGGCCAGTCTATTTTGTTTTGATTGAACGTTCAATCAACAAAGAATAAGCTCTGCGACAAATGGTCGCTGCCTATAGGCATTCCCTACAAATGGGCGGCGACATCTGACACCTGCGAAAACCCCTGAAACGGGCCATATAGGGGCCTGGCACCGCCTCGGCGGGGCACAAGGATTTTCGGGGTGTCTTTATAACACCCGTCCGTCGACTGCCGAAAAATCGATGTTCCGGGATAACCGTTGCCTTGTGTTTCTCTCTCGCACTGCCCGGAGCATCTGCGCCATGAGTTCTGCCTCTCTTATAAAGACCCCGCCGGAAAAGGTCAGGGTCAACGGTTGGGTGTTCTACACCTCCACCGCGCTGATTCTGTTGTTGACTGCCATCCTGATCATCGCCCCGCAAGAGGCCGGGCGCATGCTCGGCATCGCCCAAGCCTGGCTGTCGAAAAGCTTCGGCTGGTATTACATGGTGGTTATCGCCGCCTACCTGGTGTTTGTGGTCGGCCTGGCGTTTTCGTCCTTTGGCAAGTTGAAACTGGGCAGCAAGGACGACACTCCGGACTTCAGCTACGGCGCCTGGGCCGGCATGTTGTTCTCGTCGGGTATCGGCATCTCGCTGCTGTATTTCGGCGCTTCGGAGCCGCTCGACCACTACTTCAACCCGCCTGAAGGCGCAGCAGCGAGCAATGGCGCCGCTCGCCAGGCGTTGCAATTGACCTTCTTGCATTGGGGCCTGCATGGCTGGGCAATCTATGCCCTGGTCGGCCTGGCCGTGGCGTACTTTGCCTACCGTCACAACCAGCCGCTGGCCTTGCGCTCGGCGCTGTACCCGCTGGTGGGCGAGCGTTGGGTGAAAGGCGCGGCCGGCCACGCGGTGGACGGTTTCGGTATGTTCGTGACCCTGCTCGGCCTGGTGACCAACCTGGGGATCGGCGCGATGCAGGTGTCGTCCGGGTTGGAAAACCTGTTCGGCATGCAGCACAGCAACACTAACCTGCTGATCGTGATCATCGTGATGAGCACCGTGGCAACCATTGCTGCTGTGTCGGGTGTGGAGAACGGCATTCGCCGCCTGTCCAACCTCAACATCGTGCTGTTCAGCGGGTTGCTGATCTTCGTGCTGCTGTTCGGTCCGACCCTGCATTTGCTCAACGGCCTGGTGCAGAACACCGGTGATTATCTCAACGGCATCATCCTGAAAACCTTCGACCTTTACGTGTACCAAGGCGACGCCGACAAGACCGAGCGCTGGATGGGCCTGTGGACCCTGTTCTACTGGGCCTGGTGGATTTCCTGGGCGCCATTCGTGGGCATGTTCATCGCGCGTATTTCCCGTGGTCGCACGGTACGTGAACTGGTCGCCGGCGTGTTGCTGATCCCGCTGGGCTTCACCCTGGCGTGGCTGTCGATCTTCGGCAACTCGGCGCTGGACCTGGTGCTGAACCACGGTGCGGTGGAACTGGGCAAGACGGCGCTGGAACAGCCGTCGATGGCTATCTACCAACTGCTTGAGCATTACCCTGCGTCGAAAATCGTCATCGGAGTGTCGATCTTTGTGGGCTTTGTGCTGTTCCTGACCCCGGCGGATTCTGGCGCGGTGATGATGGCCAACCTTTCCTGCAAAGGCGGCAATGTGGACGAAGACGCGCCGCACTGGTTGCGGGTCTTCTGGTCGGCGGTGATCACCCTGGTGACCATCGGCCTGCTGTTTGCCGGCAACTTTGAAGCCATGCAGACCATGGTGGTGCTGGCGGGGCTGCCGTTCTCGGTGGTGCTGATCCTGTTTATGTTCGGTCTGCACAAAGCCATGCGCCAGGACGTGGCGATGGAACAGGAGCAGGCGCAATTGGCCGAGCGTGGCCGCCATGGTTTCAGCGCGCGTTTGACCGCGCTGGACCTGCAACCGAGCCAGGGCACCGTGCAACGTTTTATGGACAAGCGCGTCACGCCTGCGCTGGAAGAAGCGGCGCTTACGTTGCGTAACCAAGGGCTGCAAGTGCAGACCTTGCTTGGCAAGTCCAAACGCTGCATTGGTGTGCGTGTAGAGATGGAAGAAGACAACCCGTTTGTCTATGAGGTGAGCCTGGATGCTTACTCGTCGGCACCCAATGACCTGCCCGAGGAAGAGCGTACCCGTTACTACCGCGCCGAGGTTTACCTGTACAACGGGCCTCAGGAATACGACCTGATGGGCTTCGCCCCAGAACAGATTACCCGGGACGTGCTCGATCAGTTTAAAAGCCATCGGCAGCTCCTTGGCCGGGTCTATAGCTGATGATTGAGCAGGCGGCGCCCTCGATGGCGCCGCTTGGTTAATGCCTAAATACCTCCATTTGGTTACGCCGTGGTTAGCCCAGGTTCTTGCCTAGCAAGGCATGGTAAAGCTCGGTGTCTCCGAGTATTCCCACCACTTGGTTGTTGTCATGCAGCACCAATTTATTGCCGGTGTGATACCGAATGTGCAACGCATCGCGCATGCCGATATTGGAGTCCACCAGTGTCGGCAGCCGGCCCAGACCTTCCAATGTCTGCCCAGGTGCCCAGTTCTGCAGGTTCATCCCCACGCCATTCTGGCGCGCGCCCTTGATGGTGTTACCTTCGGCCAGGTCCAGCCACGAGTCGTCGCCTGGGTCGAGACACACCGATCCGTTCACGCGCGTGCAGTTGTCCAGGGTGCGCATCAGGCTGCGGCCGCACAGCACGTTGAGCGGGTTGGTATGCGCGACGAAGGTGCGCACGTAGTCATCGGCCGGGTTCAGCACGATCTCTTCCGGCACGCTGTACTGGACGATCTTGCCGTCTTTCATGATCGCGATCCGGCTGCCCAGTTTGAGCGCCTCATCGAGGTCGTGGCTCACGAACACAATGGTCTTGTTCAGTTTGCGTTGCAGCTCCAGCAATTCATCTTGCAGGCCTTGACGGATCAGCGGGTCGAGGGCGGAGAAGGGTTCGTCCATCAACAAAATGTCGGCGTCCATCGCCAGCGCGCGGGCCAGGCCGACGCGCTGCTGCATGCCGCCGGACAGCTCGTCGGGCTTCTTGTTGCGCCATTGGCTCAGGCCCACCAGCTCCAGTTTTTCATCCACCAGCTTGCGCCGGTCTTTTTCCGGGCGGCCCTGCATTTCAAGGCCAAAGCTGATGTTCTCGCGCACGGTCAGCCAGGGCATCAGGGCAAACTTCTGGAACACCATGGCGATGCGTTTGGTGCGCATCATCTTCAGTTCGGCGGGTGTGCAGGATGCGATGTCGATCTGGTGACCCTCATGCTCCACGAACAACTGGCCACGGCTCACGGTATTGAGGCCGTTGATGCAACGCAGCAAGCTCGACTTGCCGGAGCCTGACAGGCCCATCAGCACGCAGATTTCGCCTTTCTCTACATCCAGGCTGGCGTTCTCGACGCCAACAATTTGCCCGGTCTTTTTCAGGATCTCGTTACGGCTCATGCCCTGGTCCAGCAGCTTGAGCGCTTCGCGTGGGTCTTTGGAGAAAATCACGTCGACATTGTCGAATCGGATAATGCTCATGCATCACCCCCTACTTTAGCGTCGGGTTGTTTGCAGATACGGTCGAGCATGATCGCCAGCAATACGATTGCCAGGCCGGCTTCAAAGCCCAGGGCAATGTCCGCGGTGTTGAGTGCGTTGACCACCGGTTTGCCGAGGCCGTCGGCGCCCACCAGGGCCGCGATCACCACCATCGACAACGACAGCATGATGCATTGGGTAATGCCGGCGGCAATGCTCGGCATGGCATGGGGCAGTTCAATGCGCGAGAGCAACTGACGGCGCGAGCAGCCAAAGGCCTTGCCGGCGTCCATCAACTCTTGCGGTACGTCTCGGATACCCAGGTAGGTCAGGCGGATCGGCGCGGCAATCGCGAACACCACCGTGGAAATAAGCCCAGGCACCACACCCAGCCCGAAGAGGGTCAGGGTAGGGATGAGGTAGACGAAGGTCGGTACGGTCTGCATCAGATCGAGCACCGGCCGCATCAGGGTGTAGAACAGCGGTTTGTGCGCGGCAACAATGCCCAGCGGCACACCGATGACCACGCAGACCAGGGTGGCGAACAGCACTTGCGCCAGGGTCTCCATGGTTTCCTGCCAGTACCCGAGGTTCAGGATCAGCAGGAAGGAGGCAATGACAAATACCGTCAGGCCCCATTTGCGTTGAATAAAGTGAGCGAGTAGCGCAACCAGACCGATCAATGCCAGCGGATTGAACCAGGTCAGCGCAAACGTCACGCCTTGGATCATCGTTTCCAGGGTCGATGCGATTGCGTCGAAGTAGTTGGCACCGTGTTGGGTCAACCAATCGACGAAGGCAGCGATGTACTGGCCTAGTGGGATTTTATGTTCAGTCAGCATGGTAGTGAATGTCCACATGCGAAGAGGGAAAACATCCCGGGGCAGCGCGCCGCCCCGGGGTCAGCGGTTGCTATTTGGCGAGGTAGGCTTTCACGGCGTCGAGCCCAGGTTTGCCATCAACGGTGGTGACACCGGCGAGCCAGGTGTCGAGTACTTGAGGGTTTTTCTTCAGCCAGGCTTTCGCGGCGGCGTCGGGTTTCATCTTGTCGTCCAGGACATTACCCATCAGGGTGCTTTCCATGTTCAGGGTGAACGACAGGTTTTTCAGCAACTGGCCAACGTTGCTGCATTCCTGCGTGTAACCCTTGCGCACGTTGGTGTAGATGGTGGCCTGGCCATAGTTGGGGCCGAACGAATCGTCACCGCCAGTCAGGTACTTCATCTTGAAGCGGGTGTTCATCGGGTGCGGTTCCCAGCCAAGGAACACGATGGCCTGGTTCCGCCTGGTGGCGCGTTCCACTTGCGAGAGCATCCCGGCTTCACTGGACTCAACCACTTTGAAACCGGCGGTTTTCAGGCCGAAGGCGTCTTTGTCGATCAGCGTCTTGATGGTGCGGTTACCGTCGTTGCCCGGCTCGATACCGTAGATCTTGCCGCCCAGTTCATCCTTGAATTTGACGATGTCGGCGAAGTCTTTAAGGCCCTTGTTGTACAGCGCTTCCGGGACCGCGAGGGTGTATTTGGCGTTCTCCAGGTTGGCGCGCACGGTTTCCACGGTGCCGGCATCACGGTACTGCTTGATGTCGTTTTCCATGGTCGGCATCCAGTTGCCGAGGAAGATGTCCATGTTCTTGCCGTCGGCCAGCGACTTGTAAGTCACCGGTACCGAAATCATCGTGGTGCGCGGCGTGTAGCCCAGGCCCTTGAGGATTTCGCTGGTGGTCGCGGTAGTGACGGTAATGTCGGTCCAGCCGACATCGGAGAAGTTAACGGTATGGCACTGTTCCGGTTCTGCAGCGTTCGCCAAGACTGGCAGACTCAGCATGGCGGCCAACAACAACGAGGGTGAACCTTTCATCGGGGTAGACTCCTGTGTCTTTTTTCTGGCGGCATTCGCCGCGCTTTATAAGTGTTGCGGTTGGGGCGTGCGATGAAGCGCAGGCACGGCGCCTTGCAAACGAGTCGGGACTGATCATGTACCAGTGAAAATCTGACGCCTACAGGGGGCGTCGTATCCAGTACAGGGATGGTCGTATCCAGTGTCGGTAACGTCGCTTACAGATTTTTCCAGTGGCAAAACCGCAGTTTTTACCGATCTGCACCGCTAAAAACGGCCAAAACGCCTGATCGCACGAGGGCGGCGTTGGTGAGCATGGTTACGTCGGTGTGAGACGCCGTGAGGGCGGATAAAAGCTTGATGATGCCGCCATCTGGGCGATCTGAGCGTAGCAGCTTGTTCATGCCTAGCCTGCTCACCGAGGAGTTTCACGGCAATGGCTATCAGCGTTTTCGACCTGTTCAAGATCGGCATCGGGCCTTCGAGTTCTCACACCGTCGGCCCCATGCGCGCCGCGGCGTTGTTCGTCCAAGCATTGCGTGAACGTGAACTGTTGGAACAAGTCAGGCGCGTCGAAGTTCAGTTGTATGGCTCATTGTCGGCCACCGGCATCGGCCACGGCAGCGATACCGCGACCATCATGGGCCTGATGGGCGAGTGGCCGGACGCAATTGACCCGTCGCAAATCGGCAGCCGTATTCACACCCTGCGCGAGACCGACACCCTGTTGCTGGACGGGCGTTTGCCGGTGCCGTTTGTGTGGGCGCGGGACATGCGCCTGCTCGACGAAAACCTGCCGTTCCATCCCAACGCCATGACCCTGGTGGTGCACGGCGATAACGGCGAACTGCACCGTGATACCTACTATTCAGTAGGTGGCGGTTTTGTCGTGGATGAAGCCCAGGCGCACAGCGGCGTGGCCGATATGGATCGTACCGAGTTGCCTTACGAGTTTTCCAGCGCGGCGCAGCTGCTGCAGTTGTGCAAGACCCACAACCTGCGCGTCGCCGAGTTGATGCTGGCTAACGAAAAAGTCTGGCGCTCTGAAGAAGAAATCCGCAGCGGCCTGATGAAACTCTGGCGCGCCATGCAGGATTGCGTGGAGCAGGGCCTCAAGCACGAAGGCATCCTGCCTGGCGGCCTGAACGTGCGCCGACGTGCCGCCAAGTTGCATCGCAGCCTGCAAGAGTTGGGTAAGCCGAACGTGATCGGCTCGACCTTGAGCGCCATGGAGTGGGTGAACCTGTTCGCCCTGGCGGTGAACGAGGAGAACGCCGCTGGTGGGCGCATGGTCACCGCACCCACCAACGGCGCGGCGGGGATCATCCCGGCGGTGCTGCACTACTTTATGAAGTTCAGCGAGGCAGTCACCGAGGCCAACGTGGTCGACTACCTGCTCGGTGCGGCGGCGGTGGGGATCCTGTGCAAGAAGAACGCCTCGATTTCCGGTGCCGAAGTGGGCTGCCAGGGCGAAGTAGGCTCGGCCTGCGCGATGGCCGCCGCCGGGTTGGCCGAGATCCTCGGCGCCACGCCGGAGCAGCTGTGCAACGCGGCCGAAATCGGCCTGGAACATAACCTCGGCCTCACCTGCGACCCGGTGGGCGGGCTGGTACAAGTGCCGTGCATCGAGCGCAATGCGATTGCCGCGGTGAAGGCGATCAACGCCGCGCAGATGGCTTTGCGCGGTGATGGGCAGCACTTTATCTCGCTGGACCGGGTGATCCGCACCATGCGCGATACCGGGGCGGATATGCATGACAAGTACAAAGAGACGTCGCGGGGTGGGTTGGCGGTGAGTGCTGTGGAATGTTGAGTCAGTGACACTGCTATCGCAGGCAAGCCAGCTCCCACCTTTGGAATGCGTTCCCCTGTGGGAGCCGGGCTTGCCCGCGATAGCGGTAGTTCAAGCAACACTGCGCATAAAGTGAACACCCCGAACCAAAAGCGCCACCTTTTAGCGCGTCGCAAATAGATAAGTAGCTTCCGAACGATTTCCCGCATGACCACCCGTCACCCGCGCTTGCGGTGACAGACTTGTCCCACATCCCTCAAAGCGCCTTCCCACAAGTGCTACCGTTCTGCTCACACTCTTTGAGCAGGCTCGTTCCTACGCGCAATTCTGGCGATATCCCTACGTACGGCGCGGGCTTATTTAGACGCGTCATGAGGTCGTTTTTAGGATTTATTGAATAGCCATTCAAATTCAGGCACGGCAATTGCTCTATCAATTCAAAGCCTCTCTTCTTTATGGATGAAGAGCGCAATAACAAGAGCCTCGCCTGAGGCCATCACCCGCTTTGTGTGAGGAGATACCGCGATGACGTCGTTCAACTCAGGGGCCCAACCCCAGAACCGTGCGCCTCAATCCATCGGCTTTTTGCTGCTGGACAATTTCACGCTGATTTCCCTGGCGTCCGCAGTCGAACCCCTGCGCATGGCCAACCAGCTCTCCGGCCGCGAGCTGTATCGCTGGACGACCCTGAGCGTCGACGGAAACCATGTGTGGGCCAGCGACGGTCTGCAAATCACGCCCGACGCCTCCATGCATAAAGCCCCGGCCCTGGACACGGTGATCGTGTGCGGCGGCGTGGGTATCCAGCGCACCGTTACCCGTGAACATGTGTCGTGGCTGCAAAGCCAGGCGCGCCAGTCCCGTCGCCTGGGCGCGGTGTGCACTGGCAGTTGGGCCCTGGCCTGCGCCGGTTTGCTCGACGGCTTTGATTGCAGCGTGCACTGGGAATGCCTGGCCTCGATGCAGGAAGCCTTCCCACGCGTGACCATGAGCACACGCCTGTTCACCCTCGACCGCAACCGTTTCACCAGCTCCGGCGGCACCGCCCCGCTGGACATGATGCTGCACCTGATCAGCCGCGACCACGGCCGTGAACTGTCGGCCGCGATCTCTGAGATGTTTGTGTACGAACGCATCCGCAATGAACAGGATCACCAGCGTGTGCCACTCAAGCACATGCTCGGCACCAACCAGCCGAAGCTGCAGGAAATTGTCGCGCTGATGGAAGCCAACCTGGAAGAGCCGATCGACCTGGATGAACTGGCGGTATACGTCGCCGTGTCCCGTCGCCAGCTGGAGCGGTTGTTCCAGAAGTATCTGCACTGCTCACCGTCGCGCTACTACCTCAAGCTGCGCCTGATCCGCGCACGGCAGTTGCTCAAGCAAACGCCGATGTCGATCATCGAAGTGGCGTCGGTGTGCGGGTTTGTGTCGACGCCGCACTTTTCCAAGTGCTACCGCGAATACTTCGGCATTCCGCCACGGGATGAGCGCGTTGGTTCCAACACCACCCAACAGGTGGCGATGATGCCGATTCCGCCGGCGCTGGTGTTGTCGCCGTTGTCGGGGCCGATGTCGGCGTTGAGCCAGGCGCGTAACGAGTCGACTTTCGCCAGCGTAACGCTCTAGAACGCGTTGCCTCTATTGCAGGCAAGCCCGCTCCCACATTTTGATCTGTGAACAAGGTCAAATGTGGGAGCGGGCTTGCTCGCAAATGCGGGCTATCAGGTGCCCGAGTTCTGCTTGAACTGAACCAAAGCCGGCAACAACTGCTTGTCGATCGCCTGCCTCACCGCCGGCAAGATCGTCGCGCTACCGGTGTACATCTGCTCAACCATGCCCTTGAGTGCCTTGGCCCGCGCCGGGCTCAAGCCACGCACCGCGCACTCGCAGGCCTGCTCGGCGGTGGCACCGCTGGACACTTCAAAGCCCAATGAGCGCAGTTGGCCCAGCAGGTCATCCTGGTCAATCAAGTCCGCGTGCATCATGACGTTTATCCTGGTGTAGGGAGCGGGATCTGACGTGGATTCTGGTAGGCCATCAGCCGGTCGGCAAGGGCAGAATCAACGAATGCCTCAGATGGCTATGAACAGGTCGTTTTCGAGCCGTTTACCGACAGCAGTAATGGGTACATTGACTGCCAGGCAAGCGACTTGAAGGTTTGGTCACCCTCGGGATGTAAGGCCCACACAAAGCACTCTGCCCCGATCTTGTCACGGCTTGATCGGGGCTTTTTTTGGCTGTTCATTTGGCGTGGGTAACCCTATGAGGCGGCCGAGGAGGGCGGGGCGGGCCAGGTCGGTCTGCTCGGCGTGGATGGCCGCAAGTTTCCCCCGCGTGGCCTCGGTGAATGGCGCCGAATGCGGGCCGGCGAGGTCCACGTGCAGCAGCATTTGCTCGTTGCCCGCCAGTTCCTTCGCATCACCCACCAAGTGCAGGCTGTGATAAAGATGCAGGCGCTTGGCGTCATGGGCGATCAGTTGGGTATGCACCTCGACCTCGGCCCCCAGTTTCACCTCGTGCAGGTAGTTCAGGTGCAACTCCAGGGTGAACAGTGAGTGACCGCTGGCTTCGCGGCTTTCACGGGTAAGGCCCAGTGTGTCCATCAGCGCGTCGGTGGCGTAGCTGAAGATCAGCAGGTAGAACGCGTCGCGCAGGTGGCCGTTGTAATCCACCCAGTCGGGGAGGATGTTTGTGGTGTAGGTGGTCAGGGCAGGCATCACATAAATTCCGAATTTGTACGCGGTCAAAATTGTGGTTTATTCAGTGAAGCTCATACCGTGCTTGGCCTTGGTGGTTTTCACGGCTTCCAGCACCGCCAGCAGGCAATCATCACGATAGCGCTCCAGCGCAGATATGCTGTGTTTTCCCAGCTGATCGCTGGTGCCGTCCACCACATCGTCAATCAGCTTGTCGGTCAGTTCCGGCGCCGGCAGGTAAGTCCACGGCAGTTGCAACGCCGGGCCGAACTGCGCCATGAAGTGCCGCATGCCGGCATCGCCACCCGCCAGGGTGTAGGTCAGGAAGGTACCCATGAACGACCATCGTAGCCCCGCGCCAAAGCGGATGGCGTCATCGATTTCGCCCGTGGTGGCCACGCCGTCATTGACCAGGTGCAGCGCCTCACGCCACAGCGCTTCCAGCAGACGGTCAGCGATAAACCCAGGCACTTCCTTGCGCACATGCAAGGGCCGCATGCCGAGGGATTCATACACCTTGATTGCCGCCTGAATGGCCTCTGGCGCAGTGTTCTTGCCGCCGACGACTTCCACCAGCGGCAACAGGTAAACCGGGTTGAACGGGTGGCCGACCACGCAACGCTCAGGGTGAGTCGAGCGCTCGTAGAACTCGCTTGGCAACAGGCCGGAGGTGCTTGAGCCAATCAGCGCATTTGGCTTGGCTGCCGCGCTGATCTTGCTGTGTAACTCCAGCTTCAGCGCCAGGCGTTCCGGGGCGCTTTCCTGGATGAAGTCGGCGTCTTTCACGCACGCTTCGATAGTGTCGACAAAGCGCAGGCGGTCCTGGGACGCGCCCGATGCCAGGCCTTGTTTCTCAAGGGCGTCCCAGGCGTTGGCGACGCGCTTGCGCAGGGCGGCTTCGGCACCGGGCGCCGGGTCCCAGGCGATTACATCCAGGCCGTGGGCCAGGGCGCGGGACACCCAGCCGCTGCCGATAACACCGCTGCCGAGGGCGGCGAAGGTTTTGATTTCGGTGATAAAGCGCATTGGCAAATTCCTGAAAAATTCGATGATCCCCTGTGGGAGCGGGCTTGCTCGCGAAGGCGGTGTGTCCGTTGATGCATTGGGTACTGACCCACCGCTTTCGCGAGCAAGCCCGCTCCCACATTTTTGATCCGGTTTCGGCAGGGAGTCAGCCGCGTTTGGTCAGGCCCATCTTGATTCGGCCTTCCGCCGGGGTCATGACCCGAGCACCCAACCGGCTGAGAATTTCACTCGCGCGCTCCACCAGTTGCCCGTTGGTGGCGAGCACGCCTTTGTCCAGCCACAGGTTGTCCTCCAGGCCTACCCTCACGTTGCCGCCCAGCAGCACCGCTTGCGCGGCCATTGGCATTTGCATGCGACCGATGCCGAACCCGGCCCATACCGCGTCGGCGGGCAGGTTGTCGACCATGGCTTTCATGGTGGTGGTGTCGGCCGGCGCGCCCCAGGGAATGCCCAGGCACAGTTGGAACAGCGGATTATCGAGCAGGCCTTCCTTGATCATCTGCTTGGCAAACCACAGGTGACCGGTGTCGAAAATTTCCAGTTCGGGCTTAACGCCCAGCGCTTGGATGCGCTTGGCACCAGCCCTTAGTTGCGCCGGGGTGGACACGTAAATGGTGTCGCCATCGCCGAAGTTCAGGGTGCCGCAGTCCAGGGTGCAGATTTCCGGCAGCAGCTCTTCCACATGGGCCAGGCGGGTCAGCGGGCCGACCAGGTCGGTGTTAGGGCCGAACGCCATCGGGTGCTCGCCGCCACCGATCTCCAGGTCGCCGCCCATGCCAGCGGTGAGGTTGACGATGATGTCGATGTCGGCCTCACGGATGCGTTCCATCACTTCGCGGTACAGGGCCACGTCACGGCTGAATTTGCCGGTCTCGGGGTCGCGCACGTGGCAGTGCACCACGGTGGCGCCGGCCTTGGCGGCTTCCACCGCTGCGGCGGCGATTTGCTTGGGGGTGACCGGCACGTGCGGGCTTCTGCTGGTCGTGTCGCCAGCACCGGTGAGTGCGCAGGTGATGATGACGTCGTGGTTCATGGGGCGGTTCCTTACAGGCGTAGTGATGCCGTTCGCAGCCGCTTGTGGCTGCGAAACGGTGATTGAAAAGGGGTTACTTGCTGGTCAATTGCAGGTTGGCCGCAGCCGGTTTGCCATCGAAGGTGGTCACACCTTCCAGCCAACGAGCCTGGTCTTGCGGGTGATCCTTGAGCCACTGTTTGGCGGACTCGAGGGCGTCCTTGTGATCCAGCAACGGCTGCATCATCCGGCTCTCGTCGGCGGCGGTGAAGGTCAGGTTGGTCAGCAGTTTGTGCACATTGGGGCACTGCTCGGCGTAGGTTGGCGCGGTCACGGTCCACACGGTCGCCATGCCTTCGTTCGGGCCCAGGGCGTCGTCGCTGCCGGTGAGGTAAGTCATGGCGACGTTGACGTTCATCGGGTGCGGCGCCCAGCCAAAGAACACCACCGCCTCCTTGCGGCGAACCGCCCGGTCCACGGCGGCGAGCATGCCGGCTTCACTCGATTCCACCAGTTGGAACTTGCCCAGGCCGAACTGGTTCTTGGCGATCATCGCCTTGATCTGCGTGTTGGCGCCCGAGCCGGGCTCGATGCCGTAGATCTTGCCGCCCAGTTCTTTTTCGAATTTGGCGATGTCGGCGAAGGTTTTCAGGCCCTTGTCCGCCAGGTAGGTCGGCACGGCGAGGGTGGCGCGCGCGTCTTCCAGGCTTGGTTTGTCGAGGACCTTGACTTGCTTGGCGTCGATGAATGGGGTGATGGTCTGGGTCATCAGTGGGTTCCAGTAGCCCAGGAACATATCCAGGCGTTGGTCGCGGATGCCGGCGAAGATGATTTGCTGCGATGCACTGGTCTGTTTGGTCTTGTAGCCGAGGCCGTCGAGCAACACTTGGGTCATGGCGCTGGTGGCGATTACATCGGTCCAGTTCACCACACCCATGCGCACGTTCTGGCAGGACGCCGCATCGGCGGCCATTACGTGGGTGCTCAAGATGGCGCTGGCGCTGACTGCGAGCACGCAGCGGCTGATCAGTCGGTTCATGGTGGATCCCTCGGCAGGTCGTTATTGTGGGGGCCGGCGTCTTTGTGCGCCGTGAGGCTGATGGTGCGGGTTTTACGTTACGTAGCTTTGGGGGCGACAAAACGCACGGCGGCGACCCGCTCTTGCACTGCAGCGACCTGCCCCCTTGAATCCGCCCGTGAACGGGAGTATCACAGTGCCACGCTGCCCGTCCGACGAGAGCGCCACCATGTCCCAGGATTTCTACTTTCTGCTGATGCCGGGCTTTTCGGCCATTGGCTTTATCTCCGCGCTGGAGCCGCTGCGGGTGGCCAACCGCTTTCGTGGCGAGCTGTACCGCTGGCACGTGTTGAGTGCCGATGGCGGCGCGGTGCTGGCGAGCAATGGCATGTCGGTCAACGCCGACGCCGCGTTGGAACCGCTGAAAAAAGGCGCGACATTGTTGGTGGTGGCGGGCTTTGAACCCTTGCAGTTCGCCACTCCCGCGCTGGAACACTGGCTGCGCCGCCTCGACCATGACGGCGTGACCCTCGGCGCCATCGACACCGGCGCCTGCGTGCTGGCTGAAGCAGGCCTGCTCGATGGCCACCGGCTGACCCTGCACTGGGAAGCCATCGACGCTTTCAAGGAATCCTACCCGCAGCTCACAGTGACCCAGGAACTCTTCGAAATCGACCGCCGTCGCATCACCTGCGCGGGCGGCACCGCTTCCATCGACCTGATGCTCGACCTGATCGCCCAGGCTCATGGCTCGGAGCTGGCGATCCAGGTTTCCGAACAATTCGTGCTCGGCCGTATCCGCCCACGCAAAGACCACCAGCGCATGCAGATCGCCACGCGCTACGGCATCAACAACAAAAAACTGGTGCAAGTGATCGGCGAGATGGAGCAACACACCGAGCCGCCCCTGAGCACATTGGCGCTGGCCGACGCGATCAACGTAACGCGGCGTCAGCTGGAGCGCCTGTTTCGCCTGCATTTGAACGACACCCCGAGCAACTTCTACCTCGGCCTGCGCTTGGAAAAAGCCCGGCAATTACTGCGCCAGAGCGATCTGAGTGTGCTGGAAGTGAGCATCGCCTGCGGGTTTGAATCACCGTCGTATTTCACGCGGAGTTATCGGGCACGGTTTGCGAAATGCCCAAGGGAGGACCGGCGACGGGAGGTGGTTTGACGGCTGATTATAGTCAATTATACTCGTGACTATAATTTATAGTCCTTTCCATAATTGAGTATAAAAGCATGTCCAAGAACAGCGGCTTTGTGTTCCGCCGCCCCGACCTGGCAAGCAGCATTGCCGATGGCCTTGTGGGGGCCGGTATTCAGGATTTCACCTCCGGCCTGTTTCTCGCGGCGCCGCGTCGCACGGGCAAAAGCACTTTTTTACGTGAGGACCTTGTTCCTGAATGCCAGGCGCGTGGTTGGCTGGCGGTGTATGTCGACCTGTGGGCCGACAAGGAAAAAGACCCCGCCGACCTGATCTCCAGTGCCATCGCCGGTGCCCTGGTGCCCTTTGAAAAGGGCATCCGCAAACTGGCCAAAAATATCGGCATCGAAAAGCTCAGCTTCCTGCGCACCTTGTCCTGGGATTTCACCAAGCCGCAATTGCCTGCAGGCGCGACACTGACGCAAGCGCTGGAGTTGCTTCACAGCGCTGCCGAGAAAACCGTCGTGCTGGTGATCGACGAAGCCCAGCACGCGCTCACCACCGAAGCCGGTGTTAACGCGATGTTTGCCCTCAAGGCCGCCCGGGACCAGCTCAACCAAGGTCGTGAAGGCGAGGGCAGCGGGTTGCGCCTGGTGTTCACGGGGTCCAATCGCGACAAGCTTGCCCATCTGGTATTAGGTAAAAGCCAGCCGTTTTTCGGGTCCAGCATCACCCCATTTCCACTGCTGGGCAAAGCATTCACACAGGCCTACACCGTGTACCTCAACGGCCTTCTGGCCAAGACCAACCAGTTCAATGCTGCCGACATCGATGAAGCGTTTGAGCTAGTGGGCCGTCGCCCGGAAATGTTGCGCACCATCATTGGTGAAGTGGCATTGGAACTGGGGGAGGCGAGCAATCTCGGCCAACTGCTGCACAGTCGCGCCGAACTGCTGCGCGCCGGCGTTTGGACCGAATTCGAAAGTGCCTGGAACGCCCTCACCATTCCCCAGCGTGCGGTGCTGGACGTGATGGTGGAGCGCTCACAGAACAACGAACCGTTCGCGCCGTTTACCGACAGCACCCTCACGGCCGTCAGCAAGGCGTTGGAAGGCATGGGCAGCGACGTAGTGCCGGGCACCCAGACCATTCAGGCCTGTATCGATGCCTTGCGCGATAAAGAGCTGGTATGGAAGTCGAGCCGGGGCGGTTATGCGCTGGAAGACAAATCCTTCGGGGATTGGCTGCAGCACCGGCGCCGAGCTCTTAACTGAATCAAACGCTGATCACATGTGGGAGCAGGCAAGCCAGCTCCCACATTGATATAGGGTGTGGCTTATTTCTTGACCAGTGCCGAGCACGCCGCCTTGTACGCCTCATGCTGATACTTGTTCAGTGTCGCCGGCAGATCAAAGGTGTGCTTCTTGTTCTGCGCATTGAGGGTCTGCGGCGACAACAGCGTCACCTCAACACCCTCCAGCAACTGAAGCACCCCTTCAATCTTGAACGTGGTCGGGCCACCGGCGAATTCGCCTTTCTTGCTGCGCTTCTTGATCGCGATACGTTCGATAGCGTTTGCCTGCACAAACGCCTTCACCTGAGCGGCGAAGGCTTTGACGTTGGCCGCTTCATCGTCGTCTTCCAGGGCGATTTTTTTCGTGGCCAGGGCGACGTGAGTCAGCGCTTGGTTGTCCAGGGAGGCGACGGCGATGATGGCTTCGCTGCCTTTGATTTCGATGCCGCAAGTCTTCATGAATAGCCTTGTTTCAGAAGGAAAGTGACGGGGATTGTTGCTTATTCCTGCCCGATCGACTCCAGAAACTCCGACCGCTCATCACTCATCCGCGCCAGGCAGTCATTCTGTGCAATGGCGTACGCCTTCGTGCCGTTCACCGCCGGGAAGGTGTCCACGGCGCAATCGGCGTCGCGTAACTTTTCCCACTTGTGCTGGGCATCCTTCAGACGAGCGGTAATGTCCGCCAGCGTGGTTTTGTCGCTGCCGTAGGTCGAAGCCATGCGTTCCAACAGGCTCTGATAGTTATCCTTGAGCAACTGAACGGCGGTGGTTTTATTGTACGTGGCGCATTCCAGGGTTTGCGTGTCGTTTTCGATGCCGTCGCACGGCGTGCTGTCGGTGTCTTCGGCCGCGTGGACGCCGGTTGCGATGAGTGCCAAAGCCAGGAAAATCGATTTCATTGCGCCGTCTCATATCAGGTGATGCGGGAATTCTGGCTCAAGCGTGAGACAAATAACAGCCGCCAGTCAGACCTCTCTTAACAGCCTTTGTCGCGGATTGACGCTTTCGGCAATTCCCCTGTCGTTTTTGCACCCAGCTCTGTCGGCCCCTGGGCATATGCTGGCCCAAAGCGCCGGCAGACGATTCGGCGCATGAATCGCCAAATAAGGGGACGCCTGATGAGCCCAGCCGAATTGCACGCCGACAGCATCGTTATCGACGGGCTTATTATTGCCAAGTGGAACCGCGACCTGTTCGAGGACATGCGCAAAGGTGGCCTCACCGCTGCCAACTGCACGGTGTCGGTGTGGGAAGGCTTCCAGGCCACCATTAACAACATCGTGGCCAGCCAGACCCTGATCCGTGAGAACAGCGACCTGGTGATCCCGGTGAAAACCACCGCCGATATCCGCAAAGCCAAGGAGCAGGGCAAGACCGGCATCATTTTCGGCTTCCAGAACGCCCATGCCTTCGAAGACCAGCTTGGCTACGTCGAGATCTTCAAGCAGCTCGGCGTTGGGGTGGTGCAGATGTGCTACAACACCCAGAACCTCGTCGGCACCGGCTGCTACGAGCGTGATGGCGGCCTGTCGGGCTTTGGTCGTGAGGTCGTCGGTGAGATGAACCGCGTCGGCATCATGTGCGACCTGTCCCACGTGGGCTCCAAAACCTCCGAAGAAGTTATCCTCGAATCGAAAAAGCCGGTGTGCTACTCCCACTGCCTGCCGTCCGGCCTTAAAGAGCACCCGCGCAACAAGTCCGATGAAGAGCTCAAGTTCATCGCCGACCACGGCGGTTTTGTCGGCGTGACCATGTTCGCGCCGTTCCTGGCCAAGGGCATCGATTCGACCATCGACGACTACGCCGAAGCCATCGAATACACCATGAACATCGTCGGCGAAGACGCTATCGGCATCGGCACCGACTTCACCCAGGGCCATGGCCAGGATTTCTTCGAAATGCTGACCCATGACAAGGGCTACGCCCGCCGCCTGACCAGCTTCGGCAAGATCATCAACCCGCTGGGCATCCGCACCGTGGGCGAGTTCCCCAACCTCACCGAAACCCTGCTCAAGCGCGGTCACCCTGAGCGTGTGGTGCGCAAGATCATGGGTGAGAACTGGGTCAACGTCCTCAAGGACGTCTGGGGCGAATAAGCCACCGCACTGTCGCGGAACATCAACACAACGAATTTTCTGGAGTTAAGTTTCCATGGCCAAGATCGCCCCGCAATTGCCTATCGAAGTCGACAGCGAAACCGGTGTCTGGACCTCCGACGCCCTGCCGATGCTGTACGTGCCGCGCCATTTCTTCGTCAACAACCACATGGGTATCGAAGAAGTCCTCGGCGCTGACGCCTACGCCGACATCCTTTACAAAGCCGGCTACAAGTCCGCCTGGCACTGGTGTGAAAAAGAAGCCGAATGCCACGGCCTGGAAGGCGTCGCAGTGTTCGAACACTACATGAAGCGCCTGTCGCAGCGCGGCTGGGGCCTGTTCAAGATCCAGGACATCGACCTCGACAAAGGCACAGCCAGCGTCAAGCTTGAGCACTCGGCGTTTGTCTACGTGTACGGCAAGGTCGGACGCAAGGTCGACTACATGTTCACCGGCTGGTTTGCCGGTGCCATGGACCAGATTCTGCAGGCGCGTGGCAGCCAAATCCGCACCGTCGCCGAACAAGTCTACGGAGGCTCCGAAGAGGGCCACGATGACGGCCTGTTCACCGTCAAGCCGTTGTAAACCGAGGACCGTGCCATGGCTTTCGAAGCAATGTTTGCGCCGATCCAGATCGGCAAACTGACCATCCGCAACCGCGTGCTCAGTACCGCCCACGCCGAGGTGTATGCCACCGACGGCGGGATGACGACTGACCGCTATGTGAAGTATTACGAAGAGAAAGCCAAGGGCGGCATCGGCCTGGCGATCTGCGGCGGCTCCTCAGTGGTGGCCATCGACAGCCCGCAGGAGTGGTGGAGCTCGGTAAACCTGTCCACCGACCGCATCATCCCGCACTTCCAGAACCTGGCTGATGCCATGCACAAGCATGGCGCCAAGATCATGATCCAGATTACCCACATGGGCCGTCGCTCGCGTTGGGACGGCTTCAACTGGCCGACCCTGATGTCGCCGTCCGGCGTGCGGGAGCCGGTGCACCGCGCTACCTGCAAGACCATCGAACCGGAAGAAATCTGGCGCGTGATCGGCAACTACGCCCAGGCCGCGCGTCGTGCCAAGGCCGGTGGCCTAGACGGCGTGGAACTGTCCGCCGTGCATCAGCACATGATCGACCAGTTCTGGAGCCCACGGGTCAACAAACGTACCGACGAATGGGGTGGCACCTTTGAAGGCCGCATGAAGTTCGGCCTGGAAGTCCTGAAAGCCGTGCGTGCCGAGGTCGGTGACGACTTCTGCGTGGGCATGCGCCTGTGCGGTGACGAATTCCACCCGGACGGCTTGTCCCATGAGGACATGAAGCAGATCGCCAAGTATTACGACGACACCGGCATGCTCGATTTCATCGGCGTGGTGGGGTCGGGGTGCGACACCCACAACACCCTGGCCAACGTTATCCCCAACATGAGTTATCCACCGGAGCCGTTCCTGCACTTGGCAGCCGGTATCAAGGAAGTGGTCAAGGTCCCGGTGCTGCATGCGCAGAACATCAAGGACCCGAACCAGGCCACGCGCATCCTCGAAGGCGGTTATGTGGACATGGTCGGCATGACCCGTGCGCACATCGCCGACCCGCACCTGATCGCCAAGATCAAGATGGGCCAGATCGACCAGATCAAGCAGTGCGTCGGCGCCAACTACTGCATCGACCGCCAGTACCAGGGCCTGGATGTGCTGTGCATCCAGAACGCCGCGACCTCCCGTGAATACATGGGCGTGCCGCACATCATCGAGAAGTCCACCGGGCCCAAGCGCAAAGTCGTGGTCGTGGGTGCCGGCCCGGCGGGGATGGAAGCCGCGCGCGTTGCCGCTGAACGCGGCCACGACGTGACCCTGTTGGAAAAGAAAGAATTTATCGGCGGGCAGATCACTACCGCCTCGAAAGCGCCGCAACGTGACCAGATCGCTGGCATCACCCGCTGGTTCCAGCTGGAATTGGCACGTTTGAAAGTCGATTTGCGCCTGGGCGTGGCCGCTGATGCCGAGACCATCCTCGACCTGCGTCCGGACGTGGTGGTGCTGGCGGTGGGCGGGCATCCGTTTATCGAACAGAACGAACACTGGGGCGCGGCCGAAGGCCTGGTAGTGAGCAGCTGGGACGTGCTCGACGGCAAGGTGGCACCGGGCAAGAACGTGCTGGTGTACGACACCATCTGCGAATTCACCGGCATGTCGGTGGCCGATTTCCTGGCGGACAAAGGCTGCCAGGTCGAGATCGTCACTGACGACATCAAGCCCGGCGTGGCCATCGGCGGTACGTCATTCCCGACCTACTACCGCAGCATGTACCCCAAGGAAGTGATCATGACCGGCGACATGATGCTGGAAAAGGTCTACCGCGAAGGCGACAAGCTGGTAGCGGTGCTAGAGAACGAGTACACCGGCGCCAAAGAGGAACGGGTGGTGGACCAGGTGGTGGTGGAAAACGGCGTGCGTCCGGATGAAGCCCTTTACTACGGGCTCAAGGAAGGATCGCGTAACAAAGGCCAGATCGATGTTGAAGCCTTGTTCGCGATCCAGCCGCAGCCGTGCCTGAGCGAGGCGGGCGAGGGCTACTTGCTGTTCCGCATTGGTGATTGTGTGGCGCAGCGAAATACTCACGCTGCGATCTACGACGCCCTGCGCCTGTGCAAGGATTTTTAAGAACAGTCGCAAGCCATAAGCTTCAAGCAGCAAGAAAGAGCAGTGGTTGACCGGCTTTGACTTGCCGCTTGTAGCTTGAAACTTGCCGCTTGAGGTCACCTCAATGTTGAACACCTTGCTTCCTATTCTCTTGTTTGCCGCCCTGGGCCTTGCCGTCCTCGGCGCCCTGCGCCGGGTGAACATGTGGCGCCGTGGCCGCGCCTCCAAAGTCGACCTGCTCGGTGGCCTGCTGGCCATGCCCAAGCGCTACATGGTCGACCTGCACCACGTGGTTGCCCGCGACAAATACATCGCCAACACCCACGTCGCCACGGCGTTGGGCTTTGTGCTGTCAGCGCTGTTGGCGATTCTGGTGCACGGTTTCGGCCTGCATAACCGCATCCTCGGCTATGCCCTGCTGTTGGCCTCGGTGCTGATGTTTGTCGGCGCCACGTTTGTCTATCTGCGCCGCCGTAACCCGCCATCACGCCTGTCGAAAGGCCCGTGGATGCGCCTGCCGAAAAGCCTGATGGCGTTTTCGGTGAGCTTTTTCCTGGTGACGCTGCCGGTGGCCGGGATCCTGCCGGCCGACTTCGGCGGCTGGCTGTTGGCTGCGCTGCTCAGCGTGGGCGTGCTGTGGGGCGTGTCGGAAATGTTTTTCGGCATGACTTGGGGCGGCCCGATGAAGCACGCCTTCGCCGGTGCCCTGCACCTGGCCTGGCACCGCCGCGCCGAGCGCTTTGGCGGTGGCCGTTCCACCGGGTTGAAGCCGCTGGACCTCGGCGATAAAACCGCGCCTCTGGGCGTGGAAAAACCCAAGGATTTCACCTGGAACCAACTGCTCGGGTTTGACGCCTGCGTGCAGTGCGGCAAGTGCGAAGCCGCGTGCCCGGCCTTCGCCGCCGGCCAGCCGCTGAACCCGAAAAAGCTGATCCAGGACATGGTGGTCGGCCTGGCTGGCGGCACTGATGCCAAGTTCGCCGGCAGCCCCTATCCAGGCAAACCGGTAGGCGAGCACAGCGGCAACCCGCACCAGCCAATCGTCAACGGCCTGGTGGACGCCGAAACCCTGTGGTCCTGCACCACCTGCCGCGCCTGCGTGGAAGAGTGCCCGATGATGATCGAGCACGTGGATGCCATCGTCGACATGCGCCGCTACCTCACCCTGGAAAAAGGCGCGACCCCGAACAAGGGCGCCGAAGTCCTCGAGAACCTGATCGCCACCGACAACCCGGGCGGCTTTGCACCGGGCGGTCGACTGAACTGGGCGGCGGATCTGAACCTGCCGCTGCTCAGCGAAAAAAGCAGCGCCGACGTACTGTTCTGGGTTGGCGACGGCGCCTTCGACATGCGCAACCAGCGCACCCTGCGAGCGTTCGTCAAAGTACTCAAAGCGGCCAACGTCGACTTTGCCGTGCTTGGCCTGGAAGAACGCGACAGCGGCGACGTGGCGCGGCGCCTGGGTGATGAAGCGACCTTCCAACTGCTGGCCGCGCGCAATATCCAGACCCTGGCCAAGTACAGCTTCAAGCGCATCGTTACCTGCGACCCGCACAGTTTCCATGTGCTGAAAAACGAGTACGGCGCCTTTAACGGCAACTACCTCGTGCAACACCACAGTACCTTCATGGCCGAGTTGATCGGCGAGGGCGCGTTGAACCTGGGCCAACACAAAGGCAACAGCGTGACCTACCACGACCCATGCTACCTGGGCCGCTACAACGGCGAGTATGAGGCGCCGCGCCAAGTGCTGCGGGCGTTGGGCATCGAGGTCAAAGAGATGCAACGTTCGGGCTTCCGTTCACGCTGCTGCGGCGGCGGCGGTGGTGCGCCGATCACCGACATACCCGGCAAGCAACGGATTCCGGACATGCGCATGGAAGACATCCGCGAAACCGGCGCCGAGCTGGTAGCTGTGGGCTGCCCGCAGTGCACGGCAATGCTCGAAGGTGTGGTCGAGCCGCGCCCATTGATCAAGGACATCGCCGAACTGGTGGCCGACGCTTTATTGGAAGACGCCGCGCCCGCCAGTTCGCCGACCAAACGCCCTGTCCAACAAAAGCCTGCGGAGGTGCATTGATGAGCGACATTATCCGCCGCGACCCACGAGCCGAATGGATCGCCCGCAACCGTCTGCACCCGCTGCATGCGGCGATGCAGCCGGTGCAACACAGCTGGATGGGGCCTAACGGCGTGATCCGCAAAAACGTGCATGGTGTTGGTTTTATTGGCCCTAACGGCGTCAAGCGTATCGACCGCAGCGGCGCCCAGCAGGGGGGGGCGGCCAAGCGTTCGGCAGCGGTGGAAGTGCAGTTGCCACTGCACCAGGTGCCGGCCCCGGCGTTTTACATCAACGTGGTGCCGGACATGGTCGGCGGTCGCCTGAGCAGCCACGACCGCGACCTGCTGGGCCTGGCGCGGCAACTCGCTGGCAGCGATGGCGCGGTGTTGGCGGTGGTGTTTGGCGAGCACAAGGAGCATGCGTTTGCCACGGCGGGCGTCGACCGTCTGCTGGTGCTGGAAGGCCACGCATTCGACGGTTATTCACCGGAGCAACGGGTGCAAGGTTTGCGCGCTGTGGATAACCAGTTCAACCCGCGCCACTGGTTGCTGCCGGACAGCCGCAGCGGTGGCGGCGAGCTGGGCCGACGCTTTGCCGCCAGCCTCAAGGAACGCCCGGCCACGCGGGTCTGGCAGATCAAGGGCGACGAGTGCATCGGCCGCGCCGGGGCTGGCCAGGAAGACTTGGCCCGGCCTTTGGCGCGCCTGATCCTGGCGGCCGTGGAGTGCGCTGAGCCGGTCAGCGAAACCCGGCATGAAGTGTTGCCCGTGGAGTTATCCACAGCCCTGGCGCGCAGCTTGCCGCGCATTGAAGATCTTGGCGCGGTGGCCGTCGACCCGGCGGCAATTCCCATGGCCGAGGCGGAATTCATTTTCTCCGGCGGCAATGGCGTGAAGGACTGGACGCTCTTCCACCAGACCGCCGCCGCACTGGGTGCCACCGAGGGCGCCTCGCGGGTGGCCGTGGACGACGGCTTTATGGCGCGTGATCGCCAGGTCGGCGCCAGCGGCACCTGGGTCACGGCGCGGGTGTATGTGGCCGTGGGTATTTCCGGTGCCATCCAGCACCTGCAGGGCATCGGTGCCTGCGACAAGGTGGTGGCGATCAACCTTGACCCTGGCTGCGACATGATCAAGCGTGCCGACCTCTCGGTCATCGGCGAAAGTAACGCGATACTGCAAGCCTTGATCGATGCGGTCGAGGCCTACCGCAGCGGCGCCAAGCGCGATGCGGCTTAAGGATATGGCCATGACCACGAATGTAATCAGTTTGGTTTCCATCGGCGCCCACCCTACCTCCGGGCGCCCGCGCCGTGCGGAGCAGGACGCCCGCGCTGTCGAACTGGGGTTGCAGATGGCTGGGGATAAGTTGCAGGTGCTGCATGCCGGCAACATCGCCGAACCGACCCTGCGCAGTTACCTGGGCATGGGCTTGCCAGCGTTACATGTACTGGAGCAACCGGCTGGCAGCGATGCGTTGCCGGTACTCAGTGAGTACTTGCGCGATGCCGGTGCCCAGGTGGTGCTCACCGGCAGCCAGGCCGAAACCGGTGAAGGCTCGGGCATGTTGCCGTTCTTGCTCGCCGAGCAATTGGGCTGGCCGCTGATTGTCGGGCTGGCGCAGGTTGAATCGATCGAGGCGGGCGTGGCCCATGTGCTGCAAGCCTTGCCACGCGGCCAGCGGCGCCGGTTGAAGGTGCGTTTGCCGTTTCTGGCGACCGTGGATAACGCCGCGCCCAAGCCTCGGCAAAGCGCCTACGGCCCGGCGCAGCGCGGTGAACTGGCGGCTCACGACGTTGAAGTCGAGCAGGACGAGTTATACACAGGGGCCGTGCTGCAACCGGCCAAGCCTCGACCCAAGCGGCTCAAGGTGATCAAGGCCAAGAGCGGCGCCGATCGTATGAAAGCCGCCACGGCCAAGGCCAGCGGCGGCGGTGGGCAAGTGCTCAAGGGCCTCAGCCCGGAAGCGGGTGCCGAGGCTATTCTCAAGCTGTTGGTTGAGGAGGGCGTCGTACGCTGATTCCCTGTGGGCGCTGGCGTATCTGTACCTGTAGTGAGCGGGGCAAGCCCGCTCACTACAAGGATGTGTAGATTCCAAGGGCTATAGCAGGAAGCCAGCGCCCACGTATTAACGTCCCTTGGGCTTACCCACAATCCCTGTTGATCCGTCTGTGGATAACCTGTTCGCGGTTGTCCACAGCCCCTGTGAATCAAGCCCTGCAGCCCTCTGTACGAAAAACAACCAAGCTAACTGGCGGTTTTTCCTTGGTTTTTTCCCTGCACTCAGCCATTTAACAAATCAGACTTGCCCCCATACTCTGTTGGCGCTTCTGTGGATAAGGTGTTCGCTCTCGGCCACAGCCCTTATGGTTAAAGGCTTTTATGTGATTGATCAAAATCTGATCGATTTGAGCTTTTACTTGATTAAAATCCCTGAAAACCGCGATTTATGAAGGTTTGAGACGGTTTTCCACAGCGCTGCCAAAGTTGCCCCCAAAGTCTGTTGGTGCTTCTGTGGATAAGGTGTTCGCGTACCGCTACAGGGCACGTGGTTCGTGGCTTTCAGTGAGTTGATCAATAAGTGATCAGATGCGGGTGAAAACCGCTGGCTTGAATAAGTCACGGATTTTCTTCATTTAATTTTAGGAGGGAGGCGTACTTGCCCACATTTGCTGTGGGTGGCTCTGTGGATAAGTTGTTGGGTAAAGGCTGGAGGGCTGGTATCTAGAGGCGTTAGAGAGGCTTGCTCAAATTTTGAACAGTTAAGGAGTTCAACCTGTGGGAGCGTCTCACCGCCGCTCCCACAGTTTGATCTGTGGGTGTCACTTACTCGTGGACGGCGACGCCTTTGAGGTAAGGCGCCGGCGCCGCGCCCAGGTTGCTCAACATGCGCTCGCTGTACCAGTCAACGAAGTTCACCACACCGAACTCGTAGGTTTTGGAGTACGGGCCGGGCTGGTAGGCGGTGGAGTTGATCCCGCGCTGGTTCTCTTCGGCCAGGCGACGGTCCTGGTCGTTGGTGGCGTCCCACACCTGGCGCATGCGGTCCACGTCGTAGTCCACACCTTCCACGGCGTCCTTGTGCACGATCCACTTGGTGGTGACCATGGTTTCCTGGGCGCTGATCGGCCACACGGTGAACACGATGATGTGGTCGCCCATGCAGTGGTTCCACGAATGCGGCAGGTGCAGGATGCGCATCGAGCCCAGGTCCGGGTTCTTGATGCGGCCCATGAGTTTCGCGCAGCCCTGTTTGCCATCCAGGGTCATCGATACGGTGCCCTTGAGCAGCGGCATGCGCACGATGCGGTTGCGCAGGCCAAAGCTGGCGTGGGCGTAAGGGATTTTCTCGGCATCCCAGGCGGCAGCGGAGGCGGCCACGTGGTCCTTGAAGGTCTGGTCGGCGCGCGGGTCGGTGACGTCGTCCCATTCCAGCAGGGTTTTCAGCAGTTCCGGGTGCGACGCGTTGCAGTGGTAGCACTCGCGGTTGTTTTCCAGCACCAGTTTCCAGTTGGCTTTTTCGAACAAGGTGGTCTGAATGGCCACCTTGGTGTTTTCCATGTCGTAGGGTTCCATGTAATGGCTCAGCGTCGACAGGAAGTCATCGATGGCCGGCGGGTTCTCGGCCAGGCTGATGAAGATGTAGCCGCCGGCGGTCTTTACGTTCACCGGCTTGAGGCCGTATTGCTTCATGTCGAAGTCGGCGCCCATCTCGGTGCCGGCGAACAGCAGGCGGCCGTCCAGTTCGTAGGTCCACTGGTGGTAATGACAGACGAGTTTGGCAACCTTGCCCTTGTCGCTGGTGCACAAGCGTGAGCCACGGTGGCGACACACGTTGTGGAACGCATGCACCACGCCGTTGGCGCCACGGATCACGATGATCGGGTTCTTGCCCACTTGCAGGGTCAGGTAGTTGCCCTTGGTGGGGATCTCGCAGGTCATGCCGGCAATCAACCACTCTTTCTGGAAGATCTCCTGCATGTCGATATCAAACAGCCGTTCATCAGAGTAGAACGGCTGTGGCAGCGAAAAGGTGCGCTCGCGCTCTTGCAGCATTTGCGCGGTGGCCTTGCGTGCGGGTTCCAGCGGATCGCCCAAGCTTAAAGTTGCGGTGACGTCCATCGTGTGTGTCCTCAGGGCCATTCTGTGTGGCCGGCGAATAGTGGCTACGGTTGGTACTTTGCAAGGTCTAAAGAAAGCGTCTTTGTTGGAAGCGAGTGTGGGCCCGGCAAAGGCCAGAACCTTGTCCATTAACGACATGGCCCACTCTGATCCCGACGCGCAACACCCATGGTATGGGGGCTGGTCGCGATAAGTATGTGAATGTCGCAGATAGGTAAATGGGTGGTTCTCGCGTTACGCAGAATCGCCACCATAAGGCCGACGTCGGCGGTGGAGAACAACATGTCCAGTAATTTCCTGAATCCGGTAACCACCCAGACCTGGGCCAATGGTCGGCACATCGTCCGTTGCGTCAAAGTCATCCAGGAAACCTGGGACGTGCGCACCTTCTGCTTCATGGCCGACCAGCCGATCCTGTTCTTTTTCAAGCCAGGGCAATTCGTCACCCTGGAGCTGGAAATCGACGGCCAGCCGATCATGCGCTCCTACACCATTTCCAGCTCACCGTCGGTGCCCTACAGCTTTTCGGTGACGATCAAGCGTGTGCCGGGCGGCAAGGTCTCCAACTGGCTGCACGACACGCTGCATGAAGGGCAGGAGTTGGCCGTGCACGGGCCGGTGGGGCTGTTTAATGCGATCGACTTCAGCAATACCAAAGTGCTTTACCTCAGTGGCGGTGTCGGCATCACGCCGGTCATGTCCATGGCGCGTTGGTATTACGATACCAACGCCAATGTCGACATGACGTTTATCCACAGCGCCCGCTCGCCCAAAGACATCATTTATCACCGCGAGCTGGAACACATGGCCTCGCGGATCGACAACTTCAGCCTGCACCTGATCTGCGAGAAACATGGATTGGGTGAGCCTTGGGCGGGTTATCGCGGTTACCTGAACCACAAGATGCTCGAACTAATGGTGCCGGACTTCCTCGAGCGTGAAGTGTTCTGCTGCGGCCCCACGCCGTACATGAACGCGGTTAAGCGTCTGCTGGAGGTCGCCGGTTTTGACATGACGCGTTACCACGAGGAATCCTTCGGTGCCACGCCACCGGAAGCCCGTGCGGACGCGGTGGAACAAGCCGAACAAGCCGCCGACGCACCGGAAGTCGATCTGGCGGATCTGCACCAAGTGGAGTTCATCGCGTCGGGCAAGAGCATTCGCGTGGCACCGGGCGAAACCGTGCACGCGGCTGCGGCCAAGCTTGGGCTATTGATCCCGAAAGCCTGCGGCATGGGCATCTGCGGAACGTGCAAGGTGATGAAGCTGGGTGGCGAGGTCGAGATGGACCACAACGGCGGGATCACCGAAGAAGACGAAGCCGAAGGCTACATCCTGTCGTGCTGCAGTGTGCCGAAGGGGGATGTGCGCATCGAGTTCTGATGCTCAATACAGCCTTGGCCGACGGTCCTGATGAACGTGATTGTGACCGCTGATTGATTTGTCCCGGGCCTGCGCCAGGGGCAGGTCAGCGACCAACTGTTGTTCCTCCGGGCGGGAGGCTGCGCCGGCCAGTGGGTAGCCGTCAGCGTCGACGATCACCGAACCGCCCACCCAGTTTACCCCACGCTCCTCGCCATAGCGGTCGCACGCGGCGATGAACATGCGGTTGACTGCCGCATTGGCCTGGACCCGCACGATCTCTGCCGGCCTTTCACCGGCGGGGCGTGGGCCGTCAGGCCAGTTCACCGGGACGCAGAGCAAGTCGGCTTGCGCCAGCGCAGGCAGGCGCACCCACTCGGGCAACTCCAGGTCGTAGCAGATCATTACGGCGATCCGCCCGACGGCGGTGTCGACCACCGGAGGTGGTGCATCACCGGGGGTAAAGATCAGTTTCTCGCGGTCCCACAGGTGTGCCTTGCGATACACCGTCAGGCGCCCGGTGGGTTCGACCAGCGCTGCACTGTTGGCGACGTGTGGCGCGTTCAGGCGCTCGCAGAACCCCGCTACGATGACGATTCCCAGCTCGTGCGCCAGGTTTTTCCACAGTCTCAAGGTCGGGCCGTCGAGCGTCTCCGAGACACGGTAGGCTTCGTCTTGGTCGAAGAACGCGTAGCCGCTCTGGATCAGCTCCGGCAGAACGACCACCTGGGCGTCGAGGCTGGCTGCACTGCGAATCGCGCGCTCGGTCAGTGCTCGGTTGTAGTCGGCATCGCCGATATGCGGCGCCAGTTGATGGCAAACGACGCGTAGCGGTTTCACGTCAAGTCTCCTTCCAATGCGCGCTCGCTGGCGTGCATAGCGCGCGATTCGGCGGCGTGGTCGAGTTGGCGGCTCATCACGCAGTAAACCACTGCCGAGACCGCCAGGCCGATGACGAACGCAATATCGGCACCGTCCAGCATCAGGCTGATCGGGCCTTGATAAAAACCCAGCGACATGAACGGAATCATAGCCGCCAGGCCGAGGAAATACGCGACCAACCCGGCCCTCGACCAGCGACCATAGATGCCAGCGGGATTGAAAATATCGCGGATGGCGTAGCGCCCTTTTCGTACGACATAGAAGTCTGCGAGGTTGACGGCCGTCCAGGGCACCAGGAAATACAGCATCAAGAGCACGAAGGTATTGAAGCTGCTCAGGTAGCTCTCAGGGATGCTCAAGGCAATCACGAAAATGATTGCGGCCACCAGGCTGATCCCGACGATGCGGCTCTTGATCCTGGGTTTGATCGGGACAAAACCGTCAATGGCGCTGATCCCGGTGAGCATCGCGCCATAACAGTTGACGGCCATGATGCCGACCAGCGCCGGTAAGGCAATCAGCACGGTAAAGGTGCCAAACCCAGGCAGCAGTTGGTTGCCCACGGCCTGCACACTGCCAATGGCGTCGGGTGAGGGCAGCGCCGAGGCCAGGAATGCCCCCAACGACATCAACCACAGCGCCGAGCCGGCAGCCCCCAGGTAGGTCCAGAGGATGACACTGCGCGACGGCGTGTTGTGGGGCAGGTAGCGCGAGTAATCCGAGACATACACGGCGTAGCTGATCTGATAGCCCGCAGCGGCTGACAATTGGATCAGGAAGGCCGACCAGGAAAAATGTGCGTCGGCCACGGCTGAATCGGCCTGCAGGTGCAGCAAGGCTGCGACGGTCAGGACCGCGAAGACACTGATCATCACGTAGGTCAGCCAGCGTTGCACGGTGTGCAGGAGGTCGTGACCGATGACGGCGATCACCACCGCGAGGATGATCATCAAGGCATACCAGGGCGCGCGGTGGCCGGGCAGCACGGTATTGATGGCATCGGTCGCCAGAATCACATTGAACACGTTAAAGCCGATGTACACGAAGACCACCGCGATAAACGGCACGATGGCGCCACGCAGGCCGAATTGGGCGCGCGACAGGATCATCTGCGGCAAACCCATGCGCGGTCCCTGGTTGGCGTGGAACGCCATGGCGAACGTGCCCAGGCACACGCCGATCACGATCGCCAGGATCGCGTACACCAGGCTCAGTCCCAAGGCCGCCCCGGTAAACCCGGTGACCATGGTGGTCAGCACGAAGTTGCCGGTGAACCAGAACGGCGCCTGATGCCACACCTTGCCGTGGCGTTCATTGCGCGGCACGTAGTCGATGGAGCGGGTTTCGATTTTCAGCGTGCTGGAGGGGGGAGCGGCCGATCGGTCGGAGGGCATGTTCATAGGTATCACGGTCTGTTTTTTATTGAGTGAGTTGCGCAGCGTCTTGTAAGCAAAAAAACAATTGAATCGGCATTTTCAAATAATCACTTTATGAATGTCTGAACTGAGTGCGCAAAACCCTCTGGAATAAGGTTTGCATTACTGATCCACTTTTTATTTCCAACGGATATAGAGACATTTCCTACGAATCACTACGCTGAAGATCACACTCGTCGTAGTCGCCCTTCGCAGTGAAGCAGTAGGTGGACGTCCTGTTTGCACGCCAAGGATAATTGCCATGTCTGCTATTCCCTCCCGAAGTAAAGGCGCTGCGCGCTTGCTTGCCAACGATGTCACTGCACTGATTCCTGACTTTCCTTTTCATTACCGCCGGTTCCTTGATACCGCCGTCATTAACGGCACTCCGTTGGCGCAGGTTTCCAGCCTAGCGTATGGCAGCAAAGTGTTGATCGTCGGCGCAGGCGTTGCGGGAATGGTGACGGCCTATGAAGCCATGCGCATGGGTTTACACCCTGTGGTGGTAGAGGCCAGTGATCGTATCGGTGGCCGGCTGTATTCCTACGTGGCGGGTGATCCGCAAGATCCCGCTAACAGTGTGATCTGTGAAATGGGGGCGATGCGTTTTCCTGTTTCAGGCAAGGCGTTGATGCACTATTTCGAGAAGGTCGGCATGACGGCCAACTCGGCGGACTTTCCCAACCCTGGTTCGGTGGCAACCTCCAGTACGGTAGTTGACTACCAGCAAAAACAGACCTATTACGAAGGCAATAACCTGCCGCCGGAATACGCCGAAATTGAGCGGTTGTTGTTCGAGGTGTTCCTTGAGCAGGACCCGATCAAGTTCACCGAAATGGAAGCGGCAATGTCCGAGGACAGCATTGATCAGGCCAAGATAAAGACCTTGTGGAACGCAATCCTGGATGCGGGTTGGGACAACCTCAGTTTTTTTGCCGCGATGGTCGAGCAGGCGGGGTGGAGTCGCGAAGACATTGATCTGTTCGGCCAGATCGGCTTCGGCACCGGCGGTTGGAACACCGACTATCCCAATTGTTTCCTAGAGGTGCTGCGGGTGCTGTATACCGGGCTGGATACCAACCATAAGTTGATGTTCGACGGTTCCAGCGAGCTGCCAACGCGGTTATGGAGCCGCGCCCCGGAGACCTTTGGCGACGCCATGGCGCATTGGTCTGTGGGCACCACTGTCCAAGGCCTGACGACCCAAGTCATTGATCAGCCTTTAAAGCAGGAAGTGCGGCAGATCATGCGTCGCCCGGATGGCGAGTTCGACGTATGGGTGTATGACCATAATCTGGGAAACGACCGTCAATACACTTTTCCTGCCGTGGTCTACACCCCTCACAAGCGGATCCTCGACAAATTCCGCTACATGGATGGTGCCGCCCGCTTCAACCAAATGAATGACCTGTTATCCCCAAAGGAATGGGAAGCGGTGATGTACACACACTACATGCAATCCGCCAAAATCTTCGCGCAAACCCAGCGGCCTTTCTGGACCGATGTGGAAGCAGATTTTCAACACAAGATGAGCGTGACCCTGTCGGATCGCATCACCCGTGGCACCTACCTGCTGGACTACAGTCAAGGCCTCGGATCTTACAGGGGGAGCGGTATGTTTTTGTCTTATAACTGGAATGACGACAGCCTCAAATTCCTGGGGGATCGCAGTGCGCCGCAGCCGTCCCACGTGCAGGTGTGCACAAGCTTGCTGGACAGCGTGTACGCCCCTCATCAGTTGAACCTGGCGGCTGAGTTCGGCATGACCAACCCCTTTGTCGAAATCAACTGGGAGGAGCAGCCGTTTTTCCTGTGCGCGTTCAAAATGAATCTGCCGGGCCAGTACGAGTACCAGCGCTTGCTGTTTTCTCAGTTCATGAACGGTGTGCAGGGGCCGAAACCCGATGGATTCATTCTGGCGGGTGACGACGTTTCGTTCACGGGAGGCTGGGCAGAAGGAGCGGTGACGACGGCCTTGAATGCCGTGAATAAGCTGGCGTTGAAATTCAACGGTGGGACCTTTCTCACAAACCGCGGCCCTATTGATGATTGGCAAGCGCTTCAACCGAAGGCCTTGTGAGCGAAATCACATCAGTCCCGCGTCGCAGGTCATGAGTCTGCGGCGCGGGCCTTAGTGGTTAGCGGACGAAAAGGTTGATGAGGTATCCGCCGGATGCTGTCATTTCGAACTCTTTTCCAGTCACGGTAAAGGTTTTGGACGGCTCGATGATGGTGTCGCCGACGTTGGCCAGCTTCCTGAGGTCGTCCAGGCTGACGAGTGTGGCGTCGACGTCGGCGCGCAGCTGAGAGTCAGTGGTGTAGCATTGAATTTCCATGATGTTGCCCTCTATAGGATTTCCATTTCCAGCCGAGTGTTCGGCAGGCAGTCAGCCCCGGAAAAACGCGTCCGTCTGTTCGGGGTGACAAGATCCTACTCAAGGCAGGGGGTAGATAGATACTGTCAGAAATACGTACAAACAGTCTCTGAAACGCTGCTCAAAGCCCCGTGGTTTCAGGCCTCCATCACTTTCCGAATATCCGCCGCCAATTCTCTTACACGTTCTTCCTCGGTATCCCACGCACACATGAAGCGTGCACCGCCTTTGCCGATAAAGGTGTAGAAGCGCCAGCCCTTTGCGGTCAATGCGGCAATCGCCGGTTCCGAGAGTTGCAGGAACACACCATTGGCCTGCACCGGGAACATCAGCTCAACGCCAGGAATATCCGCCACCAGGCGGCTCAGCAGTTGTGCGCAGTGGTTGGCGTGACGGGCGTGTTTGAGCCAGGCGTCGTTTTCCAGCAGGCCTACCCAAGGGGCGGAGAGGAAGCGCATTTTCGAGGCCAACTGGCCCGCTTGTTTGCAGCGATAGTCGAAGTCTTCCGCCAGTTTGTGGTTGAAGAACAGGATCGCTTCGCCTACCGCCATGCCGTTTTTGGTACCGCCAAAGCACAGTACATCCACGCCAGCCTTCCAGGTCAGGTCCGCTGGCGAGCAGCCGAGGAAGGCGCAGGCGTTGGAGAAGCGCGCGCCGTCCATGTGCAGGTTCAGCCCCAGTTCCTTGCAGGTCACACTGATAGCGCGAATTTCTTCCGGGGTGTACACGCTGCCGACTTCAGTGGCCTGGGTAAGGGTGACCACGCGCGGCTTGGGGTAGTGGATGTCCTGGCGCTTGAGGGCGATCTCGCGGATCGACTCCGGGGTCAGCTTGCCGTTTTCGGTGCGTGCGGTGAGCAGCTTGGAGCCGTTGGAGAAAAACTCCGGCGCGCCGCATTCGTCGGTCTCGACGTGGGCCGTTTCCGAGCAAATCACGCTATGGTAGCTCTGGCACAGCGAGGACAGCGCCAGGGAGTTGGCCGCTGTACCGTTGAAGGCGAAGAACACTTCGCAGTCGGTTTCGAATAAGTTGCGGAAACCGTCGGCGGCGCGATGGGTCCATTCATCATCGCCGTAGGCGCGCTGATGGCCTTGGTTGGCTTGTTCCATGGCGGCCCAGGCTTCCGGGCAGATGCCGGAATAGTTGTCACTGGCGAATTGTTGGCTCTTGTCGGTCATGGCCCATTCCTGTGGTCGATGTTGGGGCGCACTGTAACCAAGATTGTCGCGGGTGCGCACGTACTGTAAATGCAAAGTCACTGGGGAATTATGCACGGTACTGAAACGATTTCTGTCGGACCCGTCCGTGATGGCGCTTTGGATTTGCTCAAGTGGCTGGCGCTGTTGAGCATGGTGCTGGACCACCTGCGTTATGTCGGTTTGAGCCTGGATGGCCTGTATGTGCCGGGACGCCTGGCATTCCCGTGGTTTTGCCTGGCGATTGCGGCGAACCTGCATCGGGCGAGAAACGCACCGGTCATAAGCCAGTGGCGGTATTTGGGATGGTTGTTGCTGTTCAGTGTGATCAGTGAGGTGCCGTATCGGATGTTCATCGACGATGCCGATACGTTGAATGTGTTGCCGACGTTGGCGCTGGGGTTGCTGATTGCCCGAGGATGGCAGCAAAAAGCGCTTTTTGATCGAGGATTGGCGTTGATTGCTGTCGTAATCGGCGCTGTATTTTCCACGCACCTGATGTTCGGTTTTTTCGGTGTGTTGCTGCCGCTGGCGATGCTGTTGGTGTTTCGCCGGCCCTGGTATTTCAGCGTGTTGCCGGGGTTGGTGTGTGTGGCCGCCAATCAATGGCAGATTCTGCTTAATAGCGGCACGCCTGTCGCGTTGATGGGGTTGGCCGCCTGCTTGATCGCGCCATTGGCGGGATTAGTTCTTTTACGACACGCCAAACACGTTTCACCCCCGGCCATGCGCCGTTGGGCTTACGCCCTCTACCCCCTGCATTTCCTTCTGCTGCTGCTCGTTCGCAAGATCATCGCGTAACCCTTGTGGGAGCTGGCTTGTCGAATCGTCGAACCGCTGCGATGGCATCACCTCGGTTCTGCTTAGAGACCGAGGTGTCTGCATCGCAGGCAAGCCAGCTCCCACACAAGCCCATTCCCACATTTGTTTCGGTGTTGTTCACGCCATGTCGTAAACGCACCTTTGCGTGGCGTCCGTAGGCATTTGGTCCAGAGGCGTCAGCCCTACCATCGCATCAAAGGGCTCTGCACGGGCCTCAACAATACGAAAGGCTGGGAGAGACGCGATGTTCAGCAAACAAGACCAGATCCAGGGATATGACGACGCACTGCTGGCGGCGATGAATGCCGAGGAGCAGCGTCAGGAAGATCATATCGAGCTGATCGCGTCGGAGAACTACACCAGCAAACGCGTCATGGAAGCCCAGGGCAGCGGCCTCACCAACAAATACGCCGAAGGTTACCCGGGCAAGCGCTATTACGGCGGTTGCGAGCATGTGGATAAAGTCGAAACCCTGGCCATCGAGCGCGCCAAGCAGCTGTTCGGTGCCGATTACGCCAACGTGCAGCCGCACTCCGGTTCCTCCGCCAACAGCGCGGTGTACCTGGCCCTGCTGAACGCCGGCGACACCATCCTCGGCATGAGCCTGGCCCACGGCGGCCACCTGACCCACGGCGCCAAAGTGTCGTCCTCGGGCAAGCTGTACAACGCGGTGCAATACGGCATCAACACCGACACCGGTTTGATCGACTACGACGAAGTCGAGCGTCTGGCCGTGGAACACCAGCCGAAAATGGTGGTGGCCGGTTTCTCCGCCTACTCCAAGACCTTGGATTTCCCACGCTTTCGCGCGATTGCCGACAAGGTCGGCGCGCTGCTGTTCGTCGACATGGCCCACGTCGCAGGCCTGGTTGCCGCAGGCCTGTACCCTAACCCGCTGCCGTACGCCGATGTGGTCACCACCACCACCCACAAGACCCTGCGTGGTCCGCGTGGCGGCCTGATCCTGGCCAAGGCCAACGAAGCCATTGAAAAGAAGCTCAACGCCGCTGTATTCCCCGGTGCCCAGGGCGGCCCGCTGATGCACGTCATCGCTGGCAAGGCCGTGTGCTTCAAGGAAGCCCAGGAGCCTGGCTTCAAGGTCTATCAGCAACAAGTGATCGATAACGCCCAGGCCATGGCGCAGGTGTTCATCAAACGCGGCTACGACGTAGTGTCCGGCGGCACCGATAACCACCTGTTCCTGGTCAGCCTGATCCGTCAGGGCCTCACCGGCAAAGACGCGGACGCCGCCCTCGGTCGCGCCCACATCACCGTCAACAAGAACGCCGTGCCGAATGACCCGCAGTCGCCGTTCGTGACCTCGGGCCTGCGCATCGGCACCCCGGCGGTGACCACGCGTGGTTTCAAAGTGCCGCAGTGCATCGAACTGGCCGGCTGGATCTGCGACATCCTCGACAACCTCGGCGACGCCGATGTCGAGGCCAACGTGGCCAAGCACGTGTCTGCCCTGTGCGCTGATTTCCCGGTTTATCGCTGAGCGCGGTTTTGGAGTAATGACTATGCAACGCTACTCAGGCTTCGGCCTCTTCAAGCACTCACTCAGCCACCACGAAAACTGGCAGAAGATGTGGCGCACGCCGACCCCTAAAAAGGTCTACGACGTGGTCATCGTCGGCGGCGGCGGGCATGGTCTGGCGACCGCTTACTACCTGGCCAAGGAGCACGGCATCACCAACGTGGCCGTGGTCGAGAAAGGCTGGCTGGGCGGCGGTAACACCGCACGCAACACCACCATCGTGCGTTCCAACTATCTGTGGGACGAGTCGGCGCATTTGTATGAACACGCGATGAAGCTGTGGGAAGGCCTGTCCCAGGACCTGAACTACAACGTGATGTTCTCGCAGCGCGGCGTGTATAACCTGTGCCACACCCTGCAAGACATTCGTGATTCCGAGCGCCGCGTCAGCGCCAACCGCCTCAACGGCGTGGACGGCGAACTGCTCAACGCCAAACAGGTAGCGGACGAGATCCCGTACCTCGACTGCTCGAAAAACACCCGCTACCCGGTTCTCGGCGCCACCGTGCAACGTCGCGGCGGCGTGGCCCGCCATGATGCCGTGGCCTGGGGCTTCGCTCGCGCGGCTGACGCACTCGGTGTGGACTTGATCCAGCAGACCGAAGTGATCGGCTTCCGCAAGGAAAACGGCGTGTGCATCGGCGTGGAAACCAACAAGGGCTTCATCGGCGCCAAGCGCGTCGGTGTGGTCACGGCCGGTAACTCCGGGCACATGGCCTCGCTGGCCGGTTTCCGCCTGCCGATCGAATCCCACCCGCTGCAAGCGTTGGTGTCGGAGCCGATCAAGCCGATTATCGACAGCGTGATCATGTCCAACGCCGTGCACGGTTATATCAGCCAGTCCGACAAGGGCGATCTGGTGATCGGCGCCGGTATCGACGGCTACAACGGCTACGGCCAGCGCGGTTCGTACCCGGTGATCGAGCACACCGTCCAGGCCATCGTCGAGATGTTCCCGGTGCTGTCGCGGGTGCGCATGAACCGCCAGTGGGGCGGCATCGTCGACACCACGCCGGATGCGTGCCCGATCATCTCCAAGACGCCGGTTCCGAACATGTTCTTCAACTGCGGTTGGGGCACCGGTGGTTTTAAAGCGACTCCGGGCTCAGGCAACGTGTTTGCCGCCAGCCTCGCCAAGGGTGAAATGCACCCGTTGGCTGCCCCTTTTTCCATCGACCGTTTCCACAACGGTGCGTTGATCGATGAGCATGGCGCTGCGGCCGTCGCCCACTAACAGGAGAAATTCCCTATGTTGCATATCTTCTGTCCTCACTGTGGCGAACTGCGCTCCGAAGAGGAATTCCACGCGTCCGGCCAAGCGCACATCCCGCGCCCGCTGGACCCGAACGCCTGCACCGATGAAGAGTGGGGCGACTACATGTTCTTTCGTGACAACCCGCGTGGCCTGCACCACGAACTGTGGATTCACGCCGCCGGTTGCCGCCAGTATTTCAACGCCACGCGCGACACCGTGACCTACGAAATTCTTGAAACCTACAAGATCGGCACCAAGCCGCAATTCACCGCCAAGGCTGCTGGAGAGAAGGTATGAGCCAGACCAATCGCCTGTCCAACGGTGGCCGGATCGACCGTAATAAAGTCCTCACGTTTACCTTCAACGGCCAGAGCTACAAAGGCTTTGAAGGCGACACACTGGCCGCCGCCTTGCTCGCCAACGGCGTCGACATCATTGGCCGCAGCTTCAAGTATTCGCGCCCACGCGGCATCTTTGCTGCGGGCGCCGAAGAGCCGAACGCGGTGCTGCAGATCGGCGCCACCGAAGCCACCCAGATTCCCAACGTGCGCGCCACGCAACAAGCGCTGTACCAAGGTTTGGTCGCCACCAGCACCAACGGCTGGCCAAACGTGAACACCGACGTGATGGGCATTCTCGGCAAGGTCGGCGGCAAGCTGATGCCACCGGGTTTCTACTACAAAACCTTCATGTACCCGCAATCGTTCTGGATGACGTACGAGAAGTACATCCGTAAGGCGGCTGGCCTTGGCCGCTCGCCGACCGAGAACGACCCGGACACCTACGACAACTTCAACCGTCACTGCGACGTGCTGGTGGTCGGCGCAGGCCCTTCGGGTTTGGCCGCTGCACTGGCTGCTGCGCGCAGCGGTGCACGTGTGATCATCGCCGATGAGCAGGAAGAGTTCGGTGGTTCGCTGCTCGACTCGCGCGAAAGCCTCGATGGCAAACCCGCTACTGATTGGGTTGCCAGCGTGATCGCTGAACTCAAAGCCCTGCCGGACGTGGTGCTGCTGCCCCGCGCTACCGTCAACGGTTATCACGACCATAACTTCCTGACCATCCACGAACGTCTCACCGACCACCTCGGTGACCGTGCGCCGATTGGCGTGGTGCGTCAGCGTATTCACCGTGTGCGTGCCAAGCGTGTCGTCCTCGCGACCGGTGCGTGCGAGCGTCCATTGGTGTACGGCAACAACGACGTGCCGGGCAACATGCTGGCCGGCGCAGTTTCCACCTACGTGCGCCGCTACGGCGTGGCGCCGGGCAAGAAACTGGTGCTGTCGACCAACAACGACCACGCCTATCGCGTTGCGCTGGACTGGCTCGACGCCGGCCTGCAAGTGGTGGCCGTGGCCGATGTGCGCCACAACCCACGCGGCGCGCTGGTTGAAGAAGCCCGTGCCAAAGGCATTCGCATCCTCACCGGCAGCGCCGTGATCGAAGCCCGTGGCAGCAAGCATGTGACCGCTGCCCGCGTGGCCGCGATTGATCTGAAAGCACACACAGTCACCAGCCCAGGCGAATGGCTGGACTGCGACCTGGTGGCCAGCTCCGGCGGTTACAGCCCGGTGGTCCACCTGGCCTCGCACCTGGGCGGCAAGCCGACCTGGCGTGAAGATATCCTCGGTTTTGTACCGGGCGAAGCACCGCAGAAACGCGTGTGCGTCGGTGGTATCAACGGTGTCTACGGCCTTGGCGATTCCCTGGCGGATGGTTTTGAAGGCGGCGTGCGCGCGGCCAGCGAAGCCGGTTTTGCCCCGGTGGAAGGCGCACTGCCAAAAGCGCTGAACCGCCTGGAAGAACCGACGCTAGCTGTTTACCAAGTGCCGCACGACAAACCCACCGCACGGGCGCCAAAGCAATTTGTCGACCTGCAAAACGACGTGACTGCCGCCGCCATCGAACTGGCGACCCGTGAAGGTTTCGAGTCGGTTGAGCACGTCAAACGCTACACAGCGCTGGGCTTCGGCACCGACCAGGGCAAGCTGGGTAACGTCAACGGCCTGGCGATTGCCGCGCGTTCGCTGAACGTGACCATCCCGCAGATGGGCACCACCATGTTCCGTCCGAACTACACGCCGGTGACGTTCGGCGCGGTGGCGGGCCGTCACTGTGGGCACATCTTCGAGCCGGTGCGCTACACCGCGCTGCAAGCCTGGCACGTGAAAAACGGCGCCGAGTTCGAAGACGTCGGCCAGTGGAAACGCCCCTGGTATTTCCCGCGCAATGGTGAAGACCTGCACGCCGCGGTAAAACGTGAATGCCTGGCCGTGCGCGACAGCGTTGGTCTGCTCGATGCGTCGACCCTCGGCAAGATCGATATCCAGGGCCCGGATGCCCGAGAGTTCCTCAACCGCATCTACTCCAACGCCTGGACCAAGCTCGATGTGGGCAAGGCGCGCTATGGCCTGATGTGCAAGGAAGACGGCATGGTCTTCGACGACGGCGTCACTGCTTGCCTCGCCGACAACCACTTCCTGATGACCACCACCACTGGCGGCGCCGCCCGTGTGCTGCAGTGGCTGGAAATCTACCAACAGACCGAGTGGCCAGACCTCAAGGTGTACTTCACTTCGGTCACCGACCACTGGGCGACCATGACCCTGTCCGGGCCCAACAGCCGCAAGCTGCTGGCCGAAGTGACCGACATCGACCTGGACAAGGACGGCTTCCCGTTCATGACCTGGAAGGAAGGCCTGGTCGGTGGCGTACCGGCTCGCGTGTTCCGGATTTCGTTTACCGGTGAGCTGTCGTACGAAGTCAACGTGCAGGCCGACTACGCCATGGGCGTGCTGGAAAAAATCGTCGAGGCCGGCAAGCAGTACAACCTGACCCCGTATGGCACCGAAACCATGCACGTACTGCGGGCGGAGAAGGGCTTCATCATCGTCGGGCAAGACACCGACGGCTCGATGACCCCGGACGACCTGAACATGGGCTGGTGCGTAGGTCGCACCAAACCGTTCTCGTGGATCGGCTGGCGCGGCATGAACCGTGAAGACTGCGTGCGTGAAGAGCGTAAGCAGCTGGTTGGGCTCAAACCGATCGATCCAACCGTGTGGCTGCCGGAAGGCGCGCAGCTGGTGTTCGATCCGAAGCAGTCGATTCCGATGAAGATGGTGGGTCACGTCACATCAAGTTATGCGCACAACTCCCTGGGTTATTCGTTTGCCATGGGCGTGGTGAAGGGCGGCTTGAAGCGCATCGGCGAACGGGTGTTCTCACCGCAGGCGGATGGCAGTGTGATCGAGGCAGAGATTGTGTCTTCGGTGTTCTTTGATCCGAAAGGCGAACGCCAGAACATCTGATAGACCGAGTCGCGGCCTTCGCGAGCAAGCCCGCTCCCACGGGAGCGGGCTTGCTCGCGAAGACGCCAGTAGCCGCACAACAGAATTCAGGAAAGGTGCTTTATGACAGCAGCCAATGTGTACCAACAACGCCCAACCACCGGGGCCAAGGCCGAGTCGTCGCTGCACCATGCCGACCTCGCCAGCCTGGTCGGCAAGGGGCGCAAGAACGCCGGTGTGACCGTGCGTGAGAAGAAACTCCTGGGCCACCTGACTCTGCGCGGCGACGGCCATGACCCTGCCTTTGCCGCCGGCGTGCACAAGGCCCTTGGTATTGAGCTGCCAGCTGCTTTGACGGTGATCATCAAAGGCGAAACCAGCCTGCAATGGGTCGGTCCGGATGAGTGGCTTTTGATCGTGCCAAGCGGTGAAGAATTCGCCGCCGAGCAAAACCTGCGTGCCGCCCTAGGCGACCTGCATATTCAGATCGTCAACGTCAGCGGCGGCCAGCAGATCCTCGAACTCAGCGGCCCGAATGTGCGTGACGTGCTGATGAAGTCCACCAGCTATGACGTGCACCCCAACAACTTCCCGGTGGGCAAGGCGGTGGGCACGGTGTTCGCCAAGTCGCAACTGGTGATCCGTCACACCGCTGAAGACACCTGGGAGCTGCTGATTCGTCGCAGCTTCTCGGATTACTGGTGGTTGTGGTTGCAGGATGCCTCGGCTGAATTCGGTTTGAGCGTCCAAGCCTGAGGAGTGACCCATGAGCCGCGCACCTGACACATGGATTTTGACCGCCGACTGCCCCAGCGTGCTCGGCACGGTGGACGCGGTCACCCGCTACCTGTTCGAGCAGGGCTGCTACGTTACCGAGCACCACTCGTTCGATGATCGGCTTTCCGGGCGATTTTTTATTCGCGTCGAATTTCGCCAGCCCGACGGTTTCGACGAGCAAGGTTTCCGCGATGGCCTGGCCTCTCGCGGTGAAGCCTTTGGCATGATCTTCGAGCTGACAGCGCCGAACTACCGGCCAAAAGTGGTGATCATGGTCTCAAAGGCCGATCACTGCCTGAACGATCTGCTGTACCGCCAGCGCATCGGCCAACTGTCGATGGACGTGGTTGCGGTGGTGTCCAACCACCCTGATCTCAAACCTTTGTCCGACTGGCACCAGATTCCCTACTACCATTTCCCCCTCGACCCCAACGACAAACCGTCCCAGGAGCGCCAGGTGTGGCAGGTGGTGGAGGACACCGGCGCCGAATTGGTGATTCTTGCGCGCTACATGCAAGTGCTGTCGCCGGAGCTGTGCCGCAAGCTGGATGGCAAGGCCATCAATATCCATCACTCGTTGTTGCCGGGGTTCAAGGGCGCCAAGCCGTATCACCAGGCGTACAACAAGGGCGTGAAATTGGTTGGCGCCACGGCGCATTACATCAACAACGACCTGGATGAAGGCCCGATCATCGCCCAGGGCGTGGAGGTGGTGGACCACAGCCACTACCCCGAGGACTTGATTGCTAAGGGGCGCGATATTGAAGGGCTGACACTGGCCCGGGCGGTGGGGTATCACATTGAGCGGCGGGTGTTTCTCAACGCCAATAGAACTGTGGTGCTCTGACTGACGCCTTCGCGAGCAAGCCCGCGAAGAGGCCCCAACTAACAACGCAAAAACAGCATCTGTACCCGAGCACTTAACGCGCTGCCCACCCAACGGGCAACGCGGTTCCATAAAAACAACAGCGAGGTGAAAGCATGTCTGGTAATCGTGGTGTCGTGTATCTCGGCAACGGCAAGGTCGAAGTACAGAAAATCGACTATCCCAAAATGCAGGACCCCCGTGGCAGGAAGATTGAGCACGGCGTCATTCTGCGCGTGGTCTCCACCAATATCTGCGGCTCCGACCAACACATGGTGCGCGGCCGTACCACTGCCCAGACCGGCCTGGTGCTGGGTCATGAAATTACCGGTGAAGTGATCGAAATGGGCACCGGCGTCGAAAACCTGAAAATCGGCGACCTGGTCTCGGTGCCGTTCAACGTCGCCTGCGGCCTCTGCCGCTCCTGCAAAGAACAACACACCGGCGTGTGCCTGAGCGTCAACCCGGCGCGCCCGGGCGGTGCTTACGGCTACGTCGACATGGGCGACTGGACCGGCGGCCAGGCCGAATACGTACTGGTGCCATACGCCGACTTCAACCTGCTGAAACTGCCGGACCGCGACAAGGCCATGGAGAAAATCCGCGACCTGACGTGCCTCTCCGACATCCTGCCGACGGGCTACCACGGCGCCGTCACTGCCGGTGTTGGCCCTGGTAGCACCGTCTACATCGCCGGCGCTGGCCCGGTCGGCCTGGCCGCTGCCGCTTCTGCGCGCCTGTTGGGCGCTGCGGTGGTGATCATCGGCGACGTCAACCCCATCCGCCTGGCCCACGCCAAGGCGCAAGGGTTCGAGATTGCCGACCTGTCCACGGACACCCCGCTGCACGAACAAATCGCCGCGCTGCTGGGTGAGCCGGAAGTGGATTGCGCCGTCGACGCCGTAGGCTTCGAAGCGCGCGGCCACGGCCATGAAGGCGTCAAGGCGGAAGCCCCGGCCACCGTACTCAACTCGCTGATGGGCGTGGTGCGCGTGGCGGGCAAGATCGGTATCCCAGGCCTCTACGTGACTGAAGACCCGGGCGCCGTGGATGCCGCCGCGAAAATGGGCAGCCTGAGCATTCGCTTTGGTCTGGGCTGGGCCAAATCCCACAGCTTCCACACCGGCCAGACCCCGGTGATGAAGTACAACCGCCAACTGATGCAGGCGATCATGTGGGACCGCATCAACATTGCTGACATCGTGGGTGTGCAGGTGATCAGCCTGGATGACGCGCCACGCGGGTATGGCGAGTTCGATGCGGGTGTGCCGAAGAAGTTTGTGATTGACCCGCATAAGATGTTCAGCGCGGCGTAAATCCCAGACACACAGCGATCCAAATGTGGGAGCGGGCGTGCGCGCGAAGGCGGTGGTTAAGTCAGAGCCTCTTTGACTGACCCAATGCCTTCGCGAGCAAGCCCACTCCCACAGGGTTTTGGCGTATCAGCGGTAGGCCAGTGCGCCCTGATACACCGTCGGGCCGGTTGGCTGCTTGCTCAACGACCCCCCCTTGGTCTCCGAGCTCACCAGCAACTCCACTGGCTTGCGAATGCTGGCCTGCTGGCGTGGGTTCAATCCAATGATGCCCTTGCCATCTTCCGGCAACAGCCCCAACGAAACAGGTTTGCCACCCTCGGGCATGGCCCACAGCTCCAGGCTGCGGTCGGGCTCAGGTGCCGCCGTGGCGATCGGTTCAACTTCGAGGTAATCCTTGTGCGCCATGACCTGCGCTGCCGGCTGTTGGGTGGTGGTCACCAGCGTAGCGGCGGATTTGACGGTGTCCTGAGTGTAGAGCGCGCCGCCGAGGCCGGCGACGATGGCCACGCACACGCCGATAAACACGCGAGGACGGCTCCAGAACGGGGGTTTTTGCTCGATCACTTGGGGGCGGGTCGCGCTCATACGGCTGTTCCTGGCATTTTTTTGAATTCATTCCATGGACTGCCACCCTGCGATTGGGTTCCTTGGACTGCCCGGAACAATGGGCCGGATGCCCAGTCAAACGCCTGCTTTCACCCCTACACCCAGAGGTTGTTTCGATGAAGATTTCACGCGGTTTCGCCCTTTCCTGCCTGATGACCCTGGCAGCCGGCCCGGTGTTCGCCGCAGGCTTCAGCCTTGGCGACGCGGCCAATGCCATTTCCGGTATGCAGGGTGGCAACAACAAGGCTGCCGCTGCCGCACCGTCTTCCGAGACGGCCGGTTTGCTGAGCGCACTGACCTCTGAACTCAACATCACCCCCGAACAAGCGGTCGGCGGCACTGGCGCCATGCTGGGCCTGGCCAAGAACAAGCTGAGCGGGAACGAGTACTCGCAATTGGGCAACAGCGTGCCGGGCCTCGACCAGTTGTCGGGCAACAACGCATTGGGCAGCCTCGGGGCCTTGAGCGGGATGCTCGGCCAGGCCGGTGGCAGCAAGACCAGTGGCCTCGACGGCCTGCTGGGCAACGTGAAGAACACCAATGACCTGAACACCGCGTTCAGCGCACTGGGCATGGACAGTGGAATGGTTAGCCAGTTTGCGCCGGTGATCCTGCAATATTTGGGCGGCCAGGGTGCCAACAGCGCCTTGCTGGGCAAGTTGGCCCAGGCCTGGGGCACTGGCCGCTAACGACTTTGCGCGCGCAGTTGCTCGATGCGCGCATCCTTCTCCTTCCAGAGCTGGTTCACCCAGTTCTGGACGGTCTGGCGAAAGGCCGGATCGTTCTCGTAATTCCCCTGCCACAATGCCGGATCCAGCTCACGGGTACGGATATCGATGATCACCTTTGGCACTGCGCCACTGATCAAATCCCAGAACCCCGGACTCTTTTGCTGCGGATAGACAACCGTCACGTCGAGTACCGCATCCAGCTGTTCCCCCAGCGCCGCCAGCACAAACGCCACGCCACCCGCCTTGGGTTTGAGTAGCCGGGTAAACGGCGAATCCTGTTGCCTGCGCTTGGCTTCGGTGAACCGCGTGCCTTCCAGATAATTGGCCACCGTCACCGGCTGGCGCTTGAACAGCTCGCAGGCCTCTTTGGTGATCTTTAAATCCTGCCCGGCCAGTTCCGGGTGCTTGGCGAGGAATGCCTTGGTGTAGCGCTTCATGAACGGATAATCCAGCGCCCACCAGGCCAGGCCGAGGAAAGGAACCCAGATCAGCTCTTTCTTCAGGAAGAATTTGAAGAACGGCGTGCGACGGTTGAGGGCCTGGATCAGCGCTGGAATATCCACCCAGGATTGGTGGTTGCTGATGACCAGGTAGGAGGTATCACCGCGTAGGTCTGCGCCACCGCGAATGTCCCATTGGGTCGGGATGCACAGCGCGAAGATCAGCTTGTCGATCTCGGCCCAGGTCTCGGCGATCCACATCACCGCCCACGACATGGCGTCACGAGCGCGACCGGGGGCCGCCACCTTGAGCAGGGCAAACACCATCAGCGGGCCGATCAGGACCAGGGTGTTGAGCAATAACAACAGTGAGACAAAACAGCCGGTGAGCAGGCGGCACATAAGCAACTCTTGCAATCCTGTGGGCGGGTCATGATAAGCAGCTTGAGTCTAGAGGCCAAATCGCAAATTACCGGACGAATGTTTCACAATGTGCCGGGTATGCTGGGGCGAGCTAACTAAGTGCTGCCTTTGCGGTCTAGAATCCGCCTACTTCTTTCCGAGGAAATCACTTCGTGAAACTGCTCCTTGCCTCGCTCGCCCTGGTTGCCCTGCCTGTCATGGCTGGCGAACCGACCCTTTACGGTCGCTACGAATACATCCAATTGCCGGAGATCGGCGAAACCTTCAAGGCCAAGATGGACACCGGCGCGTTGACCGCCTCGCTGTCGGCGCGTGATATCCAAACCTTCACCCGTGATGGCGACGACTGGGTGCGCTTCCGCCTCGGCGGCAAGGATGCCTCCAACAAAGTCTACGAACACAAAGTCTCGCGCATCAGCAAGATCAAGAGCCGCGCCGACGAAGACGATGACAAAGACGAAGCGACAGTGGCCAAGCGCCCGGTAATCGATCTGGAAATGTGCCTGGGCAACGTCAAGCGCACCGTCGAGGTTAACCTCACCGACCGCAGCAGCTTCAACTACCCGTTGCTGATCGGTGCCAAGGCCCTGCGTGAATTCGGCGCTGCGGTAAACCCGGCCCGTCGTTACACTGCTGACAAACCGGACTGCTGACGGAACACCATGGCGCATATCCTGATTGTCGAAGACGAAGCGGCGATAGCCGACACGCTGATATTCGCCCTGCAAGGCGAGGGGTTTACCACCACCTGGCTGAGCCTTGGCCAGGAGGCGCTGGCCCACCAGCGCCAGACGCCGGCTGACCTGATCATCCTCGACATCGGCCTGCCCGACATCACGGGGTTTGAAACCTGCAAGCAACTGCGCCGCTTCAGTGAAGTACCGGTGATGTTCCTCAGCGCGCGGGATGGCGAGATCGACCGTGTGGTGGGGTTGGAGATCGGTGCCGACGATTATGTGGTCAAGCCCTTCAGCCCGCGGGAGGTGACCGCACGAGTCAGGGCGATCCTCAAGCGAATCGGCCCAGGGGCTGCGCCCACAGTGTTCCAGGTTGATCTGGAACGTATGCAGATCGCTTATCGCGGCCAGCCCTTGAGCCTGACGCGCCATGAATTTCGCCTGCTGCAAAGCCTGCTGGAACAACCCGAGCGTGTCTTCAGCCGTGAGCAATTATTGGACGCTGTCGGCGTGGCGGCAGATGCCGGCTACGAGCGCAATATCGACAGCCATATCAAAAGCCTGCGTAGCAAATTACGCAGCGTGGCTGCCGATGCCGAGCCGATCCAGACCCATCGCGGCCTCGGCTACAGCTACAGCCCGAGCAATAGCTGATGCGCCTGGGGCTGCGGATTTTCCTGGTGTATGCGCTGTTTATCGGCCTCACCGGCTACTTCGTGCTCAGCACTGTCATGAAGGAAATCCGCCCCGGTGTGCGCCAGTCCACCGAAGAAACCCTGGTGGACACCGCCAATCTGCTGGCCGAGATCCTGCGCGATGACGTCAAGAACGGCACCCTCGGCCAAAGCCACTGGCCGGCATTGCTCAAGGCCTACGGCAATCGCCAGCCGGGCGCGACCATCTGGGGCCTGCCGAAAAACCAGGTCAACCATCGCATTTATGTGACCGACGCCAAGGGCACCGTGTTGCTCGACTCCACGGGCGAAGCGGTGGGCCAGGACTATTCCAAGTGGAACGACGTGTACCTGACCCTGCGCGGTGAATACGGCGCCCGGTCCACTCGCAGCGCAGCGGATGACGCCACCTCGTCGGTGATGCACGTGGGCGCGCCGATCCGTGACAATGGCCAGATCATCGGGGTGGTCACCGTGGCCAAACCGAACAGCTCATTGCAGCCCTATGTCGACCGCACCGAGCGGCGCCTGCTGTGGTACGGCGCGGGCCTGGTGATTCTGGGTCTGCTGCTGGGCGCACTGCTGTCGTGGTGGCTGAGCGCCGCGCTGCGCCGGTTGACGGCTTATGCCGAAGCGGTCAGCGAAGGCCGGCGTGCCGAGTTGCCGCATTATAGGGGCGGCGAACTCAAGCAGTTATCCACCGCCGTGGAACACATGCGTACGCAGTTGGAAGGCAAGGCCTATGTCGAACATTACGTGCATACCCTGACCCACGAATTGAAAAGCCCGTTGGCGGCGATACGCGGCGCGGCGGAGTTGTTGCAGGGCGATATGACCCGCGAACAACAGCAGCGTTTTGTCGGCAACATCGACAGCGAAAGTGCGCGCCTGCAGCAGTTGATCGAGCGCTTGCTGAACCTGGCGCAGGTCGAGCAACGCCAAGGCCTGGAAGAGCAGGCGAGTATCCCGTTGGCCGCGATGGTCGATGAGGTCATCAAGGCCCAGTGCGCGCGCATTGAAGGCGCCGGATTGTGCGTTGAACAGACGATTGCGGCGGATGTGCAGGTGTATGGCGAGCCCTTCCTGCTGCGTCAGGCGCTGGGCAATCTGCTGGACAACGCCCTGGATTTCACACCGCCCGGTGGCCAGTTGAAATTCAGCGCGCAGGCGCGTTACAACGAGGTGCAGGTGAGCCTGTTCAACCAGGCCGCGCCGATTCCCGACTACGCTCTGCCACGCCTGAGCGAGCGTTTCTATTCATTGCCACGCCCGGCCAGCGGGCGCAAAAGCACCGGGCTGGGCCTCAACTTTGTTGAGGAAGTGATGAAGCTGCACGGCGGTGCGTTGCAGATCGGTAACGTGCAAGGCGGCGTGCAAGTGGTACTGCATCTCCACACAGTCTCCACATTGCCCACATAAATCCCCCACACAGTCTGCTCAGACTCTCCCCATCAAAACAGGGAGAGACCCATGAACCGCAGCCTGCTTTTCAAACTTGGCGCGATTGCGCTGCTGATCCTGCTGTTGCTGATTCCGTTGCTGATGATCAACGGCATCATCAGTGACCGCCAGCAACTGCGCGATGGCGTACTGATGGACATCGCCCGCAGCTCCAGCTATGCCCAGCGTCTCACCGGCCCGGTGATGGTGGTGCCGTATCGCAAGACCGTGCGCGAGTGGAAGCTCAATGAAAAGCTCAACAAACGCTACGAAGTCACCCGCGAAGAGCGTGGCCGTCTGTATTTCCTGCCGGATCGTTTTGAGCTCGACGGCAAAGTGCAGACCGAACTGCGTGCGCGGGGCATCTACCAGGCGCGGCTGTTCCATGCCGATAACCGCATCAGCGGGCGTTTCGAGCTGCCTGCGCAGTTGGGCATCACCGAGAATTTTGCCGATTACCGTTTTGAGCGGGCATTTCTGGCGGTGGGTATCAGCGATATTCGCGGCATTGAAAACGCATTGAAGCTTGAGCTGGGCAGCCAGCCGCTGGAGTTCGAACCGGGCTCCCAGGTCGACTGGCTCGGTGAGGGGGTGCACGTGGCGCTGCCGGAGCAGGATACTAAAAAGCCCTACGTGGTGGATTTCGCCTTTGACCTACGCCTGCAAGGCACCGAGCAACTGCAAGTGGTGCCGGTGGGCAAGACCAGCCAAGTGTCACTCGCGTCCAACTGGCCGCACCCAAGCTTTATCGGCAACTTCCTGCCGGCGCAACGCGAGATCACCGACAAAGGCTTTAGCGCCAACTGGCAGACTTCATTCTTCTCCACCAACCTTGAGCAAGCCCTGCAGACCTGCCTGGACGGGCAAGGCTGTGACGACTTCAACAACCGCAGCTTCGGCGTCAACTTCATCGACCCGGTGGACCAATACCTCAAGAGCGACCGCGCGATCAAATACGCGTTGCTGTTTATCGCCCTGACCTTTGCCGGTTTCTTCCTGTTCGAAGTGCTCAAGAGCCTGGCGGTGCACCCGATCCAGTACGCCTTGGTGGGCGTGGCGCTGGCGTTTTTCTACCTGCTGCTGTTGTCGTTGTCCGAGCATATAGGCTTCGCCATGGCCTACCTTATCTCCGCCAGTGCCTGCGTGTTGTTGATTGGTTTCTACGTGTGCCATGTGCTGCGCAGCGTGGCCCATGGGTTGGGCTTCTCGGCGGGGTTGGCGGCGTTGTATGGCTTGTTGTACGGGCTGTTGAGTGCCGAGGATTATGCGTTGCTGATGGGGTCGTTGCTGCTGTTCGGCTTGTTGGGCACGGTGATGGTGTTGACGCGCAAACTGGACTGGTATGGCGTGGGCAAGCGCAAAGCGGCCGAGCCACTGCAGTTTGATTTGGAGGCGGTGCAATGATCGGGTTGCGCGAGGATCAGCAGATGAAGGCGCAGTTGGTGGCCAGGATAAATACGCTATTTCCTGATCTACGCGGCCCCAGTGTAGTGAGCGGGCTTGCCCCGCGCTGGGCTGCGCAGCAGCCCCAAAACCAGCCGCTGAGGAGTGCCTGATACACCCTTGGTTGCTTGATAGCCCCACGCGGGGCAAGCCCGCTCACTACAGAAAGGCTGTCGGCCCGGCGTGGGGGGAGTCTTGAGGTCACGCGGGCGGTTGCGTGTCCAGCATCGAAGGCCGCTGGCTGACCTCGGCATACCATGCGGCAAGCTGCGGGTTATCCGAGCGCCATTGCATATCCGGATGACGGAAATCCAGGTAACCCAAGGCGCAGGCCACGCTGATGGCGGCGATGTCGAAGTGGCTGGTCAGTTCGGCGATTGCATCCGCTTCTAACTCAGCGAGGCTGCGACGGATCTTGTTGCGCTGCTCGTCGAGCCATTGGTCCCAGTGTTTTTCCGCCGGTCGCAGGGCGGTCTCGTAACGCACCAGCACGGCGGCATCCATGATGCCGTCGGCCATCGAGGCCAGGGTCAGGCGGCGCCAGCGCGCCGAGCCGTCGCGAGGGATCAGCGGGTTGCCGACGTGCTGGTGGTCGAAGTAATCAAGGATCACCCGGCTGTCGTGCAGCACCGTGCCGTCCGCCAGGCGCAGGGCCGGGATCTTGCCCACCGGGTTGCCTTGCACCAGTTGGGCGTCCGGGTTGACCGGGGTCGGCATGCACCCGTGCAGGGCCACGCGATCTTGCTGGCCGGTTTCGGCCAGCAGCACACGGACCTTGCGCACGAAGGGTGAAGCGGGGTTGTGGAACAGGGTCATGCTGGGAGCGGACATGGGCATTCCTCAAGATAGGCAGTGGCTAGCCTAGAGGGTTGCATGACGGCTGGCGAGGCCCTTAGCCGCGCCGTTTGAACAATGCGTACACGCCTATAACTGCTGGCAGCCCTAAACCCACCCAACTGAGCGAATCCCACAGCCCATCCCCGAGCAACGCCGCAAACAACCCGGCGGCGCTGAGCAGGCCAATCCCCAGGGGAATGGCAAACACCTTCCAGAAATTCGACCGGCGCGGCTTCATGCCTTGCCCGCCTTGCGCCGCACGATCCACAAGTAAATCCCGCTCACCAGCACGATGATGGTCAGCACATCCAAGGCGGCCCAGAGGATTTTCATCGGCATGCCGCCGTAGTCGCCAAAGTGCAGCGGTTGGGACATGCCCATGGCGTCCATGTACCACGGCCGTTCGGCGATGGCGGTGACGGCCAGGGTACTGGCGTCGATCAACACCGGCGTGAGCAAGTGCGACGTCAGGTGGGTGCTGCCCTTCATGAACACCGCGTAGTGGTGCTCACTGGAAAAGCGCGTGCCGGGGAAGGCGATGAAGTCCGGCTGCATGCCCGGCGCGGCTTTGGCGGCGATGGTCAGCAACTCGGTGGCCGGGGCGCGTTGGGTCAGGGGGGGCGTGCTTTTATAGGGCTCGATCATCGCGCTGAGGCTGTCCTGGCGCCAGGCGGCGATGATCAGGTCGGCGCAGGCGCTGATTACACCGGTCACGCCCACCACCAGCGCCCAGGTCAACGTGACCACACCGATCAGGTTATGCAGGTCGAGCCAACGCAGGCGGGTGGATTTGTCCTGGCGCACGGTGGCGAATGTCAGGCGGCGCATGAACGGCAGGTACAGCAGTGTGCCGGAGATAATCGCCAGTACAAACAGAATGCCCATGAACGCCAGCAACAACTTGCCTGGCAGACCGGCGAACATATCCACGTGCAACCGCAGCAGGAACAGGGTGAACCCACCGTTGGCCGCCGGGGTTTCCAGCGCTTCACCGGTGCGTGCATCCAGCATGAAAGTGTGCGACGCGTTGGGTTCGGTGCCGGCGGTGGCGGCCATGATTGCGATCACGCCGTTCTGGTCGTCTTCGTCCCAGGCCAAGTACTGCATGGCTTCGCCGGGGCGATGAGCCTGAGCTTTAGCCACAAGCTGCTCGAGGTTGAGCCGCGGCGTATCGGCGGGCATCTGCGCCAGTTCAGGCTCATTGCCCAGCAGGTGATCAATCTCGTGGTGAAACACCAGCGGCAGGCCAGTCAGGGCGAGCAGTAACAGGAATACCGTGCAGATCAGGCTGGTCCAGGTGTGGATGAAGGACCAGCGGCGGATGGTTTTGCTTTTCATTTTCTAACCTTCAGACACACCCAAGCCGCTCAAGGGAGCGGCCTGGGTGTTGGCTCAGCCGATTACCACTGGTAGGTGGCGCTGGCGACTACGCTGCGTTGGTCGCCGAAGTAGCAGTAGGAACCATCACAGGTGGAGATGTAGTCCTTGTTGAACAGGTTGGTGGCGTTGAGTTTGACCGAGGCACCTTTGAGGCTATTGTTGAGGCGGCCCAAGTCGTAATGCACCGCACCGTCGAACACGGTGTAGGCGTTGGCTTTGCCCAACCAGGTATTGCCCTGGTCGCCATAGGTGTTGCCGGTGTAGCGGGCACCGAAGCCGATGCCGAAACCGTCGAGCGGGCCGGTGTGCCAGGTGTAGTCGGTCCACAGCGAGGCTTGCTGGTTGGGCATCAGTTGCAGGCGGTTGCCCTTGAAGTCGCCTTTTTGCACTTCGGATTTGGCCAGGGTGTACGCCGCGATCACCTTGAGGTTCTCGGTCACGTCAGAAACGGCTTCCAGTTCCAGGCCTTTGACTTTCACTTCGCCGGTCTGGTCGGTGATCGGGGTACCGCTCGTTCCGGTGCTGGTGACCAGTACGTTTTTCTGCGTGAGGTTATAGACCGCCGCACTCAGCAAGGTATTGGAGCCAGGTGGCTGATACTTGATTCCCAGTTCCCATTGCTTACCTTCGGTGGGCTTATACGACTTGACCGGGTCGGCGCTGGCGTTGCTTGCTGGCTGGAAGGATTCGGCGTAGGACAGGTATGGCACGAAGCCCGAATCGAACACATAGCTGACTGCCGCGTTGCCGCTGAAGTTTTTGTTGCGGTCGGTGTTGGTCGCGTCTTGTTTGTTGAAGTACGTGGTGCCTTGGTGCACCCAATCTTCACGACCACCGAGGGTCAGGCGCCAGTTGTTGAGGGCCATCTGGTCTTGCACGTAGAGGCCGGTCTGCACGGTTTTCTGGTTGTAGTCGTAGAACGCATCGGAGCGCGCCGGGCGCACTACCGGCGTGGTATTGACCGGGTTGAAGATATTGACACGCCCGGCACCCCCGAAGATCGACAGGTACGAGGTGTCGGTCCGCTGGTGGTCCAGACCCAGCAACAGGGTGTGGGTGACATCACCGGTGGCGAAGTCGGCCTGGAAGTTGTTATCCACTGCGAACTGTCCGATGTTCTCATCGACGTTGGTCGAGAGGCGATCCATGTTGCCCGCTGCATCCACTGGAGCGAAGGCATAGGAACCCACGGTCAGTTGCTGGAACGACAACTCCGACTTGGTGTATCGCAGGTTCTGCTTGAACTGCCAGGTATCGTTGAAGCGATGCTCGAAGGCATAGCCCAGCGCGTAGTAAGTGCGGTCGTAGAACTCGTAATCTGGATCGCCCAGATTCTTGTGATGTGATACGTCGCCCGATGGCGATTTGATCTTGGTGCCCACGATCGGCAGGAACTGACTGGTGGTACCCGTATCGTCACGCGTGAACTGCGACAGCAGCGTCAGCTTGGTGTCGGTGTCGATGTTCCAGGTCAGGCTCGGCGCAATGTTGTAGCGCTTGTTGTCGATGTGGTCGACTTGGGTACCCGCATCGCGTACCACACCGCTGACGCCATATAGAAACTGGCCTTCATCATCGATCTTGCCGGTGCTGGCGAAGTTGATCTGGCGGTAGTTGTCACTGCCATATTGCACTTGGATGGCATGACTGGACTCTTCGCTGGGACGCCGGCTGACCATGTCCAGCAGGCCGCCCGGTGGCGTCTGGCCGTACACCGATGAGGCCGGACCGCGCAGCAGGGCAAGGCGGTCGAGGTTCCAGGTTTCGGCTTTCGGGTTGGCGTACACCCCGCGTGGTAGCGGCAGGCCGTCGAGGAACTGGGTCGGTTCGAAGCCGCGCACGCGCATCCAGTCGTAGCGGGTGTCGCTGCCGTAGCTGGCGGACACGATGCCGGGCATGTATTTGACGGCGTCGTCCAGGTTCTGCACGTTGCGGTCCTGCATCTGCTCGCGGGTGGCGACAGAGATCGACCGCGGCGCTTCAACCAGCGCAGTGTCGGTTTTGGTGCCGGCGGCAGTGCGCGTGGCCAGGTAGCCTTGCACCGGGCCCCAGGCACTTTCCTGGCCGCTGTCTTGGCCAGTGATGTTGGTGACCGGCAGCGCCATTACGCCCTCTTGAAGCGCCACCAAGGTGTAAGTCCCCGCGCTGCTCTGCTCCAGTTGCAACCCCGTCCCACGCAACGCTTCACGCAGCGCACCCGGCGCATCGAACTGGCCCTGGACCGGTGCCGAGGTCTTTCCGGCGGCGAGCGCCGGGCTGAGGGTCAGCGCCAAGCCGCCCTGGCTGGCGATCTGGTTCAGGGTGCTGGCCAGTGGCGCCGCCGGCAGGTTGTACGCACGCACGCTGGACGCCTGCTCGGCGGCGATCAGCACAGGGCTGGTCAGCGGGGCGCTGAGGGCGATGGCCACGGCTAACAGGCTGGGGCGCAACAAGGTGTCTAGGGTGCGGGACATACGGCGGCTCCTGAATGGAAATATTTCTCAGTTGCCTAGGTGCCGAACGAGAATTGAAAAGTGATAGGGCGGGGTGAAAATATTTTCCCAGGGTGTTCTTGAGGGCCTCATCGCAGGCAAGCCAGCTCCCACGTTGGAATGCATTTCAACGGTGGAGCTGGCTTGCCTGCGATAGCGATAGCACGGGCATCGCGAACCTAAGGCTTGCCCTTCACCGTCACCCACCATGGGGTGTGCTGCTCAATCTGCACCGGCAACGTCGGCAGCAGCGCATTCAGCGCCAGCGTGGTGTCGTGCAACGGGAAACTGCCGGTGATACGCAAGTCGGCCACATCTTTATCCACACCCAGGTAACCGGTGCGGTAGCGGCCGAGTTCCTCGACCACATCCCCCAGGCGGGCGTTGTCGACCACCAGCATGCCGCGCGTCCAGGCGTCGGTGGCGGGGGTGACAGTCAGCATCGGGCCGAGGCCGTCGCTGCGCATCAGCACTTGCTGGCCTTCCTTGAAGACCTGTTCCTGGTGCAGCACCTCAGGCTGTGCGGCCACGGCGGACTGCAACACGCTCAAGCGCGTGGCGTCGTCTTCGCGCTTGACGATAAACCGCGTGCCCAGCGCCCGCAGGCTGCCGTCGCGGGTTTGTACATAGAACGGGCGCGCATCGTTGTGGCCGGTCTCGACGAGGATCTCGCCTTCCTGCAACACGATCAGCCGGCGTTTCTCATCAAAACGCACATCGATAGCACTGTGGGTATTGAGGTTGATCAGCGTACCGTCCGCCAGCTTCAGCGTGCGCTGCTCGCCGGTAGCGGTGCGTTGGTCGGCCAGCCAGTAATGGAACGGCACATAGCGCTCACCGGCAAACAATGCCACGCCAATGACCAGTGCAATGCTCGCCAGACCACTGCCCAACTTGCGCACGCGCTGGCGAATGCCTTCCCGCGATTGCAATAACGCCACCCGAGCCGGGCCCGAAGCGGCGCTGAAACGCTGGTCGAGCATGCCCAGTTGGCGCCACGCGCGGGCGTGTTCGTCATTGCTGGCCAGCCATTTGCCGAACTCTTCGCGCTCAATAGCGCTGCCGTCTCCTGAATCAAGAGACAGTTGCCAGGCAATGGCTGCATCCAGCACATGGGCCGAGACCGGTCTGGAACCGTTCACAGCGGCTCACCATACAGGGCGATGTAGCACTGGCGAATGCCCTGGGCCAGGTACTGGCGCACGCGCGGCACGGACACGCCGAGGCGCTGGGCGATTTCCGCATGGCCCATGCCGTCGAGGCGGTTGTAGAGGAAGGCCGCGCGCGCCTTGCTCGACAATTTGCCGAGCAGGCGGTCGATGGCCTTGAGGTCTTCGAGGATCAGTTGCTGTTCTTCCGGCGAAGGGTGTTCGCTTTCCGGGATCAGCATCAGTTCGGTGAGGTAGGCCTGTTCCAGTGCGGCGCGGCGGAAGTAGTCGAACAGCAAGCCCTTGGCGATGGCGACCAGGAACGCCCGAGGTTCGCGGGGTTCGCGCAGCTCATCACGGCCCAGCAGGCGCATGAAAGTGTCCTGGCTCAGGTCTTCGGCGCGGCTTGGGCAGGCCACATTGCGTCGAAGCCAGGCCAGCAGCCAGCCACGATGGTCGCGATACAACGCGCCAACAAGCTCACTGTGTGGGTTCTGGACCGACGACAAGGCATCACCGAATAAACAAGAGGTTTAAACTAACGAGAATTATTCGCGATTGTGTCAGAGCCGTGGGGTGGGTGCAATTGGCGTCTGTCGGGAGAGGGTATTAAAACGATGGCGCGTGTTTACGCCGCTTCCATTGGCTCAAGCGCTCTTGCAGCGTGTGGGGGGTGTCGATCTGTTGCTGGCGTGCGCGGCTGAGCAGGATGAGCATCAGCTCCGCCGTGGCCAGCGCGTCGGCGCTGGCATGATGGCGCTCGCCCACGTGCAGGTTGAAGTGGTTGATCCAATCGTCCAGCCCGGCTTCGCGTATATGCGCCTCGGGGCACAGCAGCGGGGCGATGTCGGCAACATCAAGAAACGGATGCGTCAGGCGGTAACCCAGGCTGTCCTTGAGCGCCCGGCACAGCATGTGCTGATCGAACGGTGCGTGGAAGGCCAGCAATGGGCTGTCGCCGACAAACGCCATAAAGTCCAGCAACGCCTCGACCGGGTCGCTGCCGGCAGCAATGGCACTGGGGCCGAGGCCGTGGATCAATACGCTGGGGCTGAGTTTGGTGTCGGCGCGTTGCAGCGTGCGCTCGAACAATTGAGAAAAGTCCACCGCGCCGTCTTCGATCACCACCGCACCGATGGACAGCACCTGATCACGGTTGAGGTTCAGGCCGCTGGTTTCCAGGTCCACCACCACCCAGCGCTGACTGCGCAAGGAACCTTCGCCCAGCGCGGTGGGCTTGCGCAGTTGCTCCAGGCGTTGTTGCTGCGCGGTATCCAGCCCAGGCTTTTTCGTACGCAGCCAACTGAACAGGCTCACAACTGATACCGCAACGTCAGGCTGCTTTGCAGGCGTTGAGCCTGGCGCAGGGACTCTCGCAGGATGCGCCGGTCCAGGTGGTTGAGGCTGTCCGGGTCGACGCGGTTGGAATACGGCTGATTCTCGCGGGTTTGCAGCTGGTGCTGCTGCATGCGGGTTTGCTGGATGAAGTGGTAGGCCTCTTCATAAGCGGCGCCGTCCAGAGGCTCGATCACTTCCTTGACCACCAGTTGGCGCAGGCGCTCCAGGGTGTTATTGGCGTGGATGCCGTTGGCCAGGGCCAGGAGGCGCGCGCCGTCGACAAACGGCGTCAGGCCTTGCACCTTGAGGTCGAGAGTGGCTTTTTCGCCGCCTTTACGCGTCAGTACAAACTCGCGGAAGCGTCCTACGGGCGGCCGTTGGCGCAACGCGTTTTCAGCCAGCATGCGTTGGAACAAGCGGTTATCCGCGACCTGGTCGAGAATGCCCTGGCGCAATTGCTCGCAACCACGCTCATCGCCCCACACCACGCGCAGGTCGAAATAAATGCTGGAGCCCAGCAGATTCTCCGGCGTCGCCTCGCGGATAAAGGCCGCAAAACGCCGCGCCCATTCCGCTCGGGACAGGCAAAGCTCTGGGTTGCCGGCCATGATGTTGCCCTTGCACAGGCTGAACCCGCACAACGCCAGGCTCTGGTTGATCTGCTGTGCCAGCGGCAACAGGCGACTACGGATCTGCGCTGCTTCGGCGGTGTCCTTGGCATCGAACAGAATGCCGTTGTCCTGGTCGGTGTACAGCGTCTGCTCGCGACGACCTTCGCTGCCAAAACACAACCAACTGAAGGGCACGCCGGGGTCGCCTTTTTCAGCCAGCGTGAGTTCGATCACCCGGCATACGGTGTGATCGTTAAGCAGCGTAATGATGTGGGTGATCTGGGTAGACGACGCGCCATGGGCCAGCATGCGTTCGACCAACTGGCCGATCTCGCCGCGAATCGCCACCAGGTTTTCCACGCGTGGCGCGTTACGGATCGTGCGCGCCAGGTGCACCAGGTCCACCCGTTGCAGGGAAAACAGATCGCGCTCGGACACCACACCACACAGGCGTTGGTCTTTGACCAGGCACACATGGGCGATATGCCGTTCGGTCATGGCGATGGCGGCGTCGAAGGCGCTGTGGTCCGGGGTCAGGAAGAAGGGCGCCTGGGTCATGTGGCCTTCGATGCCTTGGGTGAAATCGCTGGTGCCATCGGCCACCACTTGGCGCAAGTCGCGCAGGGTGAAAATGCCCAGGGGCGCCTGGCCCTCATCGACGATCACAATGCTGCCCACCTGTTGTTCGTGCATCATCGTCACCGCTTCGCGCAGCGGCGTGGTTGGGCTGCACATCACTGGGTGGCGCATGGCCAATTCACCCAGGCGGGTGTTCAGTGAGTATTGAGTGCCGAGGGTCTCCACGGCTTTTTGTTGCACCTGTTGATTAACCGTGTCCAACAGGCTGCTGACGCCACGCAGGGCGAAGTCGCGAAACGGGCTGGACAGCGCGAACAGCTTGATAAACGCCGGTTTGTTCAGTTGCAGGCAGAAGGTGTCTTCGGCCGCCTTGTGCTCGGTACGGGTTGCCCGTTCACCTAACAGCGCCGCGAGGGGAAAGCACTCGCCCGTCGCGATTTCAAAAGTGGTTTCGGCGCTGTCCGGGCGCTCACCTACGACCCGTCCCTGCTTGACGATATAAAAATGTTCAACCGGCCCGCCCGACGGTTTAAGGATGCTGTCGCCGGGGCCATAAAAGCGCAGCTGGCACTGTTCCACCAAAAACGCCAGGTGTGCGTTTTCCATCTGGTTGAAGGGCGGGAAGCGTTGCAAGAACTGCAGGGTGCCGTGAATGTTTTGCAACACAGCAGTTTTCCCCGCCTGGGCGAAGGCATCAGCTTTACTCATAACAGTGGCCGCATTTTTTGTCGTTATCGTCCCTCATGGTCGACTCGCGCGCGGCGGGTGCCCATTGGACGTAAGTCTAGGTCGATATAAACCGCACTCACCTAGGGGAAAGCCTTACATGACTATCGTCCAAAACCCGTAGAACGCCCACTAGTCAGACTTTCCGACGAAGTGCACATTGTTCGACCCTTCGGTGATGTCTGACGTCTGAGCGGAGGGGATTGATGAGAACTGCTGAGAACCGTATGTCCGACCACGATATTTTAAGCGATGCCGAGCGCGAGGCGCTGAGCGCTGTGATGCTGGAGCCTGATCTACCGCCACAGCGCGTGTTGATCGTCGATGACGACAAAGACGCGCGTGAACTGCTGGCGGAAATCCTGGGCCTGGACGGTATTCGCTGCATGACCGCCGAGAATGGTGAGGCGGCGTGGGACATGTTGAATTCCAGCAGCTCCATCGGTTTGCTCATCACCGACCTGCGCATGGCGCCCAGCAATGGCCTGGAACTGATCCGCCAGGTTCGCGAATCCACGCGTGCGGCGTTGCCGATCATCATCATGTCGGGGGACGCGGAAGCGCCGGATGTGATCGATGCGATGCATTTGAGTGTGGTGGATTTTTTGTTGAAGCCGATTGATAGCGCGAAGTTGGCGAAGTTGGTGAAGCGGGAGTTGGGGATGGCGTCCTGACTCTGTGTTGACGGTGATGGCCTCTTCGCGAGCAAGCCCGCTCCCACAGTCGACCGCGTTTTCCAGATAGAGCGCGGTCAAGTGTGGGGGCGGGCTTGCTCGCGAAAGCGCCAGTCCAGCCGTCACAAAAACCAATAAAAAGCCCTGATCTCGCGACCAGGGCTTTTTCATTTACAGGCCGTTTTTAGCCTTGAACTCCCGCCGCCGACGGTGCAATACCGGCTCGGTATACCCATTCGGCTGTTTGGTCCCTTCAATCACCAACTCCACCGCCGCCTGGAACGCGATGTTGCTGTCGAAATCCGGTGCCAGCGGGCGATACAACTTATCGCCGGCATTCTGACGGTCCACCACCGGCGCCATGCGCTTGAGGCTTTCCATCACTTGGGCTTCGTTGACGATGCCGTGGCGCAGCCAGTTGGCGATGTGCTGGCTGGAGATGCGCAGGGTGGCGCGGTCTTCCATCAGGCCCACATCGTTGATGTCCGGCACTTTCGAGCAGCCGACGCCCTGGTCGATCCAGCGCACGACGTAGCCAAGGATGCCCTGGGCGTTGTTGTCCAGCTCGTTGCGGACTTCTTCGTCAGACCAGTCGGTGTTGCTGGCCAGAGGAATCGTCAGGATATCGTCCACCGAGGCGCGCTCGCGCTTGGCCAGTTCGGCCTGGCGGGCGAAAACGTCGACCTTGTGGTAGTGCAACGCGTGCAATGCGGCTGCCGTTGGCGACGGCACCCAGGCAGTGTTGGCACCGGCCAATGGATGGGCGATTTTCTGTTCGAGCATCGCCGCCATCAGGTCGGGCATGGCCCACATGCCTTTACCGATCTGTGCGCGACCTTGCAGGCCGGTGCTCAAGCCGATATCGACGTTCCAGTTTTCGTAGGCGCCAATCCACTTCTCGGCCTTCATCGCGGCCTTGCGCACCATCGCGCCGGCTTCCATGGAGGTGTGGATTTCGTCGCCAGTGCGGTCGAGGAAGCCGGTGTTGATAAACACCACACGCTCGCTGGCCGCCTTGATGCAGGCCTTGAGGTTGACCGTGGTGCGGCGTTCCTCGTCCATGATCCCGACTTTCAGCGTGTTGCGCGGCAGGTTCAGCACGTCTTCGATGCGCCCGAACAGCTCGTTGGTGAACGCCGCTTCTTCGGGGCCGTGCATTTTCGGTTTAACGATGTACACAGAGCCGGTGCGGCTGTTCTTGCGGCTGCTGTTGCCGTTGAGGCTGTGGATCGCCGCGAGGCTGGTGAGCAAGCCGTCAAGAATGCCTTCCGGCACTTCGTTGCCGTTTTTGTCGAGGATCGCGTCGATGGTCATCAGGTGACCCACGTTGCGTACGAACAACAACGAACGACCGTGCAGGGTGACATCCTTGCCATCCACGCCGGTGTAGACGCGGTCCGCGTTCATGGTGCGGGTAAAGGTCTTACCGCCCTTGGCTACTTCTTCGGCCAGGTCGCCCTTCATCAGGCCGAGCCAGTTGCGGTAGATCACCACCTTGTCATCGGCATCGACGGCGGCGACGGAGTCTTCGCAGTCCATGATGGTGGTCAGCGCGGCTTCCATTAGCACGTCTTTGACGCCGGCGGCATCGGTCTGGCCGACCGGGGTGCTGGCGTCGATCTGGATTTCGAAGTGCAAGCCGTTGTGTTTCAGCAGGATCGCAATCGGCTCAGCCGCAGGGCCTTGGAAACCGATCAACTGCGCGTCGTCACGCAGGCCGCTGTTGCTGCCGCCCTTGAGGCTGACGATCAGCTTGCCATCGGCAACCTTGTAGCCGGTGGACTCGGCGTGGCTGCCGGCGCTGAGCGGGGCGGCCTCATCGAGGAAAGCGCGGGCGAAGGCGATAACCTTGTCGCCGCGCACTTTGTTGTAGCCCTGGCCCTTCTCGGCGCCATCGGCTTCACTGATGGCGTCGGTGCCATACAGTGCGTCATACAACGAACCCCAGCGCGCATTCGAGGCGTTGAGTGCGAAGCGCGCGTTCATCACCGGCACGACCAACTGAGGGCCGGCCATGCGGGCGATTTCGTCATCGACGTTTTGGGTTGTGGCCTGGAAGTCTGCAGCTTCTGGCAGCAGGTAGCCGATGTCTTGCAGAAAGGCTTTGTAGGCCACCGGGTCGTGAGCCTGGCCGGCGTGGGTCTGGTGCCAGGTATCGACGCGCACCTGGAAATCGTCGCGTTTGGCGAGTAGGGCTTTGTTCTTCGGTGCCAGATCATGGATGACCTTGTCGGCACCGGCCCAGAACTGGTCGGCAGTGATGCCCGTACCGGGAATGGCTTCGTTGTTCACGAAGTCGAACAGGACTTTGGCGACCTGCAGGCCACCGACTTGAACGTGTTCAGTCATTGCTTGCCTCACTCTGCGGAGCTTATGCGCTTTTTCAGATTTTCATTATGTAGTGCACGGTTGGGCATACTACATGATGACTTGCGGTTGTGAAAATTAGACTAAATACGTCGTTTAGCGACCCACTTTGGTCGTACGGTCACAGCGGAGAATCGGATGTTCTCAAAAAACTATTGGATTGTTCCAGATAAATATAAAAATGGTACACGATTTGTTTTCAAGGGCTTCCGGGTCCACCTTGTAGATTGAATTCCAGAGGGCTTTGCCATGGACCATCTTGTACTCACAATTATCGCCGCCGACAAACCCGGGCTGGTTGAACGCATTGCGCAGAACATCAACGCCCACGGCGGCAACTGGCTGGAAAGCCGCATGGCGCACATGGCCGGGCAGTTTGCCGGGATCCTGCGGGTCAGTGTACCGACGCAGAGCCGTCAGGCATTGGTGGGCGCGCTGGAGGATTTATCCACACACGGCATTCGTGTGCTGGTGGGTGAGGGCAGTACTGGCCAGGCTTCAGCATCCAAAGCGATTGTGATGACGCTGGTGGGCAACGACCGTTCGGGCATCGTGCGCGAGATCACGGCGCTGCTGAGCCAGCAGGGGGTGAACCTGGCGAGTCTGAGCACTGACGTTCGCCCGGCCCCTATGAGCGGTGACCCGTTGTTCACTGCCGAGGCGCTGTTGCAGGTGCCGGCAGCATTATCCCTGGATGTATTGCAGTTATCCCTGGAAACCCTGGCGGATGACTTGATGGTGGAGTTGCACCACGAGGAATAATCTGGCCACGAGGTTATGCATGGAAATCTTGCATGGGCCTGTGGATAACCTGTAGAGACCCGGCGCCAGGCCAGACCGGCCGGGCTTCTCCGTCAACTGAGCAAAAAACGAGCAGTTTCAAGGGCTTGTGCACAAATGGCGGGGATCAGGTTGTGGATAACCTTGGGATGGGTGTCTGCAAGTCACGCCGACCATGCCTTGCAGAGGTTTGTACGTTATTTGATCAGCGTTTTCGCACGCTCAGCCAGATATCCACGCTGTACACCACCAGGCCTGCCCAGATAAAGGCGAAGGCAGTCAACGTGCTCGGCGCCAAGTGTTCGCCGAACAGCAGCACGGCCTCCAGTAGCACCAGCGTCGGCGCCACATACTGCAGGAAGCCCAGCGCGGTGTAAGGCAAATGCCGTGCGGCGGCGTTGAAACACACCAGCGGGATCAGCGTCACTGGGCCCGCAGCTACCAGCCACCAGGCTTCTGAGGTGCTCCAAAATTCCAGCTGCGCACTGTGGGCCGTTGGGTTGAACAGCAGCCATGCGACAGCAATGGGCACCAGCATCCAGGTTTCTACCACCAGCCCCGGCAATGCTTTCACCGGCGCCTGTTTACGGATCAATCCGTAAAAGCCAAAGGTCAACGCCAGCACCAGCGACACCCACGGCAAGCTGCCCACCTGCCATACCTGTTGCGCCACACCCGCTGCAGCCAGCCCGACGGCGACCCATTGCAGACGGCGCAGGCGTTCACCCAGGATCAGCATGCCCAGCAGCACATTGACCAGCGGGTTGATGTAGTAACCCAGGCTCGCTTCCAGCATGCGCCCCGTATTCACCGACCACACATACGTCAGCCAGTTGGCCGCAATCAGCGAACCGCTGAGGGCCAGGATCGCCAGGCGCTTGGGGTTGTCACGCAGTTCGCGGAACCAGCCGGGGTGTTTCCACACCATCAGCAGCAAACCGCCGAACAGCGCTGACCACAGTACGCGGTGCACGATGATCTCGGCGGCGGGCACGCTGGCGATGGCTTTGAAGTAGAGCGGGAACAGACCCCAGATGACATAGGCGCTAAGGCCCAGGATGTAACCCTTGCGGGGGTTGGCGGCTTGCATGCGGAATCCTTGCTTAGGCAGCTAACAAAGCGTAATTGTAAGGATATTTCTCAGGCATTGGGATCTGCTTTCTGTGGGCGCCGGGCTTGCCCGCGATAGCATCATCTCGGTTCTCCTGCACAACCGAGGTGCCTGCATCGCGGGCAAGCCCGGCGCCCACAGAGAAACCGTCAGAAGAGTTTCAGAGGTTCTTCGTTCAGGGCCGAGAGTTGTTCGCGCAATGCCAACACCTGGTCGCCCCAATAGCGCTCACTGCCAAACCAAGGAAAGCTGTGGGGAAACGCCGGGTCATCCCAGCGCCGTGCCAGCCAGGCGCTGTAGTGCATCAGGCGCAGGGCGCGCAACGGTTCGATCAACGCCAGTTCACGCGGGTCGAAGTCGTGGAATTCCTGATAGCCGTCCATCAATTCCGACAACTGTCCCAGACATTCTTGACGGTCTCCGGCGAGCATCATCCACAGGTCCTGCACCGCCGGGCCCATGCGGCAGTCATCCAGGTCGACGATATGGAACATCTCGTCACGGCACATCATGTTGCCGGGATGGCAATCGCCGTGCATGCGGATGTTCTTGTGCGGCGTGGCCTTGTACACCTCTTCCACGCGTTTGAGCAGGTCGCGCGCCACGGACTCGTAGGCCGGCAGCAGGCTCTTGGGAATGAAGTTGCCTTCCAACAGGGTGGTGAGGGAATCGTGCCCGAAGTTCTTCACGCCCAAGGCTTCACGGTGTTCGAACGGGCGGGTGGAACCCACCGCATGCAAACGGCCAAGCAGTTGCCCAAGGCGATACAACTGATCCAGATTGCCCGGCTCCGGCGCACGGCCGCCACGGCGTGGGAACAAGGTGAAGCGGAAACCGGCGTGCTCGAACAGGCTTTCGCCATTGTGGATCAGTGGCGCCACCACCGGCACTTCGCATTCGGCCAGTTCGAAGGTGAAACGGTGTTCTTCAAGGATCGCCTCGTTAGTCCAGCGCTGTGGGCGATAGAACTTGGCGATCAACGGTTCGGAGTCTTCGATGCCCACTTGGTAGACGCGGTTTTCGTAGCTGTTGAGCGCGAGAATGCGCGCATCGCTGAGGAAGCCGATACTTTCGACAGCGTCGAGCACCAGGTCGGGGGTGAGTGTTTCAAACGGATGGGCCATGCAAACTCCTGCGCGCAGCAGGTCGCCGCGTCCGGCCGGGTATGGTAACGCACACGAGCATACATAGGTGGTGGCTGTGGGGACGCCTTCGCGAGCAAGTCGAAGCGTCTAACCGCCGGTTCGACGCTTCGACTTGCTCGCGAAAGCGGTCTATCAGGCGCCGACGATACCGCCGTCATCCCGTCGAATCGCCATCACCGACGAACGCGGCTTGCCATTCGGTAGGTGCTCCGGCCAGGTGGAGCCGCCGGTTTCACCCGGATGCTGAATCCCCACAAACAACGTCTTCTGATCCGGCGAGAAGCTGATGCCCGTCACTTCACAGGCCACAGGGCCAACCATGAAACGACGGATTTCCCCGGTGGTCGGGTCAGCGCAGAGCATCTGGTTATTACCCATCCCCGCGAAATCACCCGCGTTGCTGTAGTCGCCGTCGGTCAGAATCCACAGCCGCCCGGCCTTGTCGAAACCCAAGCCATCAGGGCTGTTGAACATATTTTGCGGGTTGATATTCGACGAACCGCCCTTCGGCGTGCCGGCGTGGACGCCAGGGTTGCCGGCCACCACAAACAGGTCCCAAGTAAATGCCATGCTGGCGTGGTTATCGGCGTCGGCTTTCCAGCGCAGGATCTGGCCGTAGACGTTTTTCTCACGGGGGTTGGGGCCGCCGACGGGCTGGCCGTCTTCACCGCGCTTGGCGTTGTTGGTGAGGGTGCAATAGACCTGACCATCGGTGGGGCTGACCACGATCCATTCCGGGCGGTCCATGCGCGTGGCTTTCACCACACTGGCGGCGAGGCGCGCGTGGATCAGCACTTCGGCCTGGCTGTTGAAACCGCTGCTGGCGTCGATGCCGTTTTTGCCATGGGTCAGCTCGACCCACTGGCCCTTGCCCTTGGGGTGGTCGGCATTGCCGTCGCCCGCGTCGAAGATCGCCACATACAGGGTGCCGTGGTCGAGCAGGTCTTTGTTGGCCTTGGGGTTCTTATGGTTGATCTTGTCGCGGCTGACGAACTTGTAGATGAACTCGCCGCGCTCGTCGTCGCCCATGTACACCACGGCGCGGCCGTCGCGGGTTTCAGCGAGGGCAGCGTTCTCGTGTTTGAAGCGGCCCAGGGCGGTGCGCTTGGCTGGGGTGGATTGCGGGTCGAACGGGTCGATTTCCACGACCCAGCCATGGCGATTGAGCTCGTTGGGGTTCTTGGCCAGGTCAAAGCGCGGGTCGTGCTGGTGCCAGTTGATGTCTTTGCTGGCGGCGACGGCGCCGTAGCGTTTCTGCCCGGCATCAAACGTTTGCTGTGGGTTGCTGCTGCCAAAGCAGTCGGTGAAGTTCTCTTCACAGGTCAGATAAGTGCCCCACGGGGTTTTGCCGTTGGCGCAGTTCTGGAAGGTGCCGAGGGCTTTCTTGCCGGATTTGTCGGCGCTGGTTTTCAGCCATTCGTGACCGGCGGCGGGGCCGCTCAGACGGATCGGCGAGTTGCCGTGGATGCGCCGGTTGTAGCGCGAGTCCTGGACGAACTGCCAGGTGTCACCCTTGCGCCGCACTTCGATCACCGACACGCCTTCGCTGGCCTGCGCCTTGCGCACGTCTTCGGCCGATTGCGGCGCGCCGCCGTGGGCAAAGAGGTAGCGGTAGTTGGTGTATTCGTTGTTGATCGCCATCAGGGCGCGGTTGTCGTCGCCGGGGAAGGCGAACAGGCTCATGCCGTCGTTGTTGTCACCGAACTGCTGTTCCTGAGCGTTGGCCGTGCCGTTGCCGGACGGGTCGAACGCCGGCGCGCTCTTGCTCAGCGGCTGGCCCCAACTGATCAACACCGAAGCGCTGTAGCCCGGCGGCAAAGTGATAGCGTCGCTGGTAGCGGCGGCGATGCTGGTAAAACCCAGCAGCGGGCTGGCGGTGGCGGCGTTGACGGCCAGGGCGCTGCGTGTCAGCAGGTTGCCGCCCAGGAACATCGCGGCACCGCACAAAGCGCCGGCGCCGATAAAGCGGCGGCGGGTGAGGCCGACCATCTGCTCAAGGTCGGTGGCTTGGTTTTCTTCTAATAGGCTCATCTCAGGCTCCCTGCGGTTTTTGCAGACACCTTAAGGAGCGGGCGTGACGAAATTGTTGCAGTTAAAAGAAGGTGGCGCCTTACACCGGTGTTCCCAGCAGCACATTGCTCGGCGCGAACTGCACCTGGATCGTCTGGCCTCTGGCTGCGCCGAGGGCGTTGAGCGTGTCGCGCTGCGCCAGGGCGCATAGAACCTGGCCGTTGGGCAGCACGATGCGGACTTCGCTGGGGCCGTCGTCGGCATCGAGAATGGCGTCGACGGTGCCGCTCATGCAATTGTGTCCAGTTGTTGCAGAAACCTCGGGTGCGAGCAATTCCAACCAGCCCGCCTTGATCAGTGCGACCACTTCCACGCCAGTTTCCAGCTCCAGTCGCTGCGTGCTGTCGTGAGTGATTTGCGCATCCAGGGTCAGCCCGCCAGCCAGTTGCAGGCGGACCAGATCATTGCGGCCATGATGCTCGATGGCGACGACTTGACCATGCAGTTGATTACGCGCGCTGGTGCGCAGCATCAAGCGGCCGAGCAGGTTGAAGTCACTGGCGGCTTCATCAGAGCCCAGCACTTGGGCCTGTAACACTTGCAGGCGCTGGTAAAGACGCAAGACTCGCTCACCCTCGACCGTCAGCTTGGCGCCGCCGCCGCCCTTGCCGCCGACGCTGCGTTCCACCAGTGGTTTTTGCGCAAGATTGTTCAGCTCGTCGATAGCATCCCACGCCGCCTTGTAACTCAAACCAGCGCTTTTCGCCGCGCGGGTGATGGAGCCCTGCTCGGCGATATGCGCCAGCAAGGCAATGCGCTGTGGGCGACGGATGATGTGCTGGCTGAGGGAGGCTGGCAGTGACATGTGGGTACGCTTCTATGAGATGGGCCGAACGTTGCGGGCAAGGTTGGCTGGAGTCAAGTCAGCTGCCCGGTTTGGGCGTGCGCGCCAGGCAGTACACATCAACCTGTCGCGCGCCGGCCTTCATCAACAGTTGCGCCAGGCTGTGGGCGGTGGCGCCGGTGGTGAGTACGTCGTCCACCAAGGCAAAGTGCCGGTCTTGCACGTGGGCGCCGGGGGCCAGGGCAAAGGCGCCGAGCAGATTGCGCTTGCGAGTCTTGGCGTCGAGGGCTTGCTGGGCGACCGTATCATGAGGGCGTAACAACACATGTTCATCGTGGGGGAGGTTCAGCTCGCTGCTGAGCCAACGCGTCAGCATCAAAGCCTGGTTGTACCCGCGCTCGCGCAGGCGTTTGCGCGCCATGGGCACCGGCAGCAAGCAATCCGGGCGCGTGAGTTCGGTGTTGTCCAGGCGGTGCTGCAGGTGTTGCGCCAATAGTCTTGCGAGCATCTGCCCGAAGGGCCAGCGCGCCTGGTGTTTGAAGCGGCTGATCAGGCTGTCGATGGGAAAGCTGTAGGTCCAGGGGGCGATCACCTGTTTAAAGGGCGGTGGTTGTCTCTGGCATTGGCCGCACACCAAACCCTCCATCGGCAGTGGAAGGGCGCACACGTCGCAGTGCTCCAGCAGCCAAGGCAGCTCGGTTTCGCAGACGTTGCACACACAATGGGTGGATTGCGTCGCCTCATCGCAGATTAAGCAGGTCTGTACGGTTTTTAACCAGATGTAAACCTGGTGTTTATGCTTTGGTTGACAGTGCATGAATCTTCCTTAAATATGCCGAGCATCCGTGTCGTGCCTGTGGGTATTGCCCTTCCCACAGCGTTTGCCAAAGCATAATCAAGGAATCGCCCATGAGCGCCAGCACCACCGCCACTTTGCGTCACGATTGGTCTCTCGCCGAAGTCAAAGCGCTGTTCGTGCAGCCGTTCAATGACCTGTTGTTCCAGGCGCAGACCGTGCACCGCGCGCATTTCGACGCCAACCGTGTGCAAGTGTCGACGCTGCTCTCGATCAAAACCGGTGCCTGCCCGGAAGATTGCAAATATTGTCCGCAGTCGGGCCACTACAACACGGGCCTCGAAAAAGAAAAGCTGATGGAAGTGCAGAAGGTCCTCGAAGAGGCCGCTCGCGCCAAAGCCATCGGCTCGACGCGTTTCTGCATGGGCGCCGCCTGGAAGCACCCGTCGGCCAAAGACATGCCTTACGTGCTGCAGATGGTCAAAGGCGTGAAGGCCATGGGCCTGGAAACCTGCATGACCCTCGGCCGCTTGGACCAGGACCAGACCGAGGCCCTGGCCCAGGCCGGCCTTGACTACTACAACCACAACCTCGATACCTCGCCGGAGTTCTACGGCAGCATTATCACTACCCGCACCTATGGCGAGCGCCTGCAAACCCTGGCCTATGTGCGCGATTCGGGGATGAAGATCTGCTCCGGTGGCATCCTTGGCATGGGCGAGTCCCTCGACGACCGCGCCAACTTGCTGATCCAACTGGCCAACCTGCCTGAGCATCCTGAGTCAGTGCCGATCAACATGCTGGTTAAGGTCGCCGGTACGCCGCTGGAAAATGCCGAGGATATCGACCCCTTCGACTTCATCCGCATGCTGGCCGTGGCGCGCATCCTGATGCCGCAATCCCACGTGCGCCTGTCGGCCGGCCGTGAGGCGATGAACGAGCAGATGCAGGCTTTGGCGTTTTTTGCCGGTGCCAACTCGATCTTCTACGGCGACAAATTGCTGACCACCGCCAACCCACAGGCTGACAAGGACATGCAACTGTTCTCGCGCCTGGGCATCCTGCCGCAAGCGCGGGAAGAGCACGCGGATGAGGTGCATCAGGCCGCGATCGAGCAGGCGTTGGTGGAGCACAAGAGCAGCGAGCAGTTCTATAACGCCGCTGTGTGAACCCCCGGTCTCACCTTGGATGCGCTCCCACACTTCGACCGCGCTCAGTCTGCTTAAATGAGGCCTGCATGTCTTTTGATCTCGCCGCGCGCCTCGCTGCCCGCCGTGCCGAACACCTCTATCGCCGACGCCCGCTGCTGGGTAGCCCCCAAGGCCCGGAAGTGGTGGTGGACGGCCAGCCGTTGCTGGCGTTTTGCAATAACGATTACCTGGGCCTGGCCAATCATCCGCAGGTGATCGAGGCCTGGCGCGCCGGTGCCTCCCGTTGGGGCGTGGGCGGTGGCGCTTCGCACTTGGTGGTCGGGCATGCCACGCCGCACCATGAACTGGAAGAAGCCCTGGCGGACCTGACCGGTCGCCCACGCGCCTTGCTGTTTACCACCGGCTACATGGCCAACCTCGGTGCGGTCACGGCGTTGGTGGGGCAGGGCGACACGGTGCTGGAAGACCGGCTTAACCACGCCTCGCTGCTGGATGCCGGCCTGCTGTCCGGTGCGCGCTTCAATCGCTACCTGCACAACGACGCTGAAAGCCTGGTCAAGCGCCTGGAGAAGGCGACCGGTAATACGCTGGTGGTCACCGACGGCGTGTTCAGCATGGACGGCGACCTGGCGGATTTGCCCGCGCTGGCCCGTGAAACCAAGGCAAAGGGCGCCTGGTTGATGGTGGACGACGCCCACGGTTTCGGCCCTTTGGGCGCCCACGGCGGCGGCATCGTCGAGCATTTCGGCCTCAGCCAGGAGGACGTGCCGGTGCTGGTCGGCACGCTCGGCAAGGCCTTCGGTACGGCGGGGGCCTTTGTGGCCGGCAGCGAAGAACTGATCGAAAGCCTGATCCAATTCGCCCGGCCCTACATCTACACCACCAGCCAACCGCCCGCCCTGGCCTGCGCTACCTTGAAAAGCCTGGAGCTGTTGCGTACCGAGCACTGGCGGCGCGAGCACCTCAATAGCCTCATTCGCCAGTTCCGCCAGGGCGCGGAGCAGCTCGGCCTGGACTTGATGGACAGCTTTACGCCGATCCAGCCGATCCTGATCGGCGACAGTGCCAAAGCCATGCGCCTGTCGCACATGCTGCGCGAACGCGGCTTGATGGTGACCGCGATCCGCCCACCTACCGTGCCGGCTGGCAGCGCGCGCTTACGCGTGACCTTGACCGCGGCCCACAGCGAGGCGCAGGTGCGGCTATTGTTAAATGCATTGGAAGCGTGTTTCCGCTTGTTAGGCGCCACGGAGCCCAACCATGCGTGATCGACTGATATTACTGCCCGGCTGGGGCCTTGGCGTATCGCCGTTGGAGCCTTTGGCCGCCGCCTTGCAAGGCCTGGACGAGCACCTGCGGGTGCAGATCGAGCCGCTGCCGGCGCTGGACTCCAGTGACCTGAATGAATGGCTCGATGAACTCGACGCCACGCTGCCGAACAACGCCTGGCTGGGCGGTTGGTCGCTGGGTGGCATGCTCGCTTCGGCGCTGGCGGCGCGACGCGCAGAGCGCTGCTGCGGCCTGCTGACCCTGGCCAGCAATCCATGTTTCGTTGCCCATGACGGCTGGCCGAGCGCGATGCCCGCCGAGACCTTTGACGCGTTCCTCGCCGGCTGCCATGCCGACTCCCAGGTCACCCTCAAGCGCTTCGGCCTGTTGTGCGCCAAGGGCGCGGAGGACCCACGCGGGTTGTCGCGCCTGCTGGTCAGTGGCGCGCCGAATACACCGACGAGTGTGTTGATGCCCGGGCTTGAGCTGCTCGCCCAACTCGATACGCGCGGCGCTTTGCTGGCCTTCCGTGGCCCGCAGCTGCACCTGTTTGCCGGCATGGACGAGTTGGTGCCCGCCGAAGCCGCCAGCGCCCTGCTGGCCCTGCTCCCCGATGTTGAAATCGGCCTGATTGAACAGGCCGGCCACGCGTTTCTTCTGGAAGACCCCCACGGTGTAGCGGGGGCCATCCAGGCCTTTTTGCATGAGTGCGTCGATGACTGATTTATCCCACGCCCCGCTGCCGGGTGGCTTGCCGGACAAGCGCCAGGTGGCGGCCTCCTTTTCCCGCGCGGCGGCCAGTTACGACAGCGTTGCCGAGTTGCAGCGGGCGGTGGGCAGCCAATTGCTGGCGCGTCTACCAGCAGGCATCGCGCCGCAACGCTGGCTGGACATGGGCTGCGGCACCGGTTATTTCAGCCGTGTGTTGGGTGAACGGTTGCCCGCCAGCCAGGGCGTGGCGCTGGATATTGCCGAAGGCATGCTCAACCACGCGCGGCCGTTGGGTGGCGCTAGACATTTCATCGCGGGGGACGCCGAGCGTTTACCGCTGCACAACGCCAGTTGCGGGCTGATCTTCTCCAGTCTCGCGGTGCAATGGTGCGCGAACTTCGAGGCGGTGCTCAGTGAAGCCTATCGTGTGCTGCAACCGGGGGGTGTTCTGGCGTTTGCCAGTCTTTGCGTGGGCACCCTGGAAGAACTGCGCGAAAGCTGGCGCGCCGCGGATGGCCTGGTCCACGTCAACCGCTTTCGCACCTTCGAGGCTTATCAGCAGCGGTGTGCGGCCAGTGGCCTGCGAGTAGTGAGCCTGGAGCGCCGCCCCCATGTGTTGCACTACCCGGACGTGCGCAGCCTGACCCACGAGCTGAAGGCCTTGGGCGCGCATAACCTCAACCCCGGCCGGCCGGGAGGCTTGACGGGGCGTGCGCGGATTGTTGCACTGGTGCAAGCGTATGAGCAGTTCCGTCAGGCCCAGGGCCTGCCGGCGACTTACCAAGTGGTGTATGCCGTACTGGAGAAACCGCTATGACCGCCGCTTACTTCATCACTGGCACCGACACCGATGTCGGCAAGACCACCATTGCCGCCGGCCTGTTACACGCGGCGCGGCAAGCCGGCAAAAGCACCGCTGCCGGCAAACCGGTGGCTTCCGGCTGCCAGGTCACGCCCAAAGGCTTGCGTAATGCCGATGCGCTGGCATTGTTGGCCGAATGCTCATTGCCCCTGAGTTATGCCGAGGTCAACCCGGTGGCATTCGAACCGGCCATCGCGCCCCATCTGGCGGCGCGGGAAGCGGGTGTCTCGCTCACCGTTCACTCTTTGCTCAAACCTATGCAGCAGGTTCTGGCCAGGCAAGCGGATTTCACCCTGATCGAAGGCGCCGGCGGATGGCGTGTGCCATTGGCCGATCAGGCGAATTTGTCGGACCTGGCCATGGCGCTCAAACTGCCCGTGATCTTGGTGGTGGGTGTGCGGCTGGGGTGCATCAGTCACGCCTTGCTTACCGCCGAAGCCATCGCGCGAGACGGTTTGCAGTTGGCCGGGTGGGTGGCCAATATCATCGACCCCAAGACCTCCCGTCTGGAAGAAAACCTCGCCACCCTGGCAGAGCGGTTGCCTGCGCCATGCCTGGGCCGTGTGCCGAAACTTAAGCAGGCGGGGGCTGAAACCGTGGCGGAGTACCTGCAATTAGACTTGCTTGACTGATTTTGGCTATCGCTGAGGCATTATGCCATTAGTGTTTTTGTCGGGTGTTTTGTGGGCAACTCTGCTTCAATCACAGCTCACGATTCTCTAAAGGCAGGCTTACGCCATGGAAATCTCTGGAAGCAGCGCGTTTTACTCGGGGCTGAGCACTATTCAGGCCGGGCAGAACCGTGTCGACCAGGCTGCGGGCAAGATTGCCAGCGCCGCCACGACCCAGCCATCGGATGCGCAAAGCGACCGTCTACAAGCCAACGACCGCGCCCAGCTGTCCAACTCGGCCAGCAACATGGTGGAAATGGCCCAAGGCAAGTTCCAAGTCGAGCTCGGCGTAAAAGTCGCCAAGGCTTCGGATGAAATGCTCGGCACGTTGATCGATACCTACGCTTAACGCTCTCGCCGCCTGCACACCGGCTCTCCTGTGGGAGAGGGCTTGCCCGCGATAGCATCTGTTCGGTCCTGTTGATGCAGCGAGGCGCCTGTAGCGCAGGCAAGCCCGCTCACACAGTTGTTCTGCTTCGTCCTCTCGAACTTCTACACTCATTTTGGTGTGGCAACCCGCCGCAGACGTTGCCGTGCGCGCCATTGACCCACGTCATGACAAACGGCATCCGGACGACGCTTGACATCCCCAGGTGGTAAACGTATGTTTCAAACACCTGTTTGACCGCCATAACCCATCCACGCGGTTGTTCATTCCAGATACATCAGCAGAGGTTTATCGCTATGCCTGACTACAAGGCCCCCTTGCGTGATATTCGCTTCGTTCGTGACGAACTGCTCGGCTATGAAGCGCACTATCAGAGCCTGCCGGCTTGCCAGGACGCTACCCCGGACATGGTTGACGCCATCCTTGAAGAAGGCGCCAAGTTCTGTGAACAGGTGCTGGCACCGCTGAACCGCGTGGGCGACATCGAAGGGTGCACCTGGAGTGAGTCAGGCGTTAAGACCCCTGCTGGTTTCAAAGAAGCCTACAAGCAATTCGTTGAAGGCGGCTGGCCAAGCCTGGCCCACGACGTGGCGCACGGTGGCCAAGGCCTGCCGGAGTCCCTGGGCCTGGCAGTCAGCGAAATGGTTGGCGAAGCCAACTGGTCATGGGGCATGTACCCGGGCCTGTCCCACGGTGCGATGAACACCATTTCCGAGCATGGCACCCCAGAGCAGCAAGAGGCCTACCTGACCAAACTGGTGTCGGGTGAATGGACCGGCACCATGTGCCTTACCGAGCCACACTGCGGCACCGACCTGGGCATGCTGCGCACCAAGGCTGAGCCTCAGGCTGACGGTTCCTACAAGGTCTCCGGCACCAAGATCTTCATCTCGGCCGGTGAACACGACATGGCCGACAACATCGTCCACATCGTACTGGCCCGCCTGCCGGACGCACCGGCTGGCACCAAAGGCATCTCGCTGTTCATCGTGCCGAAATTCATGCCAAACGCCGATGGTTCGGTGGGTGAGCGCAACGCGGTGACCTGTGGCTCCCTGGAACACAAGATGGGTATCCACGGCAATGCTACCTGCGTGATGAACTTCGACGCGGCCACCGGTTTTCTGATCGGCCCGGCGAATAAAGGCCTGAACTGCATGTTCACCTTTATGAACACCGCTCGCCTGGGCACGGCGCTGCAAGGCCTGGCCCACGCCGAGATCGGCTTCCAGGGCGGCCTGAAGTACGCCCGCGACCGCCTGCAAATGCGCTCGCTGACTGGCCCGAAAGCGCCGGAAAAAGCCGCTGACCCGATCATCGTGCACCCAGACGTGCGCCGCATGCTGCTGACCATGAAAGCCTTCGCCGAAGGCAACCGTGCGATGGTGTACTTCACCGCCAAGCAAGTGGACATCGTCAAATACGGCACCGACGACGAAGCCAAGAAACAGGCTGACGGCCTGCTGGCCTTCATGACCCCGATCGCCAAGGCGTTCATGACCGAAGTCGGTTTTGAGTCTGCCAACCACGGCGTACAGATCTACGGTGGCCACGGCTTCATCGCCGAGTGGGGCATGGAGCAGAACGTTCGTGATAGCCGCATTTCGATGCTGTACGAAGGCACCACCGGTATCCAGGCGCTGGACCTGCTCGGCCGTAAAGTGCTGATGACCCAGGGCGAAGCGCTCAAGGGCTTCACCAAGATCGTCCACAAGTTCTGCCAGGCCAACGAAGGCAACGAAGCCGTTCAGGAGTTTGTTACTCCGCTGGCTGCGCTGAACAAAGAGTGGGGCGAGTTGACCATGAAGGTCGGCATGGCCGCGATGAAAGACCGTGAAGAAGTGGGTGCCGCCTCGGTGGACTACCTGATGTACTCCGGTTATGCGTGCCTGGCTTACTTCTGGGCCGACATGGCGCGCCTGGCTGCCGAAAAACTGGCTGCTGGCACCACCGAAGAGGCGTTCTACACCGCCAAGCTGCAGACCGCGCGCTTCTACTTCCAGCGTATCCTGCCGCGTACCCAGACCCATAAAGCTACCATGCTATCGGGCGCCAACAACCTGATGGACATGAAAGAAGAAGACTTCGGCCTGGCTTACTAAGCCTCACCGGGTCCACTTCCACAGCCGCTGCTCCTTGACAAGAGCAGCGGCTTTTTTGTGCGCGATAAAAAACCGCAGCACAGTACTCAGGGATTGCTGCCGGCTGCCGTTACAGTGATGGCAATGTGATACATGCGCGACGGGTTGTGCTTAACTGTCTGCGCGGAGGCACATTGCCATCATTTTTTGCGGGTCGGAGTTTTACCCTTGTCACGTGTGTTCGCTGTCAGTTTCAATCATTTCCTCCCTTCGTTACTGCTGTTGCTGGCCGGGCTCTCGGCTGCATATATCAAAGACCTCAGCGTTTTCTTCACGTCACTGTTCAATGTGTTGCCGACCTTGGTGTTGTTGCTCGGCGGTTCGTACTGCGCGGTGTACCGCCGTCAGCGTGAACTGTTCCTGATGATCACGGTGTATATCGCCTACTTCCTGCTCGATACCCAGACCGACTTCTACCGCGACAACGGCCGCGTGCGCGAAGACGCGGCGGTGGTGTTTCACCTGTGCTGCCTGTTGTTGCCGTTGTTGTTCAGCATTTACGCGCTGTGGCAGGAGAAGACCCACCTGTTCCGTGATTTCGTCGCCCGTGGCGCAGTGTTGCTGGCAATAGGCAGCGTGGCGCTGGCACTCGAGCAGAGTTTCCCCGTGGCGGTGCTGAACTGGTTGGCGGAGATTCGCTGGCCAGTGCTGCATGGCGCCTGGATGAGCCTGATCCAACTGTCTTATCCGATGTTCCTGATCGGCTTCCTGACCCTGGCCGCGCAATACTGGTACCAGCCGCGCCCGCTGCACGCCGCGCAACTGGTGGGTTTGCTGGGGTTGTTCTGGATGTTGCCGCAGACGTTCATCCTGCCGTTCACCCTGAATATCATGTGCAGCCAGGTGATGCTGATGATCGCCGCCGGCGTCGCCCACGAGGCCTATCAAATGGCCTTCCGCGATGAGCTGACCGGCTTGCCGGGACGACGCGCGCTGAACGAGCGTATGCAGCGGTTGGGCCGCAACTACGTGCTGGCGATGAGCGACGTCGACCACTTCAAGCGCTTCAACGATACCCATGGCCATGACGTCGGCGACCAGGTGCTGCGTTTGGTGGCGAGCAAGCTGTCGAAGGTCAACGGCGGCGGGCGCGCTTACCGGTATGGCGGTGAAGAGTTCGCCGTGGTGTTCGCCGGCAAGACGGTGGAAGAATGCTTGCCGCACCTGGAAGAAATCCGCGTAATCATCGCCGATTACGCTATCAAATTACGCAACCTGGACCGCCCTCAGGACGACCACCAAGGCCGCCAGCGACGGGCGGGCAGTGGCGCATCGAGTGTTTCGGTGACCATCAGTATCGGCGTGGCCGAACGCCAGGCTGAGCAGCGCACACCGGAGGAAGTCCTCAAGTCTGCCGACCAGGCGCTGTACGCCGCCAAGGGCGCCGGGCGTAACTGTGTGGTCGCCGCTGGCCAGACCCGCCGTGGCGCTGTGCGGGAAAGCGCTGCCGGTTGAGTAATGGTGCTGTATTCAGCAGCCCTACAGTGATTGTCGAGAGCCGTGGCCGGCAGTAGGGTTAAACCATCTGCTGCCGGAGACATCGCCATGCCTGACTACAAAGCTCCCCTGCGTGACATGCGCTTTCTGATCGACAACGTATTTGATTTTCACGGCCACTACGCCGCGTTGGGTGCAACCGACGCCAGCCCGGACATGGTCAATGCGATCCTCGAAGAAGGCGCCAAATTTTGCGAGAACGTGCTGTCGCCGCTCAACCGTAGCGGTGATGAAGAAGGCTGCCATTTCGACAATGGCGTCGTCACCACGCCCAAGGGTTTCAAGGAAGCGTTCGCCCAGTACGTTGAAGGCGGATGGCACGGCGTGGCGGCGGACCCGGCCTATGGCGGCCAGGGCTTGCCGCAGTCACTTGGTCTGGTGCTCAGCGAAATGATCGGCTCCAGCAATACCTCCTGGGGCATGTACCCAGGGCTGACCCACGGCGCAATGTCGGCGATCCACGCCCATGGCACCGCCGAGCAAAAAGATACGTTCCTGAACAAACTCACCGCCGGCGAATGGACCGGCACCATGTGCCTCACCGAAGCCCATTGCGGCACCGACCTGGGCCTGATCAAGACCCGTGCCGTGCCTCAGGCGGATGGCAGCTATGCGGTCACCGGCAGCAAGATCTTCATCTCTGCCGGCGAACACGACATGAGTACCAACATTATCCACCTGGTGCTGGCCAAGCTGCCGGATGCGCCGGCGGGCACCAAGGGCATCTCGCTGTTTATCGTGCCCAAGTTCCATGCCGATTCCGGCGAGCGCAACGCGGTGCACTGCGGCTCTATCGAGCACAAGATGGGCATCAAGGCCTCGGCTACCTGTGTGCTCAACTTTGACGGTGCCAGAGGTTTCCTGATCGGCGAGGCGAACAAAGGCCTCAACTGCATGTTCACCATGATGAACCATGCGCGCCTGGGCACCGGCATGCAGGGCCTGTGCAGCGGCGAGGCAAGCTTCCAGGGGGCGATCAAGTACGCCAACGATCGCCTGCAAATGCGCTCGCTGACCGGCGCCAAGGCTCCGGAAAAAGCTGCCGACCCTATCATCGTGCACCCCGACGTGCGCCGCATGTTGCTGACCATGAAAGCCTTCAACGAAGGCAACCGCGCGCTGGCCTACTTCACCGCGCAACTGCTCGACACCGCGCACCTGAGCAGCGACGCCGGCCAACGCCAGGACGCCGAAGACCTGCTGGCTTTCCTCACGCCACTGTGCAAAGCCTTTATGACCGATACCGGGCTGGAGGTGGCCAACCATGGCATGCAGGTCTTCGGTGGCCACGGCTATATTCGCGAATGGGGCATGGAGCAACTGGCCCGGGATGCTCGGATTGCGCCGATCTATGAAGGCACCAACGGTATCCAGGCCCTCGACTTGCTGGGGCGCAAGGTGCTGGGCAGCCAGGGCAAGTTGCTGCGCGGGTTTACCAAAATCGTGCACAAGTTCTGCGCCGCGCAGGCCGAGCATCCGCAACTCAGGGCCTATGTAGCGCAGCTCAATCAACTGAACGGTGAATGGGGTGAACTGACCACCCAGGTCGGTATGGCCGCGATGAAGAACCCCGATGAAGTCGGTGCGGCGGCAGTGGATTACTTGATGTACAGCGGTTACGTGGTGCTCGCTTACCTGTGGCTGCGCATGGCGATTGCTGCCCTTGACCAGCAAGACGCGGATTTCGCCAAGGCCAAGCTGGCCACTTGCGACTTCTACTTCAAGCGCCTGCTGCCGCGTACCGCCACCCACCGCGCGGCTGTGGAAGCGGGCAGCGAATGCCTGATGAGTCTGCCCGCGGAGGCATTTTCGCTGTGATGACTTAAAAATACCTATCAGTCACAAGTGGACCCTATGTGTCTGAAAAGTTGTTCGGGTACACTCGGAGCCTGTAAAACCGACCCTACCGAATCACTTTCACGTTCTTACGAGGTTTGCCATGGCTGATTACAAAGCGCCGCTGCGTGATATGCGCTTCGTCCTCAACGAAGTCTTTGAGGTCGCCGACACGTGGGCCCAATTGCCAGCATTGGCAGGCACCGTTGACGCCGAAACCGTAGAGGCCATCCTCGAAGAAGCCGGCAAGGTCACTGCCAAATCCATCGCCCCGCTCAGCCGCAGTGGCGATGAACAAGGTTGCCGCTGGGACAACACTGCGGTGTTTACGCCGGACGGTTTCCCGCAGGCCTACAAAACCTACGCCGAAGGCGGTTGGGTTGGCGTAGGTGGCGACCCTGCCTTCGGTGGCATGGGCATGCCCAAGGCTGTGTCAGCCCAGGTCGAAGAGATGATCAACTCGTCGAGCCTGGCATTCGGTTTGTACCCGATGCTGACCTCCGGCGCCTGCGTGTCGATTGCCACGCACGCCAGCGAAGCACTCAAGGCCGCCTACCTGCCGAAGATGTATTCCGGTGAATGGGCAGGCTCCATGTGCCTGACCGAGTCCCATGCCGGTACCGACTTGGGGATGATCCGTACCAAGGCTGAGCCGCAGGCGGACGGTTCCTACAAAGTCAGCGGGACCAAGATCTTTATCACCGGTGGCGAACACGACCTCACCGACAACATCATCCACTTGGTGCTTGCCAAGCTGCCGGATGCGCCGGCCGGTCCCAAGGGGATTTCGCTGTTCCTGGTGCCGAAGTTCATGGTGAATGCCGACGGCAGCCTGGGCGCACGCAACCCGGTGAGCTGTGGCTCGATCGAGCATAAGATGGGGATCCAGGCGTCCGCGACCTGTGTGATGAACTTCGACGAAGCCGCGGGTTATCTGGTGGGCGAGCCGAACCGTGGTTTGGCGGCGATGTTCACCATGATGAACTATGAGCGCTTGGGTGTGGGTATCCAGGGCCTGGCGTCCGGCGAGCGCTCTTACCAGAACGCCATTGAATACGCACGTGACCGCTTGCAAAGCCGTGCGCCGACCGGCGCGCAGGCCAAGGAAAAAGTGGCTGACCCGATCATCGTGCACCCGGACGTGCGCCGGATGCTGCTGACCATGAAGGCCGCGAACGAAGGCGGCCGTGCCTTCTCCACCTACGTGGCGACGCAACTGGATATCGCCAAGTTCAGCGACGATGCCGCTGCCCGCGAACGTGCGGATAACCTGGTGGCGTTGCTGACCCCAGTGGCCAAGGCGTTCTTGAGCGACCTGGGCCTTGAAACCACGGTGCTCGGCCAGCAAGTGTTTGGCGGCCACGGCTACATTCGCGAGTGGGGCCAGGAGCAACTGGTGCGCGATGTGCGCATCACTCAGATCTACGAAGGCACCAACGGCATCCAGGCGCTGGACCTGATGGGGCGCAAGATCGTCGGCAGCGGCGGGGCGTTCTACACCTTGTTTGCCGATGAGATCCGCGCGTTCATTGCCTCGGCCGGTGCCGAGCTGGCTGAATTCACCAAACCGCTAAGTGCGGCGGTGGATGACCTGGATGAACTGACCGCTTGGGTGCTGGATCGCGCCAAGACAGACCCGAATGAAATCGGCGCGGCGTCCGTTGAGTATTTGCATGCATTTGGATACATGGCCTACGGCTATATGTGGGCGCGCATGGCCAAGGCGGCGCTGGGCAAGGAGGCTGAAGAAGACTTCTACGCCAGCAAGCTGGGCACCGCGCGCTTCTACTTTGCGCGCCTGTTGCCACGTATCCATTCGCTGAGTGCGTCGGTAAAAGCCGGCAGCGAATCGCTGTTTCTGCTGGATGAAGCCCTGTTCTAAGGGATTGGAGGGCGTGTAAGTATTCTCTTACATGACGTGCTGCTATTCGCCCTCTATCGCCATATTGGATCCACGGCTAATCTACTTCACATGGACGTCGCGCAGGAAGCGCAAAGAAACAACACGGACACGTAGGATTCTGCCAGGACGGCGGAGTGAAATGGATGTCAGGGAAACAGTCTGCAAAGCCCCGCTTAGGCGGGGTTTTCTTTTGCCTGCGAAAAAGTCATGCCGGTGCCTGCGGCGCATTCATCACGTCTTCCAGCAAGGTGCGCAGCAACGCAACCGTCGCCTGCTGGCGCTGCACGTCGCGGCACACCAAGCCCACTTTCAGCGCCACCCTGGGTTCACTCAAGGGTTTCCACAACAGCGCCTGGCTATTGTGTTCGTCCTGGGAGCGCCCCGGCAGTACTGTCGCCAGCTTTGTGTGAGGCAAGCTGTCGAGAATCCCCACCATGGTATTGAGCTCGGCCTGCACTTGCGGGCGACGGCCGAGGTTGGCCAGTTGGCCCTGCCAGATCTGCCTGACCTGGAACTCCTCGCCCAGCAGCAACATGGGTAACTCCGCCGCCTGCTTCAGCGAGACCTTCTTGAATTCGCGCAGGGGATGATCCTCCGGGATGACCACCTTCAATTCGTCTTCATACAACAACACGCCGTGCAGCCCCGGCTGGCGGGGCGGCAAGTAGCTGATACCGATGTCCAGCGAACCGTTGAGCAATCGCCGTTCAATCTCAATCCCGGTCAACTCGTAGATCTGCACCACCAAGTGCGGCTGGGCCTTGCGCACGCGCTCGAGCATCTGCGGCACCAGGCTGGTGTGCACGGTTTGCAGCACGCCAATGGCCAAGGTGCGCATCGCCTGGCCCTTGAAGTTACGCAACGCCTCCACGGCTTGCTGCATGCCATCGATCAGCGGCAGAGCATGGTTGTACAACGTGTGGGCAGCCAGGGTGGGCAGCAGGCGCTTGCTGCTGCGCTCGAACAGGCTCACGTCGAGGTTCTGTTCCAAGTGGCGAATCTGCTGGGACAGCGCCGGTTGGGAGATCGACAAGCGCTCCGCAGCACGGCCTACGTGGCCTTCCTCATACACCGCGACGAAATAACGCAGTTGCTTGAAATCCATAAGGCTTACTTATCGAAAAAGCTGGAAAATCGAAATGGCCGTTGGCCCTTGAGACGCCTAGTCTAGCGCCTATTCGCAGGGCTTACAGGGCCGGATCGGGCAATGAACAGCGTTGATGTTGATAGCGTTTACATAGGCAAGACAAAAAACCTCCAGGCCGTATCGGCACGTTGTACCGATCAACCTCCGGTTGCTATTGGGGGTGAGCTATGAATCTGTTTCGTCGCCCTGCGCCGAGCCTGGATGATTTGATGCTGGAGACGCCCAGGGATAATCCTTCCAGTGAATCCCTGATGCCCTCCCTAAGGCGATCGCCGCAAGTATTTGCGCGCGGCCAGGGTTCCTGGCTGTGGGACAGTGACGACCGTGCCTACCTGGATTTCAGCCAGGGCAACGCGGCCAACAGCCTAGGCCACAGCCCGCAGGTGTTGATCAAGGCGCTGGCCGACCAGACCCAGGCGCTGATCAACCCGGGGAGCGGCCTGTACAACCGCGCTCAACTCAACCTCGCCGAACGCTTGTGCCATCGTACCGGCAGTGACCAGGCGTATCTGCTGAACAGCGGTGCGGAAGCCGTTGAAGCCGCGATCAAATTGGCGCGCAAATGGGGCCAACTGCATCGCGGTGGCGCCTACCGCATCATCAGCGCGAGCGGTGGTTGCCATGGTCGCAGCTTTGCGGCGATGTCGGCGTCGGCGGGCACTGTTGAAAACCGTTTTGAACCACAGTTGCCAGGCTTCAGCCACGTACCCTTCAACGACCTGCCGGCCCTGCATGCGGCAGTCGATGCGCAAACCGTCGCCATCCTGCTCGAGCCGATCCAGGGCGAAGCCGGGGTGATCCCTGCGACGGAGCACTACCTCAAAGGGGTCGAGAGGCTTTGTCGCGAGTTGGGGATCCTGCTGATCCTCGACGAGGTGCAAACCGGCATAGGCCGCTGCGGCACCTTGCTCGCCGAACAACAGTACGGCGTACGTGCGGACATCATCACTCTCGGCAAAGGCCTGGGCGGCGGCGTGCCTCTCGCCGCGCTGCTGGCACGCGGTAAAGCCTGCTGTTTTGAGGTGGGCGAACTGGAAGGCACCCATCATGGCAATGCGTTGATGGCATCGGCCGGGCTGGCGGTACTCGATACGTTACTGGACCACGGCTTTCTGGAGCAGGTGCGTGAGTCCGGCTTTTACCTCGGCGAAGGCCTGACACGCCTAGCCTATCGCTACGACCATGGCCAACTGCGCGGCCACGGCCTGATGTGGGGCCTGACGCTGTCGGATGATTCTGCGGATGCGGTGGTAAAAGCGGCCTTGCATGAAGGCCTGATCCTCAACGCCCCACAACCCAACTGCCTGCGTTTCACCCCGGCCCTGACGGTGAGCAAAAGTAACATCGACGAAATGCTCCTGCGCCTGGCCCGTGCCTTTTCCCGGGTGCGTACCGAGCAGTTGCAATGCCGCAAGGGCATCGCCGTTTAACCCCTATTCCTGAACCGTCTCGCGGTCTACGCGACGCCTCCGGCCTGATTCTTTTGGCTGGGGGCGTTTTTTTGTCTGGATGGCCCAACGCCAGATCCCACTGAACCCTCACGAACGCCCAAGGTCGATTAGCTACACGGCTCGCACGAGCCGATTTTCTGGAGCTGACCCTATGGATTTCATTCGAATCATCATCGCCATTCTGCTGCCGCCACTGGGTGTGTTCCTGCAAGTGGGCCTCGGCGGCGCGTTCTGGCTGAACATCTTGCTGACCCTGTGCGGTTACTTCCCAGGCGTTATTCACGCGGTGTACATCATCGCCAAGCGCTGAGGCCGTCAGCCTTTTGCGATGAGCCGTGAGTTGCGCTCATTGCGAAAGGCCAGTTGCTCGATGGTCTGGGTGGCGTGTTCGGCTTCTTCCCGCGCCTGCAGGATGATGCCGTGCTGCTCGGACTTGCTGCACACCGGGTCGGCATTGCTCGCATCCCCCGTGAGCATGAAGGCCTGGCAACGGCAGCCGCCGAAGTCTTTCTCTTTCTCATCGCAGGAACGGCACGGCTCGGGCATCCAGTCGTAGCCGCGAAAGCGGTTGAAGCCGAACGAGTCGTACCAGATGTGCTGCATGCTGTGGTCGCGCACATTGGGAAACTGCACGGGCATCTGTCGGGCGCCGTGGCAGGGCAGGGCGGTGCCGTCTGGTGTCACGGTAAGAAAGATACTGCCCCAGCCGTTCATGCAGGCTTTGGGGCGCTCTTCGTAGTAGTCCGGGGTGACGAAAATCAGCTTGCACGGGTGGCCTTCGGCTTCCAGTTTGGCGCGGTATTCGTTGGTGATGCGTTCGGCGCGTACCAGTTGTTCCCGGGTCGGCAGCAACCCCACACGATTGAGCTGCGCCCAGCCGTAGAACTGGCAGGTGGCGAGTTCGACAAAGTCCGCTTCCAACGCAATGCACAGCTCAATGATGCGGTCGATCTTGTCGATGTTGTGCCGATGGGTGACGAAGTTCAGCACCATCGGGTAGCCGTGGGCTTTCACCGCACGGGCCATTTCCAGTTTTTGCGCGAAAGCTTTTTTCGAGCCGGCCAGCAGGTTGTTCACCTGTTCGTCGCTGGCCTGGAAACTGATCTGGATATGGTCCAGGCCAGCCTTCTTGAAATCGCTGATTTTCTGCTCGGTCAAGCCGATGCCGGAAGTGATCAGGTTGGTATAGAAACCCAACTTGCGCGCCTCGGCGATCAGCTCGGCGAGGTCCTGGCGCACCAGCGGCTCACCGCCGGAAAACCCCAATTGCGCGGCGCCCATCTCGCGAGCTTCACGAAACACCTTGATCCACTGCTCAGTACTCAGCTCCTTGCCCTGTTCGGCAAAATCCAGCGGGTTGGAGCAATACGGGCACTGCAACGGGCAGCGGTAAGTCAGCTCGGCCAGCAGCCAAAGCGGCAGGCCGATGGCTGGCTTTTCAGGCAAGGGTGATCCAGTGCTCAGCACGGGCGACCTCCATGAATTGCTCAATGTCTTCGCCGAGCTCGGGTACGCCGGGGAATTGTTTATCCAGCTCGGCGATGATCGCGGCCACGTCGCGCTCGCCGTCGATCAAACCACCAATCAGTGCGGCGCTGTCGTTGAGCTTGATCATGCCCTCGGGATACAGCAGCACATGGCCTTTTTGCGCAGGCTCGTACTGGTAACGATAGCCCTGGCGCCAGGTGGGTTTTTTGCTGCGATCAACGCTCATAGGGTGATCCCTTTATGCCACACCCGCTGCTCGGTCACGCTGTGATACGGCGGGCGTTTGAGTTCATAGGCCATGCTCATGGCATCCAGCATGCTCCACAGGATGTCCAGTTTGAACTGGAGAATTTCCAGCATGCGCTCTTGGCCGTCACGGGTGGTGTAGTGCTGCAGGGTGATCGCCAACCCGTGCTCCACATCGCGCCGGGCCTGGCCCAGGCGGGTGCGGAAATACTCATAACCCGCCGGGTCGATCCACGGGTAATGCTGCGGCCAGCTGTCGAGGCGCGACTGGTGGATCTGCGGCGCGAACAGCTCGGTCAACGAGCTGCTGGCGGCTTCCTGCCAACTGGCGCGGCGGGCAAAGTTGACGTAGGCATCCACCGCAAAACGCACGCCGGGCAACACCAGTTCCTGGGAGCGCAGTTGGTCCGGGTCGAGGCCGACCGCCTGGCCCAGACGCAGCCAGGCTTCGATGCCGCCGTCTTCACCGGGGGCGCCATCGTGGTCGAGCAGGCGCTGGATCCACTCGCGACGTATTTCACGGTCCGGGCAGTTGGCCAGGATCGCAGCGTCCTTCAGCGGGATGTTCACCTGATAGTAGAAACGGTTGGCGACCCAGCCCTGGATTTGTTCACGGGTGGCACGGCCTTCGTACATCGCCACGTGATACGGGTGATGGATATGGTAGAAGGCGCCCTTGGCGCGCAGGGCTGCTTCAAATTCGGCGGGCGTTAGCGGTGCGTCAGTCATATTGTCTGCTCCTACAATTCAATGCTCATGCCGTCGTAAGCCACTTCGACATTGCGCCGCACCAATTCCGCTCGCTCGGGGGAGTCTTCATCAAGGATCGGGTTGGTGTTGTTGATATGGATAAGCACCTTGCGCTGCTCGGGCAATTGCTCCAGCACCTCGAGCATGCCACCGGGGCCGTTCTGTGCCAGGTGGCCCATCTCGCGGCCGGTGCGGGTGCCGACGCCACGGCGCTGCATTTCATCGTCATCCCACATCGTGCCGTCCACCAGCAGGCAGTCGCTGCCGGCCATGATCTCCAGCAACGGCGCGTCGACCTTGCCCAGGCCCGGGGCGTAGAACAGCTTGCCGCCGGTGCGCAGGTCTTCGACGATCAGGCCGATATTGTCACCGGGGTGCGGGTCGAAACGGTGTGGCGAATAAGGCGGTGCGGCGCTGCGCAGTGGCAGAGGGGTGAAACGCAGGTTGGGGCAGGCCGGGATGCTGAAGCTGGCGTCCAGGTCGATGCGGTTCCAGGCCAGGCCGCCGTTCCAGTGGGTCAGCATGGCGAACAGCGGGAAGCCGGTGCTCAGGTCTTCATGGACCATGTCGGTGCACCACACCTGGTGCGGGCAACCCTCGCGCAGGCTCAACAGGCCGGTGGTGTGGTCGATCTGGCTGTCCATCAGGATGATCGCGCTGATGCCGGTGTCACGCAGGGCGCGGCCCGGTTGCATCGGCGCAAAACCCTGGAGTTGCGCGCGGATATCCGGCGAGGCATTGCACAGCACCCAGTTCACACCATCGTCGGAGATCGCGATGGATGACTGGGTACGCGCTTGCGCCCGCAGGCTGCCATCGCGCAAACCAGCGCAGTTCACGCAGTTGCAGTTCCACTGCGGGAAACCACCGCCGGCGGCGGAACCTAAAATCTGGACAAACATGGTCGCTCCATCAAGCTCAAAACAAAAACGCCCCGGGCGAACCGAGGCGTTGTATTACCCAGCGGATTAACGGCTGGCGAAGTACATGGTGACTTCGAAACCGATGCGCAGATCAGTGTAAGCAGGTTTGGACCAAGTCATGTTCTTACTCCTACGAAGGGATGGGACGTTCACTACCAAGTAATACATATAGTCCACCTCCAGTCGGAGATGTTCACAGGTATGCGTGGGAATGTTACGCAATTATTTTGAAGTTAGCGCTGTCTTGGTGGAAAAAGCCTATTGCAAGGGCGGCAATGATCAGTCTGCCGCTTGCCAGGTAGCCGAAATGCGCGCGCCGTTGGCGACGCAGCGCCAGCCGCCTGTGGCGTCGTTCAATTGCTGGGCGGCCAGTTGCAACGCTTCGAGGCTACAGGCTTGGATCCGGGATTGCAGTTGTTCCAGATAACCCGACGGATGGCCAGCCAGATGGGCGTGCCAGAGCAGGTCGGCAGCTTGAGCATTGGGCAGTGCCTGCGCTGAAAATTGTTGCGCCAGATCCAGGTTGCCGAGGTCGTCGCAGCCATTGATCAGTGCTGGCAGTTGCGCCAGGAAGGTTTGCAGGTGCTCGGCGATGCCTTCCAGGGAAACGCTGGGGGACTGTACGCCGAATAGCAGGCCGGTCTGGCCGTTTATCTGTCGGATGGCGCTGAACACGGCGTAGCCGATTTGCAGTTCTACTCGTAGCTTTTGGTAGAACGGCCCTTGGAGCAGATGGCCGAGCAGTCGCCACGCGGCCTCGTCCGCCAGGGATTGACCGGGTGTTGGGCAAAAAAGCAGCAGGGCGGCGTCGTTGGAGTCGGTTTTCACTTCATGCCAGATACGTTGGCCGCTGAGGGATGGCACCCTGTGATTTATGTTTGCGGGTTGCCCGGGCAGTCGGGCGGCTGCTGCTTTGACAGCGGCCTCATACGCGGCAGGAAAACCCAGTCCCAGGCCTTGCCAACGTGCGGTGGCCCACGATTCAGAACGAGGCGTGATAACGGTGCAGCAAGCGGGCAGGGCCTTGAGCAACTCCCGAATGGCGATCATCGGCGGTGAGGCAGGTTGCGCCTCTTGCGGTTGAATCAGACTCTGCGCCAAAACGTCCAGCACGGAGGGTATGGGTTCCAGCAGCCCTATCATTTTTACCAGCGCGTCATTGCCCAGGCTTTCGAACGACAATTCGACACCCGCCTGACGCGCATTTTCACGCAACGCCTGCAATGCGCTCTCCAGGCCGGTGGGGGCCGACTGCCATTGCAAATACAGTGCACCTTCACCACTGTCATCCGCCAGCGCCTGGCTGAAGTTCAATGCCGACACCTCCCGACGTCCGCGGGAGCGATCCTGGGCGAAGGTGCGCAACCCCCGGTGTGCGCTGGTCTGGCCGCGAATCAGGCCGGCGCGTTCTTCCTTGACTGATGGTCGTAGGAACGGGTTGTTCGGCGGCAGTTGCCAAGTGTGCGCGGAGGGTGGCAGCCGCAGCGAACCAAGCATGGCTTTGAGGGCGACGACATCCTGTTCCGAAAGCGCCTGGCTATCGTGTCTGGCCAAGGCCAGCGCGCCTTGGACCTGTCGTTGACGAACGGCCAACAGCGCGAACTCTTCCCGTAGTGAAGTCCAATCCCGCTGTGCGAAAAAGCTCAGCCAATCGTGCAGCAACGCCTCTATCTGCGTAGCCGACTTATCTTGGGCGCTGAGCGTGACGTCGATATCCAACACAGCTTGCCCGGCGAAGTGATAAAGCACCGACGCCTGCAGTGCACTGGCCAGTTGCCGCGCTTTCAGTTCAGCCAGCAAGCCGCCGGGTGCCGAGGCATTCAGCCAGGCACAGAGAAAATCCAGTGCTTCACGCGGCGCGTCACAAGTGATGACGTGGTGCAGGTGGTCATTGGCGATGTGCTGATAGCTCCGCGCTTCACCCTTCATCAAAGCCGGTGGCGCAGATTGTGGGCGTAGAGGTCCTGAGGTCAGTTGCTCACTGAACTGCTGTGCCAGGCTTTGCAGTTCATCCAGCGACAGTGGGCCGGCCAGGCTCAGCGTCATCTGCCCGCTCTGATAGAAATGCGCGTGGAACTCCCGCAATGCCTGCTGAAATGCCTCACGCTCCACCGGCAAGCTGTCGCGGTTGCCCGCATGAAAACCCCGCAGCGGATGGTCTGCGGCCAGGCCTTGCAGCAACGCGACTTGTTGCTGCGCCCCGACATCCTGGGACCAGGCGACAAACTCTGCGTGCAACACCTCGCGCTCGCGTAGCTGATCCTCCAGCGCCAGGCGTGGATGGGACAGCATGTCGGCCAAGCGCTCCAGGCCACTCGTAAACGTTGACGCCGGCAGCTCAAAGAAGAACGCCGTGGTGCGCTCACGGGTGCGCGCATTGACTTGGCCCCCATGACGCTGCACGTAGGCCATCAACCCCTCTGTGGTGGGAAAACGCTCGGTGCCGAGAAACAACAAATGTTCCAGAAAGTGAGCCAACCCCGGCCAGGCCAATGGCACGTCATGGCTGCCGGCCGACACCCGCAAAACGGCAGCGCAACGCTTCAAACGCGGGGCATGATGCAAGGAAACCCGCAAGCCATTGGCCAGGGTCAGGTGAAGGTGATGAGGGTGGGCCGGCGCAGGCATGGGCACTTCCGAAACATAGGAAGTGGCTATATTAACAAACCGCTACCCAACCCGTCGGGTCAGGGCTTGTACAGCGCGCCGTACAACTCGGGGCGGCGGTCATGCAGATAGTGATTGGCGGCGCGCGCATTGATGATCGATTGGCGCTCCAGCGTACCGACAATCAAGGCTTCATCCAGGCCAGCCTGGGCTATACGCTCGCCGTTCGGTGCAGCGATGCTACTTTGCCCGCAGTACAGGATCTCGCCTTCGTGCCCGCAGTAATTGGCGTAGGCCACATAGCATTGGTTCTCGAAGGCCCGCGCCCGCACGGTGACATCGGCCACAAAGTCGAACGGCACCATATTGGCGGTGGGCACCAGGATCAAGTCGGCACCGGCAAGGGCCAGGCGCCGGGTGTTTTCCGGGAACTCCAGGTCGTAGCAGATCAGGAAGCCAAGCTTCCAACCATTGAGTTCCACCAGCGGGAAATCGTCGTCACCGGCACTGAACATCGAGTGGTCCAGATCGCCAAACAGATGCGTCTTGCGGTAGTTGCACAGGCGCTGGCCGTGGGCGTCGATCAACTGCACGGCGTTGTAGAGCTGGCCGTCCTCGGCACGTTCCGGGTAACCGTACAGAATGGCCAGCCCGGCGCCTTTGGCCAGTTCGGCAATCGCCTGTGCGGATGGCCCGTCTTGCGCTTCAGCTAACGCGCCAACCGCTTCAGCGCCGATGTTGTAGCCGCTGAGAAACATCTCCGGCAGCACCAGCACATCGGCGCCGCACGCTTCATGGGCCAGTTGGTGCAGGCGCTTGAGGTTGCCGGCCACGTCCAGCGGCAGTGGTGGGCATTGGTAAAGGGCAACACGCATGCTCAGCTCCTTATTCGGCCAGGGCGATCGGCCCGATTTCGTCGAACACATCACCCGGCCCTGGGTTCTCCGGATGAGTACTGCCGCCGAAGTGGGTCATGATGCCCCATACCGCGTTCAATGAGGTTTGCACTGCGCCTTCGACCCAGGCCGGGGTCCAGGAAACGTCGTCACCTGCGATAAAAATCCCACGTTGCTCGGCGGGCATGTCCTTCTGCATGAAGTGCGCATACATACGCTGGTTATAGCGATAGTGGCCGGGCAATGCACCTTTGAAGGCGCCGAGGAAATGCGGGTCGGCTTCCCAGGACACCGTGATCGGGTCGCCGATGATGCGCGCCTTGATGTCGACTTTCGGGTAGATCTTGTTCAGCGCGTCGAGGGCCAGTTTCACGCGTTTATCGATGGGCTGCGGCAGCATCTTCAGTGCATCGCTCATCCACGAGTAAGACAGGCAAATCACCCCCGGCTTATCGTCACCATTGTCGAACAGATAAGTGCCACGGGTCAGGCGATCCGTGAGGGTCATGCTCATCAGGTCGCGGCCGGTTTCCGGGTCTTTGTCTTTCCAGAACGGGCGGTCAACCATCACGAACGTTTTTGATGACTGCATGTAGCGGGTGCGGTCCAGGGCCATCCACATCTTTTGCGAGAACAGGGTTTCGTCGCATTCGATCTGGGTGGTCAGCAGCCAGCTTTGGCAGGTGGTCAGCACGGCGGCGTATTCGCGGGTGTCGCCGTAGTTGTCGGTGACGGCAAAGCGGCCGTCGGCGGCATGGGCGATGCGTTTCACCCCGGCCCGCGGCGCACCACGGTGCAACGAACTGAGGCTAGTGCCGGCCGGCCAGTGGGCGCAACGCTCCGGCACATGGCGCCAAATGCCCATCGGCACCTGGGCCACGCCGCCGACGACCAAGTGTTGGTGATCGTCGCAGTTGGTCATCACCACGCGGAAGATTTCCAACATCGAGTTGGGGAAGTCCGAATCCCAGCCGCCAGTGCCGAAACCGACCTGGCCGAATACTTCGCGATGGTGAAACGACAACTTGGCGAAAGCCTTCGACGTGGCAACGAAGTCGTAGAAGGTGCGGTCGTCCCACAGTGGCACCAGCTTATTCCACAGCTCTTTGAGGCGTGGCACGTCACGGTCGCGGATGGCTTGCTGGATATCGCCGAACTGCGAGCCGGCTTCCAAGGCGTCGGCCCAGGCGTCGGCGACTTCTTGAAACAGCGCAGGAAGATCGGACAGTTTTTGTGCGTAGTGAGTCTGGCCTTCCAGGTCAATCACCGTGCTGCCGGAGGCTGGCGTCAGCGGGTTGGGGAAGGGTTTGGTTTCCAGGCCGAGTTTGTCCACGTAGTGGTAGAACGCGGTGGACGACACCGGGAAGCGCATGCCACCCAGCTCGGCGATGATGCCTTCGGCGCCTTCGAAGGCTTGGGAGCGCAGGCGGCCGCCCATTTTCGAAGCTTCATACACCACCGGCTTGAGACCCAGTTTCATCAGCTCGTAGGCGGCAACCAGGCCCGCGATCCCTGCACCGACGATCGCCACTTCGGCGCCATGGTTGGCGACGGGAATGCTGCCCAGGCCGGCCGGGTGCTCGATCCAATCATCAAAGGCAAACGGAAAATCCGGGCCAAAGATGGTGATGGGTTTTTTACCGTCTGCAGGGTGGCGATTGGTCTTGCTGATGGTGCTGGACGGAATGCTCATGGTTGACCTTACTGGCGACTGGGCGGACGTGACCCGCTGAGTATAGGAAAAGATGGCAGCCAGTTTAGGGAGCGTAGCGTTCGTTAATAAGACGCAAAGTGTCGTCGGATTGGACTGTTTTTAGTCGTAATGACGAAGTTGGTGGTCAAATTGGCTGCCCGCGATCCAATTTGTTACTCAAGATGATTGAGGTCGTGGTTTTCTCCACGCCGTCCACACTGCCTATTTGGTCGAGTAATTGGTCCAACTGCTCCGGCGAGTCAGTGCGCAGCCAGGCCACGTAATCGAACTCTCCACTGACCGCGCACAACTGTTGCACCTGCGCCATGGCACTCAGTCTGCGCAACACTTCTTTACCCGAGCGTGCCTGCACGGTGATGCCCACATACGCCTGCAAACCACCGTCCACCACCCGCTGGCCGAGACGCACACCATAACCGGTGATCACCTGGGTTTTCTCCAGGCGCGCCAGGCGTGAGGTCACCGTGGTGCGCGCGATGCCCAACTGCCGGGCAAGCATGGCCACGCTTTCGCGGGCGTTGATTTGCAGGGCGGCTATTAGTTGGCGGTCGATTTCATCTAGGGCAGGCAAGGGGTGCTCCGGTATGGGCGGCGATGGGGAGCATATTACAGGCTTCCAGACACACAAAAGCCGCGCATTGCGCGGCTTTTAAGTTTGGTGGGCCCAGTAGGACTCGAACCTACGACCAAGACATTATGAGTTGCTGGGCGAACTGGTATGCCTAGAGAAAGCGTTCTTAGGTGAACGTAGGTTGGCATGGCTGGATGCCCCGTATTACTTGGTGTTGAGCGTAATTCAGAGTGAGTGGCTCAAGCTGAGTGCTGTCGCGTGGTTGTACGGTTTTTACGGCCTTTGAGTTTCGCAATTCGCCTCGCAGCTCCAAACCACGTTCCATTCACAGATCGAGAAGCAAAACGCGGCTTGGCCTGGGGCATGCCTATAGTCTGACTTTAAAGGTTGGCGATTGCGGTGACCTTTCATGTGCGCTATATCCGTGCTGTCTAGGATCAGAATTAGGACGCGCCCGCTGAGTTCGCGAGGCTGGTCAATGTGGTATTACACATTTACGACTGCGCCTGGCCTGCGTTACAGCCGCCATTCATCATTTAGCAGTGATTTTGGCGGCATCTAACCTACGTTAGGCGTTACCAGTATGTTCAAAGTAACCCCCAATCCGCCGGCAAGGTCCAACGCTAAGATCATCGATCAACGCGCTGTTGATCGACTGTTATCCCATCTGATTTGGGTCAGAGACGGCACCGAGAAATCGTGCCGGGGCTTCAGTCCCCCTCCGTGAACCGCCGCCGCGTCAGGAATAGCACCACGCCCAGCGGCACGGCCAGCAGTGCTAGCAGCTCCAGGTCAAAGCCCAGCACCTGCTGCTCACCAACCTTGAAGATGCTGACCAAGCCCGTTGCCAGTAGGGCCAAACCCAGCCACTTGCGCAGCGGGTATGGTTTCAGAAACTGAACGAGGATCGCGCCCAGCACCAGAAGGACGACAGTTTGCATGATGTAGGGCATGTGCACTTCCTCAGACCTTGATGACCAGCGTCACGACAGAGCGCTGTGGGCCAATCCCGCCATGGACCTCTCCCTCGATGCTGACCAGCACGTCACCTGCATGCAGGTTCGGCAGGGCCCCTTTGAGGTACCAGTTGACACCTGTCGTCACCACTGCACCTGAAGCCCAGCCAATGAGCGGCCCGCCCAACGCACCTACCTTGCCGGCAACGCCACCTGAGGCCGCAGCAATTCCCTTGGCGACGTTGCCCCGCATAGTGCTGATAGCATCGGCCTGCTGCCGGGTGAGGGGATTGGAAATGCAGACTTTCAGCAGGCATGGCAGGTTTCGAGCCTGCATTCGGTCGTACATATCGACGACCATGCCGTTAACTTGGTAATGGGCGCGTTTCGCTTCGCCAAAGTGCAACTCGCGCAGGCGACCTCGGTCGCTTTCCATGAGGGTGATTTGAGACAGATTGAAGACGATCCCTTCCGCGGACCTGTACTGCGTGGTCTTCTCAAACTTCATGCGCGTATCCATTCGTGCAAAAAGACGATGATTTTCTACACGCGGTGACTAAGATGCAAATGGTCTTTGATGTAAGGCCCCGGGGAATTTGACGTCTGCACGGGCCTCATCGCCAGCAAGCCAACTCCCCGTTAATAACACATCGAGCGCGTCGGTTTTGGAGACGTTAGGTGTGTTACGCCATACTTTCGCCAGTCACTACATGATGAATGGTGGCGACATCCTGACGCTGCAGCGTGTGCTTGGGCATTCGACCTTGGCCATGACTCAACAGTACGCGCACTTCAGCCCTGGACACATGGCAGAGGTCGTTTCGTTAAACCCTTAGCGGGCATTTTCGAGAAGGATCATGATGAAAAAGTGGCCGAGAATTCAGCCGTCGAAAAATGAGATTGGACAAATCTTGGGTGGAACCACTTTTTTGCACTGTTTCGGCTTGAGTTTTCCAAGCCCTAGAAGCGACGAAAGCCACGCGGTGCGTGGCTTTCAAAGTGGTGGGCCCAGTAGGACTCGAACCTACGACCAAGGGATTATGAGTCCCCTGCTCTAACCAACTGAGCTATAGGCCCTCAGTAGGTCGCGGATTATAGCGATGGTTTCCCCGCTGTGCTATCCGAAAAATCCTTAATGCTCATACGAAGAAAGGTCGCGGCAAAAACCTCGGGCGGTAGCGGCAGGCTGACGATGTAGCCTTGCATCTGTTCGCAGCCTTCGGCAGCCAGGAAGGCTTGCTGTGCGGGGTTCTCCACGCCTTCGGCGATGATAGTGAATTGCATGCTGTGGCCCAGGGCGATAATGGCGCGCACGATCGCTGCGTCGTGGGGGTCGTCGGGCAGGCCGCGGACGAAGGATTGATCGATCTTGAGGAAATCCAGCGGCAGGCGTTTGAGGTAGCTGAGGGATGAATAGCCGGTGCCAAAATCATCGATGGCCAGTTGTACGCCCAGGTCTTTGAGCTGGTGCAGTACCTCCAGCGCTTCTTCGGCCTGGCTCATGATGAAGTTCTCGGTGATCTCCAGTTGCAGGCAGCCTGGGTCGAGCCGGTAGTCGTGCAATAGCTGTTCGATGCGAGCGAGCAAGCCTTGGTGACGCAGTTGGGCGCCGGCCAGGTTGACCGACAGCGGGCCAAATGCGTCGAAAGTGCCTTGCCAGGCATGCATTTGTCGGCAGGCCTGTTCCAGCACCCAGTCACCGATCTGCAGGATCATGCCGTTCTCTTCGGCGAGGGCAATGAAGTGTTCGGGCGGCACGTCGCCAAAGGTGGGATGGCGCCAGCGGATCAGCGCTTCGGCGCCGATCAGTGCTTGAGTATTCAGGCTCAGTTTTGGCTGGTAGTACAGGGTCAGTTCATCGCGCTCGATGGCGCGGCGCAGTTCATGTTCGAGTGCCACGCGTTCGTTGGCCTGCGCAGTAAGGTCGCGGGTATAGCTTTCGACCCGGTTACGTCCCTTGGCCTTGGAGCGGTACATCGCAGCGTCGGCATTTTTGACCAGCGTCGCGACGTCGGTACCGTCCTGCGGGTATAGGCTGGTGCCGATGCTGGCGCTGATGAAGAACTCGTGTTCACCTGCCTGGAAGGGTGGGGTGAAGCAGGCCAGCAGTTTATTGGCCAGGTATTGGGCATCGCTGGGGTGCTGCAGGCCGGGGAGCAGGATGATGAACTCGTCGCCGCCCAGGCGAGCAACGGTGTCGATGTCGCGCAGTTGTTCCTTGAGGCGCGCCGCGACGTCTTTGAGCAGCAAGTCGCCGATAGGGTGGCCGAGGCTGTCGTTGATGTGTTTGAAGCGGTCCAGATCGAGAAACAGTACGGCGCCCTGTTTGCCGGTTTCTTGATGCCCATTGAGGGCGGCCAGCAATCGGTTTTCGAACAAAGTGCGGTTGGGCAGGCCGGTCAATGGATCGTGATGCGCCTGGTAATCGAGACGGGCCTGGGCCAGCTTGAGGCTGGAGATGTCGGCAAACACCGCGACGAAGTGCGTGATCAACTGATCGCGATTACGCACGGCGCTGATCGTCAGCCAGCTGGGGTACAGCTCGCCGTTCTTGCGTCGGTTGGAGATCTCGCCCTGCCAATGCCCTTGAGCTGTCAGTTGGTGCCACATCGCCGCGTAGAAGGCGCTGTCATGCAGGCCGGAGGCAAGCAAGCGCGGCGTATGGCCGAGGGCTTCGGCCTCGCTGTAGCCGGTTATCTCGGTGAAGGCGCGGTTGACGGCGCTGATGTTCTGCCGGATATCAGTGATCAAGACGCCTTCGGCCGTGCTTTCGAACACCGTGGCGGCCTGTTGCAGTTTTTCCTGCATCAGTTGGCGTTCGGTGATGTCCCGCGCAATGGTCAGCATGCAGTCTTCGTCGCCGATAGGCAGTGGGCGGCTGGACAACTCGCACAGGCGAATCTGCCCATCGTTGCGACGAATATGGCAGATGAAATCACGCACAAAGCCATCGCGCTGCATCAGTTCCAGCATGTGTTTGCGTTCGTTGAGGTCGACCCAGATGCCCAGGTCCAGGGTTGATTGGTCGAGGGATGTTGCGCTGGTGAAACCCGTGATTCGACTGAAACCATCGTTCACTTCAATCAACAGTCCATCACGCTGTCGGCTCAGCAGCAAGCCGTCGGGGGAGGCGTGGAAGGCCTTGGCGAATTTCTCTTCGGAGGTTTGCAGTTGTTGCTGGGTTTCCTTGAGTTGAGTGATGTCTCGCACCGCCACCACGATGGCCTCGGTGGTGTCCAATTGGAACGGCTCGGCGGAAATCAGCCCGATGAAGGCTTGGCCATTGCTGCGCAGAAAGGGCATTTCGAGGTTGCGGATGCTGGTGGTCTGCACCCGTTGCAGCAGGTCGGGGCCGACACCCTGGATGCCCCAGATATTCAGTTCGGTGGCGGTTTTGCCGACGACCTGTTCCGCCGTCAGGCCAATCTGGTCTTCGAACGCCTTGTTCACCTCCAGCAAGCAGCCATCAGACAGCCGTGCGATCACTAGCATGTCTGGGCATTGCTGGAACACCGAGGCAAATTTTTGCTCGGACAGTTGCAAGGCTTCTTCAGTGCGCTTGGCCTCGCTGATATCGATCATCAAGCCGCGCAGTACGGGCTCATGGCCGTGCTCGATCAGGCTGACGATGTCGCGCACCCACAAGCAGCGCCCATCTGCGGTGATCACCCGGTAGTCGACGCTGTGGTCGCGATTGGCGCGGGTTTCCTGGTAGCAGTAGGCTTCGGTGCGGATCAGGTCGGCAGGGTGAATGATGTTGCGCCAGAACCCCGGGATCAGCCAGTGGGCGCGCGGATAACCCAGTAATTCCTCAGCGTGGGGCGAAACATAGCTGTAGGTGAAGTCGGTGATACTGGCTTCCCAGGCGATGGCGGACAGGCTTTCCACCAAGCCGCGATAGTGATATTCGCTGCTGCGCAGTTTCTGTTCGAGGGCGACGCGTCGGGAAATTTCCGAACTGAGCCGACGATTGATTCGAATCATCACGGCCAGCACGGTGCTCAGCAACAGTACCGCAGGCAGGCCGTAAGTCAGCAGATCCCTCCAGAAGGTGCGGTGGTCGGTAAAGCTACCGACCCAATGTTGTTGGATCGCATCGGTTTCGTCCGGGCTGAGGTCGGCCAGTACCTTATCGAGGATGCCCACCAGTACTTTGTTGTCGCGCGGTACGCCCATCGCCAGTTGGTAACGGTAGGGCGTTTCACCGCTGACGTACAAACCGTCGAGCTTGAGTTGGCGCAGGCTCCAGACACTTGAGGCCAGGTCGCCGACCACCGCATCCACCTCATCGGTGGCTAAGGCTTGCAGGGTCGAGCTGACATTCGGCATGGTCGCCAGGTTGAGGTCGGGATGGTGGGTGCGGAGCAACTCATGGGGCGCATAGTTTTCCACCACGGCAATCTTCAATCCGTAGAGGTCCTTAAGGGTGCGTGGTTTCGCGCCGCCTTCGTGGGCCAGGATGACGATGGGGAAATCAAGGTACGGGCGGGTAAATGCCATGTAGCGCTGGCGTTCCGGCGTGGACATGATGCCAGGCAGCAGGTCGACTTGGTTGTTCCGGGCCTGCTCCAGCAAGGCGCTCCAGTTCGCCGGCTCGATCAACTTGACCCGCACGCCGAGGCGATCCTGGATCAGGCGCACGTAATCCGCCGCCAGGCCTTGGTAGCGGCCATCTTCGTCATGGTATTCAAAGGGTGGCCATGACGCGTCCACTCCCAGGCGCAACTCCTGATGGTCCGCCAGCCAGCCGCGCTCATCATCGCTAAGACTCAACGCGCCAGCCGTCGCGGTCCAGGTCAGCAGCCACAGTAAAAACACAGCCTGCAGTCTGGGCATAACGGTCTCGTTATGGCACGGGGAATGTTTCGAGTGTAGACGGGCATTACGGGGGAGGGGGATTACGGACGGTTTTATCGATACAAAACAAAACCCCCGGCCTGGGCCGGGGGTTTTGGTATCACTCGTCGAGGAAGGAGCGCAGATGCTCGCTTCGCGTCGGGTGGCGCAACTTGCGCAGCGCCTTGGCTTCGATCTGACGGATCCGTTCACGGGTCACGTCAAACTGCTTACCGACTTCCTCAAGGGTGTGGTCGGTATTCATGTCGATGCCGAAACGCATGCGCAGTACCTTGGCTTCACGAGCAGTGAGGCCGGAGAGTACGTCGCGAGTCGCTTCCTTAAGGCTCTCAACGGTGGCGACATCGATTGGCGACTGCATAGTCGAGTCTTCGATGAAGTCACCCAGATGGGAGTCTTCGTCATCACCAATCGGCGTTTCCATGGAGATCGGCTCTTTAGCGATCTTCAATACCTTGCGGATTTTGTCCTCAGGCATTTCCATGCGTTCGCCCAGCTCTTCCGGGGTCGGTTCACGACCCATTTCCTGCAACATCTGCCGGGAAATGCGGTTCAGCTTGTTGATGGTCTCGATCATGTGCACCGGAATACGGATGGTGCGGGCCTGGTCGGCGATCGAGCGAGTGATCGCCTGACGGATCCACCAAGTGGCATAAGTCGAGAACTTGTAGCCACGACGGTATTCAAACTTGTCCACAGCCTTCATCAAGCCGATGTTGCCTTCCTGGATCAAGTCGAGGAATTGCAGGCCACGGTTGGTGTACTTCTTGGCGATGGAGATCACCAGACGCAAGTTCGCTTCGACCATCTCTTTCTTCGCGCGGCGGGCCTTGGCCTCACCGATCGACATGCGACGGTTGATGTCCTTGATCTCGGCAACCGTCAGACCGGTTTCGGTCTGCAGTGCGATCAGCTTTTGCTGGCAGCGAATGATGTCCGGCTGCAGGCGACCAATGGCTTCGGCGTATTTGCCTTTGCCTTTGGCGAGGCCGTCGGACCAGCTTTCGTCAGCTTCGTTGCCCGGGAACTGGCGCAGGAAGTCGGTGCGCGGCATGCGCGCATCACGGACACAGAGCTGCATGATCGCACGCTCTTGTGCACGCAGACGCTCAAGGGCACTGCGAACACGCTCGACCAGGCCTTCGAATTGCTTCGGTACCAGCTTGATCGGCATGAACAGTTCGGCGAGCGCCACCAGCTCGGCAATAACCAGCTTATTGCCGCGACCGTGCTTTTTCAGCGCCTTGCGGGTGATTTCCATTTGATCGGAAACCGCACCGAAACGCTGGGCAGCCACGATCGGATCCGGACCGCTTTCAACTTCATCTTCGTCGTCGCTGCTGGCTTCAGCATCGTCGTCTTCGGAATCGTCGTTGGCTTTCACCGCTTTCGGGTCGACAGGCGGCGGCACTTCGGCGGCAGGCGGCGCAATGCCGTCGTCCGGATCGATGTAGCCACTCAGCACGTCGGACAGGCGACCACCTTCGGTGGTGACGCGGGTGTACTCGGAGAGAATATGGTCAACCGTGCCAGGGAAGTGCGCGATTGCGCCCATCACTTCACGGATGCCCTCTTCGATACGCTTGGCGATTTCGATTTCGCCTTCGCGTGTCAGCAGCTCGACGGTACCCATTTCACGCATATACATGCGCACAGGGTCGGTGGTTCGACCGATATCGGTCTCCACAGCAGCCAGCGCGGCAGCAGCTTCTTCAGCTGCAGCCTCGTCGGTATCGGCGTCCGCCAGCATAAGAGAATCCTTATCTGGCGCAGCTTCGAATACGTTGATCCCCATGTCGTTAATCATGCGGATGATGTCTTCCACCTGCTCTGGATCTGAAATATCCTCAGGCAGGTGGTCGTTGACCTCCGCGTAAGTCAGGTAACCCTGCTCACGACCGAGAACGATCAACTCTTTGATACGAGACTGCTGTTGCGCTTTTCCGGACATAACACCCTATCCACTGAAGGTCTTGGCGGGCAAAAAACAAGCCGAGGATTATACCCGAGCTATGACCTCACACGCCAGCTGAGGTCGGGTTTGATGCGGAAACATTCTGTTTTAAGAGGTCGCGCATCTGTTTTGCTATCTGATTTTGCTCTTCAGCCGATAATCCAGGCTGCCTTGCTCTCTTGATGAGTTCATCGAGGGTCTGCGTGTGCTGACCCGCAGATAACCTAGTAATGGTGTCTAAAAACTGTTGTTCAAGGTTATCGCCGTCAATTAGCCACTCCTTTTCCGCGAGTGCTTTCAATAGGCGGCCTTGTTCGGTGCCATGCCAACGAGCCATCAGCTGAATTGAGTTTAGCTTAGGATTTTTCTGTACCGCCTCGATCAAGGCGATCAGCACCTGAGCGTAGGTGTTGCTCGCGTTGGCAAAATGGTCGGCGCTCTCGACCTTGCCCGCCAGTTGCGGGTGATGGATGAGCGTACGCAACGCAATGAGCGTTGGCGCTTCTACGGCCACAGGCGTTCGCGGGGCGAAGGCCTCATCGCGATCACCGCGCTTGCCGTTCTTGCTCCAGGGTTTGTTGTCCCATTTCTTGCCGCCGGCGCCGGGCTTCTTCGGTGTCCACTCCTGCTGGGGCGTGTAGGCCTCCTGCGGTTGGTGGAAGTCGGAGTAGTCCGGCATAGCGTCGTAATCCATGCCTGGGTCATAGGTCGGCGGCGCCTCCTGCGGTGCGTTGTGCACCAGCTGGCTGACGGCTTCGCCGCTCAGTCCAGTGATTTCCAGCAGGCGCATGCGCATCAGTGATTTCAGGTTGGCGCCTGGGACTTTATCGATCAGCGGCGCCGCGAGGGTGGCCATGTGGGCCTTGCCTTCGAGGGAGCGCGGGTCGGCCTCTTCGGTCAGTTGCTGGAAAAAATAGTCTGCCAGGGGCTGTGCATGTTGATTGATGCGCGCGCGGAACGCGTCGGTGCCTTCGGAGCGCACCAAGGTGTCCGGGTCTTCGCCTTCAGGCAGGAACAGGAAGCGTGCGCGACGCCCGTCCTGCAGGCTCGACAGCGTTGCTTCAAGTGCGCGCCAGGCGGCGTTGCGGCCGGCCTGATCGCCGTCAAAGCAGAACAATACGCTGGGCACCACGCGAAACAGGCGCTTCATGTGTTCTTCGCTGGTGGCGGTGCCGAGTGTGGCCACGGCGTTGCGCAGGCCCTGTTGGGCGAGCGCGATCACGTCCATATAGCCTTCAACCACGATGATCTCATCGAGGTTGCGGTTGTTCTTGCGCGCCTCGAACAGGCCGTAGAGTTCCTGGCCTTTGTGGAACACCGCGGTTTCCGGGGAGTTCAGGTACTTGGGCTTGTCATCCCCCAGTACTCGACCACCAAAGGCGATGATGCGGCCACGGCTGTCGCGGATCGGGAACATCACGCGGTCGCGGAAGCGGTCATAGCGTTTGCCGGTTTCGGCGTTTTCCACCAGCAGGCCGGCGTCGATCATGGCTTTTTGCTGGAGAGTGTCGCTGCTCAAGTGCTTGTACAGGTTGTCCCAGCCGGGCGGGGCGAAGCCGAGGCCGAAGTCACGGGCGATTTCACCGGTGAGGCCGCGGCCCTTGAGGTAGTCGACGGCGGCTTTGCGCTGCGGATGGCTTTTAAGCGCCTGGCGGTAGAAGTCGGCAGCGGCGGTCAGCAGTGGGTACAGCGGCGAATCTGTGGGTTGCCGCGGTTTGTGCGGTCGGCCACTTTCTTCGCGAGGGATTTCCATGCCGGCAGCTTTCGCCAGGTCCTCGATCGCCTGGGGGAAATCCAGGTTGTCGTGGTCCATGAGAAAGCCCAGGGCGTTACCGCCTGCGCCGCAACCGAAGCAGTAGTAGAACTGTTTGTCGGGGCTGACGCTGAACGATGGGGTTTTCTCTTTGTGAAACGGGCAGCAAGCGGTGTAGTTCTTGCCGGCTTTTTTCAGTTGCACGCGCGAGCTGACAACATCGACGATGTCGGTGCGGTTCAGAAGGTCGTCAATAAAGCTCTGGGGAATTAGCCCGGCCATGGCGTTCTCGTCATCACTGCGTGTAAATGAGGGCCCGCTAAGTGCTCAAGCGCACGTATCGTGTGGCTCGATCATCGGTTGTCTGCTTGGGCTTTCAGGAAGTGTATCTGCCGATCATTCACTGACGTTAATTTCAATCAGGTTTTCGGCATGGAAATGTTGCCCTGGCCTCCGGTCTTGGCCAATGGCGGGCCTCGGAAGCGCATTGTCGGGCACAGTCGATACAGTTGATCGCCTGCTTGAATAATAAGTGTGCGCGTCAGTAGCCTTGTTAGGCTCGTCAGAAGAGACGTGCACCGCTGGCAAAAGAGCCAGTCCTGACGTGTGAAGCAGTTGTCTCAGTCGCATGTGCGGCGTCAACAGTGAAGCATCAAGCGATATCCGCAAATGCCATTAGCCCGGCTGAGGGCCGGGCTTGGCAGAAGCTTGCTACGGACGTCTGTGTATTAGTACAGACGAACGGCGCGGCGCTGTTCGCGCTGAACTTTCTTGGCGTGACGCTTAACAGCGGCTGCTGCTTTACGCTTACGCTCAGAAGTTGGCTTCTCATAAAATTCGCGGCTACGAACTTCAGCCAGTACACCGGCTTTTTCGCAGGAGCGCTTGAAACGACGCAGAGCTACGTCGAAGGGTTCGTTCTCTTTAACTTTGACGGCTGGCATCCAGAGCTACCTTCTTTCATTACCGGGATCAACGTTCTCGTCGCAAAAAATTCGCGGCTGAGGTCGTCGGTTTTTAAGGGTTGCGGATGTTAACCCCTCATTGCCCGGAATGCAAAGCCTCTGATCGAAAACCGCTAGTCGGGAGGGGGAGTGGCGACTATTATGCGCGCCTTCGAATCTAGCCTCTACAAGGCGCAAACCCATGCTAGTACTGGGACTTGAAACCTCCTGCGACGAAACCGGTGTCGCACTTTACGACAGTGAACGCGGGCTCTTGGCCGATGCGCTGTTCAGTCAGATCGACCTGCACCGCGCCTATGGCGGCGTGGTGCCGGAGCTGGCCAGCCGTGATCACGTCAAACGCATGCTGCCCCTGATTCGCCAGGTGCTGGATGAGGCCGGTTGCGTGCCGACCGAGATCGACGCGATCGCCTACACCGCTGGCCCTGGATTGGTCGGAGCCCTGCTGGTTGGGGCCTCTTGCGCCCAGGCGCTGGCTTTTGCCTGGGGTATTCCAGCCCTCGGTGTGCACCATATGGAAGGCCATTTATTGGCGCCCATGCTGGAAAAAACGCCACCAGAGTTCCCGTTCGTCGCTTTGTTGGTTTCAGGCGGCCATACGCAACTGGTTCAGGTGGATGGAATCGGCCAATACACCCTTTTGGGTGAGTCCCTGGATGACGCCGCCGGTGAGGCGTTCGACAAGACCGCGAAGATGATGGGCCTCAATTATCCCGGCGGCCCGGAAATCGCCCGTCTTGCCGAAAAAGGCGTTGCCGGCCGTTATACCTTCCCACGCCCGATGTGCGATCGGCCTGGCCTGATGTTCAGTTTCAGTGGTTTGAAAACCTCTGCGCTGAACACCTGGCAGCAAAGCGTCAGCGCCGGGGACGACAGTGAGCAAGCCCGTTGCGACATCGCGCTGGCGTTCCAGCAGGCCGTGGTGGAGACTTTGACCATCAAGTGCCAGCGCGCCCTGAAACAGGCGGGCATGAAGCGCCTGGTGATCGCAGGCGGCGTCAGTGCCAACAAGGCGTTGCGCACGTCACTGGAAAAAATGCTCGGTGAGATGAAGGGCGACGTTTTCTACGCGCGGCCAGAGTTTTGCACCGACAATGGCGCGATGATCGCCTATGCCGGTTGCCAACGCTTGCAGGCGGGGCAGCACGAAAGCCTGGCGATCAGTGTGCAGGCGCGCTGGCCGATGGAGCAGTTGTCGCCGCTGTAGGGCCGTAACGTGAGCCGGGCTCATCGAACGTATTTAAAAATGCCGTTCGCGCCCGGCAAACAGGTCGCGTAAATTGCCCCGGTGGCGCCAGACGATCAGCAGTGTCAGTGCGCTCATCGGCAACAACGCCGCCGGTTCTTGCCAGGCCAACAGCGGCAGGGTGAGCGGGGTGGCGATCAGCGCGGCGAGTGAGCTGGTGCGGGTCAGGTAGAACGTCAGGAGCCAGGCAAGTACAGCCAGCAACGCCGCCGGTGGGTAAATCCCCAGCAGCATGCCGGCTGCCGTGGCGACGCCTTTGCCACCGCGAAAGCGGAAGTACAGTGGAAACAGATGGCCGAGGACGGCGCATATGCCGATCCAGGCCTGTTGTTGCAGGGTAAGGCCGGCGAGGCTGGCGATCAGCACGGGCAGCAAGCCCTTGGACACGTCGCCCAGCAGCGTGAGCACGGCGAGCTTCTTACCGGCCAGGCGCAACATATTGGTGGCGCCGGCATTGCCTGAGCCACTCATTCGCGGATCGGGATTTCCCGTCAGGCGGCTGAGCAAAATGGCGAAGGACAGCGAGCCGAGCAGGTAGGCGAGGATCGCCAGTGACCAAAACATGCTAACTATTCCGGGTGAGGACGCCCTGATTCTAACGGGGCATTGCGCCCTTGTCGTGCTGCGGAGAAGAGTGCTTGGACAGAGTGTTTATCGAAGGCCTGGAAGTCGACACCGTCATCGGGGCCTATGACTGGGAGCGCGGGATACGCCAATGCCTGCGCCTGGACCTGAGCTTCGCCTGGGATAACCGCCCGGCCGCCGCTGGCGATGACCTGACCCTGGCACTGGATTACGCCAGCGTGTCCGCTCGCATCCAGGCATTTGCCGAGCAATCCCAGTACCAGTTGGTGGAAACCTTCGCCGAACGCCTGGCGCAAGTACTGATGAGTGAGTTCCAGATTCCTTGGCTGCACCTCAAGTTGACCAAGCCGGGGGCCGTGCCGGCTGCCAAGGGTGTGGGCGTGGAGATCGAGCGCGGATGTCGCTAACTCAGGTATACCTTGGCCTAGGCAGCAATATCGAGCGCGAATCTCATCTGCGCGCCGGCCTTGACGCGCTGGCGAGCTTTTTGACGGATGTGCGCTGCTCGCCAGTGTTCGAAAGCCAGCCGGTGGGCATCAAGAGCGGTCCGTTCTTCAATCTGGTGGTCTCGGCCTACACCGACCTGCCGCTGATGGCGCTGGATCGCCGGTTGAAATTCATCGAGGCCGATAATGGTCGCTATGCACCGGACCGCAAGGGCCTGCCGCTGGATATCGATGTGCTGCTGTACGGCGAGCTGGTGGGTAACTTCGATGGTTTGGTCCTGCCGCGTGCAGAGATCCTGAAAAACGCGTTTGTGCTGTGGCCGCTGTCGTTGATGGCGCCAGAGCGTGTGCATCCTGAAGTGGGCAAGACCCTGGCTGAGTTATGGCGCAATGCGCAAATCGACCAGGTGCTCGCGCCTGTCGGGTTTGAATGGCAAGGCCAGCAACTCACCCCAGACGCGCTCTTGTAGGCGCCGAGCTTGCTGTGGTGAGGGAGCAAGCGCCCTCACCACAGCAGGGCCGCGTCTAGGAAATAGGCTGTTCTTTGTAGGCCTTCAGCGCTTTCAGGCGTTCGCGTTTGAGCGCTTCACCCAGTTCCGGGCCTTTGAAGCCTTTTTCCAGCAGTGGTGCCACCGGCACTTCGCGCGCCTCCTTCGCCGCCCCGCGCAAATAATCCGCCTGTGGATAACTTCGCTGCTCTAAGCCTTTTCGGCCTCGGGCATCCATCTCGCACGCAACCACAAACTCTTCAAAGCGCTGCGGCCGCCGGTAAACGTCGAAACTTTGCAGCAATTCCAGCAGCGTCGAGGCTTTCAACTCCAGCGCCCGATGGCCGTGGGTGTGATATTGGCCCACCAGCAGCGCCAGCTCCTGGCAGTCCTTCGGTACTTTGAAGCGTTCATTGACGGCCTTGATCAGCTTCAAGCCGGTGTGTTCGTGAGCAATATGCTGCGGTAACTTATCCACCGGCGTCAGGCCCTTGCCCAAGTCATGCAGCAGGCAGGCCCAGCGCACGGTCAGCGGCTGTTTATGCAGGGCGGCCTGTTCCAGCACGCTCAAAGTGTGTATGCCCGTATCGATTTCGGGGTGATGGGCTTCGGGTTGCGGTACGCCGAACAGTGCATCGACTTCGGGCATCAAGGTTTTCAATGCATCGCAGTCGCGCAGTACTTGGATAAACACCTGGGGCTGGTCTTCCATCAGCGCTCGGGAGATTTCTTTCCAGCTGCGCTCAGGCGTCAGGGCTTCCAGTTCGCCGGATTCGCTGAGTTGACGCATCAGCGCCAGTGTTTCCGGAGCGACCGTAAAACCCTGGTGCGCGTAACGTGCAGCAAAGCGCGCAACGCGGAGCACTCGTAGCGGATCTTCGGCGAACGCCGGGGAAACGTGGCGCAGGATGCGCGCTTCAAGATCATGCTGGCCATGATAAGGGTCGGTCAAATTACCCTCATCGTCTTCCGCCATGGCGTTGATGGTCAGGTCGCGACGGATCAGGTCTTCTTCCAGCGTCACCTCTGGGCTCGCATGAAACACAAAGCCGCCATAACCCCGGCCACTCTTGCGCTCTGTGCGGGCAAGGGCGTATTCATCGCCATTTTTCGGGTCGAGAAACACGGGGAAGTCAGCGCCGACGGGTTTGAAACCTTTGGCCAGCATCTCTTCGGTGGTCGCCCCCACGACGACGCGGTCAACATCGGTGACCTTGATGCCCAGCAGGCGGTCACGCACGGCACCGCCGACTTTGTAGATTTTCATGAAAAAGCCTCCATTAGCCGCACAGGATACCGCCTGTGCCTAGCCAATGGAGGCTTTGCTGTTTCAGAGATGAACGACGGCGAGGTCCAGTCGGCCGTAGTCGTTGTCGCCATGCTCGCTGCGCGGCGGTACATGGTGAGTCTTCATCACTTGGTCGCCCTGCAGCGTTTCCAAATGAATGTCGAAGCCCCATAGGCGGTGCAGGTGCTTGAGTACTTCCTCGGTGGATTCGCCCAGGGGTTTGCGGTCATGTTGCTGGTGGCGCAAGGTCAACGAGCGATCGCCGCGCACATCGATGCTGTAGATCTGCACATTCGGCTCGCGGTTGCCCAGGTTGTACTGCGCCGCCAGCGTTTCGCGGATGGTGCGGTAGCCGGGCTCGTCGTGGATGGCCGGTACCACCAGGTCATCCTTGAGGTCGTCATCCATGATGCTGAACAGCTTGAGGTCCCGAATCACCTGGGGTGACAGGTACTGCAGGATAAAACTCTCGTCCTTGAAACTGCTCATGGCGAACTTGATGGTGGACAACCAATCGGTGCCAGCGATTTCCGGGAACCAGCGGCGGTCTTCTTCGGTAGGGTGTTCGCACATACGCCGGATATCGCGGTACATGGCGAAGCCCAGTGCGTAGGGGTTGATACCACTGTAATACGGGCTGTCGAACCCCGGCTGGAACACCACGCTGGTGTGGGAGGTGAGGAACTCCATCATGAAACCGTCAGTGACCAGGCCTTCGTCGTACAGGTCGTTCATCAGCGTGTAGTGCCAGAACGTCGCCCAGCCTTCGTTCATCACTTGGGTCTGGCGCTGTGGATAAAAATACTGGGCGATCTTACGCACGATGCGAACGATTTCCCGTTGCCAGGGCTCCAGCAGTGGGGCGTGTTTTTCCAGAAAGTACAGGATGTTTTCCTGAGGTTCGGCGGGGAAGCGCGCATTGTCCTTGTCGCTGTTTTTGCCTGCACGTTTTGGAATGGTGCGCCACAGGTCGTTGATCTGTTTTTGCAGGTGCTCCTCGCGTTCCTTCTGGCGCAGGCGTTCTTCTTCGGCGGAAATCGGGTAGGGCCGTTTGTAGCGGTCGACCCCGTAGTTCATCAGCGCATGGCAAGAGTCGAGCAAGTCTTCCACCGCATCAATGCCGTGGCGTTCCTCGCATTGCATGATGTACTGCTTGGCGAACACTAGGTAATCAATGATTGAACTGGCATCGGTCCAGGTGCGGAACAGGTAATTGCCCTTGAAGAAGCTGTTGTGTCCGTAGCAGGCATGGGCCACCACCAGCGCCTGCATGCAGATGGTGTTTTCTTCCATCAGGTAGGCAATGCACGGGTCGGAGTTGATCACGATCTCGTACGCCAAACCCATCTGTCCTCGGGTGTAGGACTTCTCGGTGCTGAGAAAGTGTTTGCCGTAGGACCAATGGTGATACCCCAACGGCATGCCGACAGAGGCGTAGGCATCCATCATCTGTTCCGCGGTGATCACTTCGATCTGGTTGGGGTAGGTGTCCAAGGCATAACCCGCCGCGATGCGGCTGATTTCCCGGTCATAGGCCTGGATCAGTTCAAAGGTCCACTCGGACCCCGTGGATATGGGTTGGCGCTTATGCTCTTTTTTGGCGGTCATGTCACTAACCTGCGCTGGAAGAGTTCACGGAAGACCGGGTAGATATCGCCGGCCGAGACCAGTTGCTGCTGGGCGAATGTGTCTGCAAAGGCTTCGCCAATGCGCTCGTATTCGAACCACAGGGCCTGATGCTCACGGGGGGTGATTTCAACGTAAGTGTAGTACTGCACGAACGGCATGATCTGGTTGATCAGGATGTCGCGGCAGATGGGCGAGTCGTCGTTCCAGTTGTCACCGTCCGAGGCCTGGGCCGCGTAGATGTTCCACTCGTTGGCGGGGTAGCGCTCGGCCATGATCTCCTGCATCAGCTTCAAGGCACTGGAGACGATGGTCCCACCCGTTTCCCGTGAATAGAAAAACTCCTCCTCGTCGACCTCCCGCGCGCTGGTGTGATGGCGGATGAACACTACGTCGATCTTGTCGTAGTTCCGCTTGAGAAACAGGTAAAGCAGGATAAAGAAGCGCTTGGCGATGTCCTTGGTGGCCTGGGTCATGGAGCCGGACACGTCCATCAGGCAGAACATCACTGCCTTGGAGTTGGGGTTGGGTTGTTTGACCAGCAAGTTGTATTTCAAGTCAAAGGTGTCTAGGAACGGCACACGATGAATGCGCGCACTGAGTTTCTCGATTTCCGCCTCGATTTGCTGAATGTCGCCGAAGTTGTCCGGTTCCTCACGTTTCAAACGCGCCAGCTCTTCCTTGGCATCTCTCAGTTTGGCGCGGCTGCTGCCTGACAGTGCGATGCGCCGCGCGTGGGCCGAGCGCAGGGTACGGATGATATTGATGCGGGAAGGGTTGCCCTCGTTGCTGATCCCGGCGCGAACGGTCTTGAAGGTGTCGGTGCCGGTCAGGTTGCGCTTGACCAGATTAGGCAGCTCCAGGTCCTCGAACATGAATTCGAGAAATTCTTCCTGAGTGATCTGGAACACGAACTCGTCCATGCCTTCGCCGGAATTGCCCGCCTTGCCAGGGCCTTTACCGCCGCCACCGCCTTGTGGGCGCTGGATGTGCTCACCGGTGGTGAATTCCTTGTTGCCCGGATGCACGACGGTCTGTTTGCCGCCCCGGCCGTGGTGCAGCACCGGTTCGTCGATGTCCCGTCCGGGAATGCTGATTTGCTCGCCATGCTCCATATCCGTAATGGAGCGGCGGCTGATGGCCTCCTCGACGGCTTTTTTGATGTGGTCACGGTAACGCCGCAGGAAACGCTGGCGGTTTACCGTGCTCTTGTTCTTGCCATTGAGGCGTCGGTCGATCACATAGCTCATAGGCCCCTCCGGGGAGCTTCAAGTCGTAAGCTACAAGCCGCAAGTCAAAGCCCATCAATTCCGCGCAACCACGGGTTCAATAGCTTTTCTCTTGCGGCTTTCAGCTAGAAGCTTGCAGCTGCCTCACTGCGATTTCCGGACCCGTAGGTACCATTCCGAAAGAAGCCGTACCTGTTTGTCGGTGTAGCCGCGCTCGACCATTCGTGTGACGAAGTCGTTGTGCTTTTGCTGATCCTCCTTGCTGGCCTTGGCGTTGAAGCTGATGACCGGCAGCAGATCCTCGGTGTTGGAGAACATTTTCTTCTCGATGACCACTCGCAGCTTCTCGTAGCTGAGCCAAGTCGGGTTCTTGCCATTGTTGTTGGCCCGGGCGCGCAGCACGAAGTTGACGATTTCGTTGCGGAAATCCTTCGGATTGCTGATGCCGGCCGGTTTCTCAATTTTCTCAAGTTCCTCGTTGAGTGCGACGCGGTTGAGGATCTCGCCGGTTTCCGGGTCGCGGTATTCCTGGTCCTGGATCCAGAAGTCGGCGTACAGCACGTAACGGTCGAAGATATTCTGGCCGTACTCGCTGTAGGACTCCAGGTACGCGGTCTGGATTTCCTTGCCGATGAATTCGATGTAGCGCGGCGCCAGGTACTCCTTGAGGAAACGCAGGTAGCGCTCGCGGGTTTCCGCCTGGAATTGCTCCTGTTCGATCTGCTGTTCCAGCACGTAAAGCAGGTGCACCGGGTTGGCGGCGATTTCGTGGGGGTCAAAGTTGAAGACCTTGGACAGGATTTTGAACGCGAAGCGCGTCGACAGGCCGTTCATGCCCTCGTCCACACCTGCCGTGTCGCGGTATTCCTGGATCGACTTGGCCTTGGGATCGGTGTCCTTGAGGTTTTCACCGTCGTACACGCGCATCTTCGAATAGATATTCGAGTTCTCCGGCTCCTTGAGGCGCGACAGCACAGTGAACTGGGCGAGCATCTTCAGGGTGTCGGGTGCGCAATGGGCCTTGGCCAGGGAGCTGTTGAACAGCAGCTTGTCGTAGATCTTGATTTCATCGCTGACGCGCAGGCAGTACGGCACCTTGACGATGTAGATCCGGTCGATGAAGGCTTCGTTATTCTTGTTGTTACGGAAGGTGTGCCATTCCGATTCATTGGAGTGGGCCAGCAGGATTCCGGTGAACGGAATCGCGCCCAGCCCTTCAGTGCTGTTGTAGTTGCCTTCCTGGGTTGCGGTAAGCAGTGGGTGCAGCACCTTGATCGGCGCCTTGAACATCTCCACGAACTCCATCAGGCCCTGGTTGGCCCGGCACAGTGCGCCTGAATAGCTGTAGGCGTCGGCGTCGTTTTGCGGGAATTCTTCGAGTTTACGGATATCGACCTTGCCCACCAGTGCCGAGATATCCTGGTTGTTCTCGTCACCCGGTTCGGTCTTGGCCACGCCGATCTGGTTGAGGATGGACGGGTAGAGTTTCACCACGCGGAATTGGCTGATGTCACCGCCGAATTCGGCCAGGCGCTTGGTGGCCCAGGGCGACATGATGGTGTTGAGGTAACGGCGCGGGATGCCGAAGTCTTCTTCGAGGATTGCGCCATCTTCCGTGGCGTTGAACAGGCCCAGGGGCGACTCGAAGACCGGTGAGCCCTTGATGGCGTAGAAGGGCACCTTCTCGATCAGTTGTTTGAGTTTTTCGGCCAGGGACGACTTACCGCCGCCGACGGGGCCGAGCAGGTAGAGGATCTGTTTCTTCTCTTCCAGGCCCTGGGCGGCGTGGCGGAAGTAGGAGACGATCTGGTCAATGCACTCTTCCATGCCGTGGAAGTCTTCAAAGGCCGGATAGCGGCGGATCACCTTGTTGGAGAATATTCGCGACAGCCGCGAGTTGTTGGCGGTTTCCACCAGCTCCGGCTCGCCAATTGCCAGTAGCAGGCGTTCGGCGGCAGACGCGTAGGTGCTGCGGTCCTGTTTGCACAGCTCGAGATACTCTTGCAGCGTGAGTTCTTCTTGCTGTGTGGACGCGAAGCGTTGTTGGAAGTGGCTAAAGATACTCATGACGTCGTCACCTCGCTCGATACGTGGAGCCGACGCCGGATCAATCAGTCGATGCTGGCAGACATTGGCAGACGCCAATGACTGTTTTCCCCCCAAGCACCCTGAAACACTACCGATGACCCGCACGCCGGTGTACCGGCTCTCCCCTGATTCGGATGGCCTGCGCTTAAGGATAGTTCGGAATCGGAGAGGTCAAGGCGCGATGCGCAATTAGTTTGGCTGCGCCGTTCGTCAGAAACGGCGCGAGCCCAAGCGTCACGCGGGGTAGCGGGGTGTTAAAAAAATTATTGCGAATCGCCGGAAGAAATTTCTGCAGGAAAGGTCGTACGCCACAGCTCAAAGCCGCCATCCAGGCTATAGACGTCGGAGAAGCCCTGGCTGATCAGATAAGCCGCAGCGCTCTGGCTGGAGTTGCCGTGGTAGCAGGCCACGATCACGGGCGCATCGAGGTCGGCGGCGCGGATGAAATCGGCGATGTTGACGTTGTCCAGGTGCTGGGCGCCGCGGATGTGGGCGGCCAGATAAGTCGGCTGGTCACGGATGTCGACCACTACGGCGCCTTTCTCGCGCAGGGCCTGGGCTTGTTCGGGAGGGATACGTTTGAATTCGCTCATGGCGGGCTCCTAGGGCTTGGCGGTGATAGGTTGGGGCGGTTCGCACTGGTAGCTCTGGCGCTCGCCGGTATCGATATTCATCAGGGTCATGGCGCCACCCCAGACGCAACCGGTGTCGAGGGCGAACACGCCGGGCTCATCGCATTGGCCTTCAAGTGCCGCCCAGTGACCGAAAATGATCTGGGTGTCGCGGGCCTTGCGGTCCTTGTGCGCGAACCAGGGCTTGTAACCCGGCAATGCGGTGTCGGCGCCTTCCTTGCTTTTGAGGTCGAGCTTGCCCTCGGCGGTGCAGAAGCGCATGCGCGTGAAGTAGTTGGTGATCACCCGCAGGCGTGCAACGCCGGTGAGGTCGTTGTCCCACTTCACCGGCTCGTTGCCGTACATGCCGTCGAGGTAGGCGGTGTACAGGTTGTCATCGGCCAGGGCGCTTTCGACTTCGGCGGCGCACTTGAGGGCTTTCTTCAGTGTCCACTGGGGCGGGATGCCAGCATGGACCAAGGCCATATTGCGGCCTTCGTCGTAATGCAGGATTTTTTGCCGGCGAAGCCAGTCGAGCAACTCGGTGCGATCCGGTGCTTCGAGGATTTCCCGCAGGGTATCGCCCTTTTTCAGACGCTCAATGTTATGGCCGGCCGCGAGCAGATGCAGGTCGTGGTTGCCCAATACGCACACCAGGGAATCGCGCAGGCTATATAAGTAGCGCAACGTCTCGAGGGACTCGGGGCCGCGATTGACCAGGTCACCGACCAGCCACAGGCGATCTTTCTCTGGGTCGAAGGCCACGCGGTCAAGCAGGCACTTGAGGGGCTCCAGGCACCCTTGCAGGTCTCCGACCGCATAGGTCGCCATCAGTGCAGGGCTCCCGGCACGGCGAGGCGGAAGGGTGGGATGATGGCGTCGAACAATTTACCGTCGGTGGCCTTCATCTGATAGGAGCCCTGCATGGTGCCGACTTCGGAGGTCATCACCGTGCCGCTGCTGTAGGTGTGGCTCGCGCCGATGTCGATCAGCGGTTGCTGGCCCACCACGCCTGCGCCGCGTACTTCTTCGACCTGGCCGTCACCGTCGGTGATCACCCAGTGGCGGGACAGCAGCTTGGCCGGCACCAGCCCGTTGTTTTTCACCGTGATGGTGTAGGCAAAGGCGAAGCGGTTATGTTCAGGTTGTGATTGGTCCGCCAGGAAGCGGGTGACGACGCTGACGTCGATCTGGTAGCGAGGATCGGACATGCAAGAGGCCTTAAAAGCAAAAGCGGAGGACAGCAGATGCGGGTCAGTCTAGGCCAAGAGCGGGGCACTAGGCCAGACATGGTGTCTGGCCCAAGTACTGCCGGCTTCAGTCCGCGGCTGGCGCAGGCTGGATGGCAAGCTGGTCGGCCAGGCGCACGAACGCCGCGAGGTCCAGTTGTTCGGGGCGCAGGCTGCCGTCGACACCAGCAGCTTCGATTTCAGCGGTGCTCAGCAGGTTCTTGAGTGTATTGCGCAAGGTTTTGCGGCGCTGGTTGAACGCTTCGCGTACGACTCGCTCCAGCAATTTGTGATCCTTGGCCGGGTGGGGCAGCACGGCGTGAGGCACCAGGCGCACGATGGCCGAGTCGACCTTCGGCGGTGGGTTGAACGCGCCGGGCCCGACGTTGAACAGGTGTTCGACGCGGCAGTGGTACTGAACCATGATCGACAAACGACCCCAATCGCCACCACCAGGCCCTGCAGCCAGGCGCTCGACCACTTCCTTTTGCAGCATGAAGTGCATGTCGCGGATGATCCCGGCGTTGTTCAGCAGGTGGAAGATCAGCGGCGTGGAGATGTTGTATGGCAGGTTGCCCACCACCCGCAGGCTGTTGGGCGCTGCGTTGAGGCTGTTGAAGTCGAACTTCAGTGCATCGCCCTGGTGCAGGTTGAAGTTCGGCTTGTCGGCGAACTGCTGGTTGAGGATCGGGATCAGGTCCTTGTCCAACTCAACCACATCCAGTTGGCCGCCACTGTTAAGCAGACCTTTGGTCAGTGCGCCCTGGCCCGGGCCGATTTCCAGCAGACGGTCTTCGGGCTTGGCATGGATAGACCGCAGGATACGGTCGATCACGCCAGCGTCGTGCAGGAAGTTTTGCCCGAAGCGCTTACGCGCCCGGTGTTGGTAATGCTCGGTCATATACGGGTCTCGGCCATCTGATAGGCGGTTTCCAGGGCCACGTGCAGGCTGCCGGTATCGATCTTGCCGCTGCCCGCCAGGTCCAGGGCAGTGCCATGGTCGACGGACGTTCGGATGATCGGCAGGCCCAGTGTCACGTTGACGGCGGCGCCGAAGCCTTTGTATTTAAGCACCGGCAGCCCCTGGTCGTGGTACATCGCCAGCACTGCGTCGCAGTGCTCCAGATATTTGGGGGTAAACAGAGTGTCCGCAGGCAGTGGGCCACGCAGGTCCATGCCTTCTTGGCGCAGACGCTCCAGGGTTGGTTCGATGATGTCGATTTCTTCATGGCCCAAGTGGCCGCCTTCACCCGCGTGGGGGTTGAGCCCACAGACCAGGATGCGCGGTTGGGCGATGCCGAATTTCTGTTGCAGGTCGGCATGCAGGATGCGCGTCACACGCTCCAAACGTTCGGCAGTGATGGCGTCCGCAATCTCACGCAGGGGCAGGTGCGTGGTCACCAAGGCGACTCGCAGGCCGCGCGTGGCCAGCATCATGACGACTTGAGCGGTGTGGGTCAGCTCGGCAAGGAATTCGGTATGGCCGGAAAAGGCGATGCCAGACTCATTGATCACGCCCTTGTGCACTGGGGCGGTGATCATGCCGGCGAAGTCGCCGTCGATGCAGCCTTGCCCTGCGCGAGTCAGGGTTTCCAGCACGAACGCCGCATTGGCCTTGTCCAGTTGCCCGGCCACTACCTTGGCCAGCAGCGGCGTGTCCCACACATACAAGCTGCCGGCGGGAGCGGGCAGGTCGGGCCAGTAACCCGGCGCCACGTCCAGCAAATTGACGGCCACACCCAGTTGCGCGGCCCGCTCAAGGAGCAGGTCGCGGCTGGTAATGGCGATCAGGGGGTATGGCTGGGATTGCGAGGCGAGCAGCAGGCACAGGTCAGGACCAATGCCGGCCGGCTCGCCGGGTGTCACCGCGAAACGCTGGGGTTTCACTGAGTAGCCTGGTCGGTGCCTGTTTGCTCGGCGCCTGGCAGCTTGTTCTCAACGTAGGCTTCGTCGCGGATCTGACGCAGCCAGGTTTGCAGCTCTTCGTCGTATTTGCGGTTACGCAATACGTTCAGTGCTTGTTGCTCGCGGGCCTGGTTGGTGTTGTCGGTGGCGCGACGGCCAAGGACTTCCAGCACATGCCAGCCATATTGGGTCTTGAACGGCTTGGACAGCACACCTTGCGGAGTATCGGCCATCACTTGCTGGAACTCTGGCACCAAGGCTTTCGGGTCGATCCAGTTCAGGTCGCCGCCGTTGAGAGCAGAACCCGGGTCTTCCGAGAAGCTTTTGGCCAGGGTGGCGAAGTCTTCACCGCTTTCGATGCGGTCATAGATCTTCTGGGCCAGTTCCTTGGTTTGGGCTTCGGTGCGGATTTCGCTTGGTTTGACCAGGATGTGACGAACGTGTACTTCGTCTTTCAGCGAGGTCTCGCCACCGCGTTTTTCCAGCAACTTGAGAATGATGAAACCGCCTGGGGTACGGGCTGGCTGAGTAATGCCACCCACTTCCATAGCGCTCAGCTCGCGGTCGAACGGTGGAGGCAGCTGAGCAGCTTTACGCCAGCCCATGTCACCGCCTTCGAGGGCGTTGTCGCTGCCCGACTGGGCGATCGCCATTTGGGCGAAGTCGGCACCTGCCTTCAATCGATCATAAATAGCCTGGGTTTTAGCGGCGGCTGCATTGAGCTGCTCGGAGTTGGCGCTGTCCGGTGTCGGGATCAGGATGTTGGCCAGGTGCAGTTCTTCGGAAAGCTGCATCTTGCCAAGGTCCGACGCCAGGAAGTTCTTCACTTCCTGCTCGGACACTTGAACCCGCTCGGCGACACGGCGCTGACGCACACGGCTGATGATCATTTCACGGCGGATCTGGTCACGGGCGTCCTCATAGGACAAACCGTCGTGGGCCAGGGCTGCACGGAACTGGTCAATGCTCATGTTGTTGCGCTGGGCAATGGTGCCTACCGCCTGGTTCAGTTCCTCGTCCGAAATACGGATGCCGGAACGATCACCGATCTGCAATTGCAGGTTTTCGACGATCAGGCGCTCCAGAACCTGTTGGTCCAGGACGCTGGTCGGTGGCACGCCACCGCCACGTTTGGCGATGGTTTGCTGGACTTCCTTGACGCGTTGGTCCAGTTGGCTCTGCATGATCACGTCGTTATCGACGATGGCCACTACCTTATCCAGCTGTTGAACCGCAGCGTGTGCCGATGCGGTCCCCAGGAACAGCGCGCCCAGCACTAGCGGGCGCAGACAATCAGAAAGCTTGGTTTTCACGTTCACGATAACCTTCAATGCCTTTGTCGAGGAAGCTCTCTACCTTGGCGCCGGTCAGGCCGCCGAGTCCTTTGAGGACGATCTGGAGGAAGAGCCCGTGGTCACCCTTTTCGTTAAGCGGGGCGATCTGGCTGTATTCGTCGTTGGAAACCCAGTAGCGGTTGATGACGCGCAGTTTCCAGCAGCAGTTGTCGTACTCGAAACCACCGAAGGCTTCCAGCGTACGGTTGCGAGCGTAGTCATACTGCCAGCGGGTGATCAGGTTCCACTGAGGAATGATCGGCCACATCATCGAGAAGTCGTGTTGCTGGATTTTGTAGTAATCCTTCACGAAGTTCGCGTCGCCTGGCTGGCCGTAGTCACCGCCGAACTGCCATTTGCCGGTCAGCTGGTTGTAGACGACTTGGTCGTTACGATAGCGATAACCGACGTTGATGATCTTGTTCGGGTTGTCTTCCGGCTGGTAGTGAAGCATCGCGCTGCCGGAACGAGGACTGTGTTCCTCGGTGTCCCAGTTGTAGTCAGCCGTGGCACGCCAATCGCGGTTGAAGCGGAACTCGTAGTCCAGGGCGACTGGCGATACGTCCGACTGTGCATCGGCACGGTCGGCGGCGAGGATGCCCGGCAGTTGAACTTCACGATCCTTGAAGTACAGCGCCTGGCCCACGGCTACGCGCTGACGCTCGAAACCGTTGTCTTCGATCCAGCGGCTGGTCAAGCCCAGCGACAGCTTGTTCTCGTCGCCGATACGGTCGGAGCCGCTGAAACGGTTGTCGCGGAACAACGACGCGTAGTTGAACGAGTACTCGCTGGTGTCGAAGACCGGGATGTCCGCCTGGTCCTTGTTCGGCACATACAGGTAGAACGCACGCGGCTCGAGGGTCTGGCGATAGTCTTTGCCGAACCAGTTGGTATTGCGGTCGAAGTACAGGCCGCTGTCTACGCTGGCGATCGGAACCGCACGGTCCTGGGAGCTTTTGAACGTGCCGCCTGCGTACGGGTTGGCCGGCGTGGCTGCAGCTTGAGCGGCAATGATGTCGTTCTTGCCAATGCTGTCCAGGTCCAGGTCGTACTTGGTGTACACGTACTTGAGCTTCGGCGTAACAAAGCCGTAGGTCCAGTTCATCGGGTATTCGACGGCCGGCGCTACGTTCAGGCGAGTACCGTTCGCACGGGTCAGGCCCGTGACGTAGGTATCCAGGCGGCGTGTTGCTACGCCGTCCTGATCCTTGAAGAATCCATTCTCCAGGTCGCGGTCGAAGCGCACGGCTTCGGTCTCGTAGCTGAAGTTCAAGCCGCCAGGGTGGTATGGCAGCTGACCGTTGAAGGTGATCTGCGGCAGGCGGTCATACGGGGTGATCTGGGAGATCGTTGCCAACTGGTAGGCCTGAAGGTTCAGGCGTGCCTGGAAGGTGTCGCCGCGATACGTCACGGCACCTTGCTGGTTGACGAAGTCACGGCTTTCGACGCCTTCCTGGTTGGACTTGAGGTCCTGGAAGAAGTAAGGGTCGCTGATCGTTGTGTAGTCGACCTGGGTCATTACACGCGAATCCAACCCGCCCTTGTGTTGCCAATTGAGCATATAACGGGTTTTTTCGTAATCGGTCTGCTTGCTGCGCTCGTCGTTGTCGTCGTTCAGGTACGCGCCGCCGAACTGGCCTTCGCTAGACTTGGTGAGGTAGCGGAATTCGCCTTCCATCATCATGCCGCGCTTGGTCATGTATTGCGGGTACAACGTGGCGTCGTAGTTTGGCGCCAGGTTGAAGTAGTACGGCGTAACCAGGGTAAAGCCGTTTTCGCTGCCGCTGCTGAAGCTCGGTGGCAGGAAGCCGGATTGACGACGGTCGTCGATCGGGAAATAGATGTACGGGGTGTACAGGATCGGGATGTTCTTGATCCGCAATGTTGCGTTGGTCGCCGTACCGAAGCCGGTTGCCGGGTTCAACGTGATGTTGTTGCCTCGCAGCTGCCAGGCGTTGCTGTCTGGCTCGCACGTCGTGTACGTGCCGTCCTTGAGACGGATGATCGCGTTTTCGGCACGCTTGGCGTACAGCGCGTTACCGCGGATACGTGACTTGTGCAGCACGTATTCGGCGTTGTCGATCTGGGCGGCGCCGGTGTCGAGCTGCACTTCGGCATGGTCGCCGACGATCAGTGCACCGTTGTCGCGCAGACGGACTTTGCCATTCAGCTCGCCACGGTTCTCGGCCTGGTACAGGCTGGCTTCTTCGGACTCCATCTGCATGCTGCCCTGGCGCATGACGACGTCACCGGCCAGGGTCGCGACTTGCGACTCCTGCTCGTAACGCGAGGCTTTGGCACCGATGAAGGTGGGCGCATCGCTCTTGTTCGTCTTGTCGTTCATGCCAGGACGAATCGGCTCGATGTACGCACCGCCGCAATACGGGCCGGTTTCGGCCAACTGCGCTGCGGTCAGCTTGTCGTGCGGTACCCAGTCCAGGTGGCTGTAGTCGGCGCTGCGCGAGCGCAGGCCACGGCCCTTGGAGTCGGTGACCAGTGCGGTCTGCGGCACGGCCTCGGCTTTGCCGCCAGCCTCGGCTTGCGCCGTGCTGTTGGCGGAGCTGACGGCTGCGCCGTCATGCACCGGGCGTGGTGGCAGAGGGGCTGCGGCGGTTTTCGGCGCGCAATCCCAGGCACCCGAAGCAGAGACTGAGCAGTCATACTGTTCCGCGGCGACCACGAATGAGGTGGCGAAGGGTTGCAAGGCCAGCAGACTGCCGGTTACCAGCAACGGAAATTTTCTACGAAACGCGGGGGATTTCAATGCCATCTTATTAGTCCGGGCTTCCTGCGTGCCATCTGCCCGCGGTTTGGGCCGCACGCCTCTCGATGGTCTGAAAAAGATGCGTGATAATAAAGCATGCCCCGCTTGACGGCTAGCGCCGTCGGAGACCCTTGTAATGCCAGAGCAAGATCTACGTTTACAACAGCTGGAAGTCTGGCTGGATGAGCAGTTGCCGATCCTTTTCAACGCTCAAGGCTGGGGTGCCGTACCCCCGGCCACATTGACCGCGGCCAGCAGCGACGCGAGTTTCAGGCGCTATTTCCGTTGGGAAGGCGGTGGTCATACATTCGTGGTAATGGATGCGCCACCCCCCCAGGAAAACTGCAAACCTTTCGTCGATATCGCACATTTGCTGGCGAAGTCAGGGATAAATGTTCCAAAAATTTATGCAGAAGATTTGCCGCGAGGCTTTCTTTTGCTCAATGACCTGGGCAGAAAAACCTATTTGGACGTGATTGACGACAAAAACGCCGACCCATTGTTTGCCCAAGCCATCGATGCCTTGCTGGCTTTTCAGCAGTTGCCGATGGACGCGCCATTGCCAAGCTATGACGTGGCCTTACTCCGTCGTGAGCTCGAATTGTTTCCGGAGTGGTACGTGCGTCGCCATCTGGGTATCGAACTCGATACGCAACAACAAGCGCTCTGGCAGCGTGTCAGTGACCACCTGATCAACAGTGCCCTGGCGCAGCCGAAGGTGTTGGTGCACCGCGACTATATGCCACGCAACCTGATGATCAGCGAGCCGAACCCCGGCGTGCTGGATTTTCAGGATGCGGTCTACGGCCCGGTGACCTACGACATCACCTGCCTGTTCAAGGACGCCTTCCTCAGTTGGCCCCAGGCCCGCGTGCGGGAATGGCAGCGCGGCTATTGGGAGCGCGCGGGACGACTGGGCATCCCGGTGCAGGCCGATTTCGAAGACTTCCTGCGTGCCAGCGACCTGATGGGCGTGCAGCGCCACCTCAAGGTCATCGGTATCTTCGCGCGCATCTGCCATCGTGACGGCAAGCCACGCTACCTGGCCGATGTGCCGCGCTTCTTTGCTTATATAGACGCGGTGTTGGCGGACCGTTCGGAGTTGAGCGAGCTGGGTGAATTGCTGGCAAGTCTGCGCCCACCTGCGCAGATGAGCGTATGAAGGCGATGATCCTGGCCGCTGGCAAAGGTGAGCGGATGCGTCCGCTCACGTTGCACACGCCCAAGCCGCTGGTGCAGGCCGGCGGCAAGCGTCTGATCGAGTATCACTTGGAGGCGCTGGCCAAGGCCGGCTTCACTGACATCGTGATCAACCATGCCTGGCTCGGCCAGCAGATTGAATGTTATCTGGGGGACGGCGCGCAGTTTGGCTTGCGCATCCGTTACTCCCCCGAGGGCGAGCCGCTGGAAACCGGCGGTGGGATTTTCCAGGCATTGCCGTTGCTGGGCGACGAACCCTTCCTGGTGGTCAATGGCGATATCTGGACCGACTACGACTTCACCCAACTCAAGCGACCGCTCAAGGGCCTGGCCCATCTGGTGATGGTCGACAACCCGGCGCATCACCCTTCAGGTGGCGATTTCTACCTTGATCAAGGTTTGCTTCATGATGCTGCGGCCGGTGCCGATAACCTGACCTTCAGTGGCATTTCAGTGCTCGACCCCACGTTGTTCGCGGGTTGCAGTGCGGGTGCCTTCAAGCTGGCGCCGCTGCTGCGGGCGGCCATGGCTAAAGGTCTGGTAACGGGGGAGCACATGGCGGGACGCTGGATTGATGTCGGTACGCTGGAGCGCCTGGCGCAAGTCGAAACCCTGCTGACAGCGGGGCAGTAACATGCTGTGGCCAGGGACGCTGATCGGCGCGGGGGCTGGCTTTGCCATAGCCAGTATTCCGGGGGCCTTGTTGGGTGCGCTGTTGGGGCAGGCGCTGGACCGTCGCCTGCAACTGCAAAGCTGGGCGCAGTTGCGCGAGCGGCTGGGCGGGCGCCCGGCGTTGCGCAATGACGAGCTGTTGTTTGTGTTGCTGGGGCGTTTGGCCAAGAGCAATGGGCGCGTGGTGGACGGCCATATTCAACAGGCGCGCCAGGAGATGCGCTCGCTGGACATGACCGAGTCAGCCCAACGTCGTGCTATCGCAGCGTTCAATCGTGGCAAGTCCGGCTCCGACCGGGTGCGCCGCTATCTGCGGGTGCTCAAGGCGCAACCCCACGCGGCCGAAGGTGTATTGCGTGCGTGCTGGCGCATGGCCTGGGCAGACGGCAAGGCGGATGACGCCGAGCGTGACTTGATCGACTTGTGGGGCAAATGGCTGGGCTGGACGCCGCAACAGCTCCAGGCGTTGGCGGCCGACTACACACCGGAGCGTAAGCCGCTGGTCAGTCGGGGGCCTACCTATCAGGACGCGTTGCGTGTGCTGGGTGTGACGGCCACCACCGAACCGTCGGTGATCAAGCAGGCTTATCGCCGCCTGCTCAGCCGCCATCACCCGGACAAGGTTGCCGGCAGTGGCGCGAGCGCTACGCAAGTGCGTGAGGCGACCGAACGTACTCGCGAATTGCATAGCGCTTATGCGTTGATTCGCGAGCGGCGGGATTTCCGCTGATTATTTTTGCGTGAAAACCCGATCTACTGTGGGCGCTCGCTTGCCTGGGATAGCGGCGGGTCAGCAATGCCTTTGGCACTGATATTCCGCCATCGCAGGCAAGCCAGCTTCCACATTTCGACCGGGTTGCCAATCCGGTTTCAGTCAGTCGTCGCCTGCGGACTCAACCACCCGCGAACCCGTCGATACAACTGCTCCTGCTCAGCCGCGCTGTTACCGGGCAAGGTTTTCAGCGACACCTGTTTATAACCGTCATTCTTCAAACGCTTGGCCGCCTGGGCGCGGGCCAGGGCGTTTTTGCGTGTCTGAGGGTCGTCTTGATAGAACACGTCGGCGGTCGGCAGCTTCAGGCCGGGGGCCAGTTGCTGGATGTCCGGATGGCGCCCGGTTGGCGTCTGCGCCGCGACCATGACGAACCTCTGCACCTGGGACGGCTGCTTCTCGCTCAAATAGCGCGCCGCCCACCAGGCGCCGGTGCCATGGCCGAGCAGCACCACACTGCGCGCACGCTGGGTCTGGGCGAAGGCCACGGCGGCATCGATGCGGGCAAAGATGCGCGAAGCATCGGTCTTGTCCTGCTCGTCGGCCCCAGGAACCACTGCCGGGTCAGTGCCCTCGGCCTCAGCGCTGGCAGCCTGCTCGATGGGTTTGTCGGCGGTGCTCGCTTCCTTGCTGCTGGCATCGACGGTGGCCTTGGGCGCTTCCATCACACGCGGCGGCAGGGTGTCCACGCTCACGTCCGGCAACGACAGGCTGAGGCTGCCCCAGTTGGCATCCGGCAATTTGTGCCGCAACGGACTGATCGCTTGCGGCCAGTCAGCATTCTCCCCGGCGCCCGGTACGATAATCACCACACCTTCGGGTTCGGCACTGTTGGCCGGTTTCCACAGGGCGAGGAATGAATCGCTGCCGGCCTGTAATTGTTGCTGCTCCTGTTGCGGGATTTTGCGCTCCAGGGCGCTGGCTTCTGCCAGGCTGCGCTCAGGCAAAGGCTGGCGCTCGACGGGTTTTTCTGCGGCAGGCTCAGGGGCGTCAGCGGCCTGTACAGAAAAGGCACTGGTAAAAAGCAGCGACAGGCACAATGCTGGCAGTGCCGAACGGTGTAAAAAGGGCATCGTTAATTCCCGGCCAGAAGTGATTCCAGCAGCCTAATGGGTTGGTCAGTGTTTGTCAGTGATGTGAGACGTGGATCATGGGTTTTCGCTGTCTGCTGGTTATCGGCTGTATGTGCCTTGCCTTGATGGCAAACGCCGCCCCTGCGCCCGCCGTTCCCCAGGCGCAGCTCAATGTGCAGCAACGCGAATGGCTGGCCCAGCACCCGGAGCTGCGGGTGGGCCTGGTGTTGCAGGCACCTTACGCGCAATACGACCGGCGTTTGCAGCGGCTGTCCGGGGCCAATGTCGAGTTGATGCAATGGTTAGCCAAGGCGCTGAACATCGAGCTGACCTGGCGCAACTTCCCCAACCAGGAGCAATTGGAAGCCGCCGTACGCGATGGCGAAGTGGACATCGCCCCCGGCCTGCAACAAACCCCTGCCGGTTTGCGTCTGTGGTTGTTCACCGACCCTTATATGCGCGTGCCGCAACACATCGTCGGTATCCGCGATGGCGGTGGGGCCGTGGAGTTGGAGAAACTCGATGAGCAATCCCGCGTCGCCGTGCGCATGCCCAGCGCTGTGGCCGATTACCTGCGCAGCACCTACCCCGGCCTCAACCTTCAAGGCGTGCCCATGGAGCGCCAGGCTCTGCAATTGCTGGTGAGCCGGCAGGCACGCTACGCGGTGGTGGACGAAGCGCAATTGAGCCGTCTGTCCGGCGAAGCGGAATTCGCCGGGCTGGCGGTGGTGGGCGATATTGGCCTGCCGCAATTGCTGCGGGTGGCTACGCGGCGGGAATGGCCAGAATTGGCCAGCATCATGGAAAGCGCCTTGCGCGCCATCCCCGCACGCGACCTTGACCAACTGCACAGCCGCTGGCTGCAACCTAAATACCCACACCTCACAGCATCCCCAGGGCTGTGGCAAAACCTCTGCCTGTTGCTGGGGCTGTTGCTGCTCGCCAGCCTGGCTGTCGTGTTTTGGCAGCGTCGCCAGCAGCGGGTGCTGGAACACGGCTTGCTGGCCGCCCGCGAAGAAAGCACGGCCCGCGCCGCCGGTGCCGAAGCCTTGCGGTTGACGCAGTTTTCTATCGACCAAAGCACTGTCGGCATCCTCTGGGTCAACTGGGATAGCCATGTGCGCTACGCCAATCGTGCGGCCGAGAGCATGCTCGGCTACGGCCCCGGTGCGCTGATCGAGCGGCCGCTGGTTGACCTTGATCCAAGCCTGCATATGGACCGCTGGCTCAACCTGTGGAGGCGCGCGCGGGCCAGCGAAGACGGTCCGCAGAATTTCGCCACCGATTGCCAGCGTGCTGACGGCAGCATCCTGCCGACCAACGTGTCCTTGAGCTTCCTGCGTTTTGCCGAGGCCGAATACCTGGTGGTCTACCTCAACGATGTCACTGAGCTACGCCGTACCCTGACTGCCTTGCTGCAAAGTGAAGCGCAATTGCGCGAGCTGTCCGCCCACCTGGAAACCGTGCGCGAAGAAGAAAAGGCGCGCATCGCCCGTGAGGTGCACGACGAGCTTGGGCAAATGCTCACGGTGCTCAAGCTCGAGACCTCAATGTGCGAGCTGAGCTATGCGCAACTCGACCCCGGTTTGCACGACCGCTTGAACAGCATGAAGCGCCTGATCGCCCAGCTATTCCAGCTGGTGCGCGATGTGGCGACAGCGCTGCGCCCGCCGATTCTCGATGCCGGCATTGCCTCGGCCATTGAATGGCAGGCCCGGCGCTTCGAAGCCCGTACGCAAATTCCCTGTCTGGTACAAGTCCCGGATAACCTGCCGGCCCTCAGCGATGCCAAGGCCATTGGCCTGTTCCGGATCCTGCAGGAGGCGCTGACCAATGTGATGCGTCATGCCCAGGCGCATACTGTGGAGCTGACCCTCGCCGTCGAGGGCACCGATTTGCGGCTGACCATCAGTGATGATGGCGTCGGTTTCGTCAAGGCCCAGGGGCGCCCGGTGTCGTTTGGCCTGGTGGGCATGCGCGAGCGGGTGCTGATCATGGGCGGGCAACTGAGCCTGGACAGCGAGTTGGGGGAGGGCACCACCTTGAGTGTTACGGTGCCGTTGGATGCATAACACCAAGAGGAAGTCCCTGTGATCCGCGTACTGGTAGCCGAAGACCACACCATCGTTCGTGAAGGCATCAAGCAATTGATCGGCCTGGCCAAAGACCTGTTGGTCGTTGGCGAAGCGAGCAATGGCGAACAACTGTTGGAGACCTTGCGCAATGTGCCGTGTGAAGTGGTGCTGCTGGATATCTCAATGCCTGGCGTCAACGGCCTGGAGGCGATTGCACGCATCCGTGCGCTGAACAATCCGCCGGCGATCCTCGTGCTGTCGATGCACGACGAAGCGCAAATGGCCGCCCGTGCCTTGAAGGTCGGCGCCGCCGGCTATGCCACCAAGGACAGCGACCCGGCGCTGTTGCTCACGGCAATTCGCAAGGTGGCGGCTGGTGGGCGTTATATCGACCCGGACCTGGCGGACCGCATGGTTTTCGAAGTGGGCCTCACCGATACCCGGCCGCTGCATTCGTTGCTGTCGGAGCGCGAGTTCTCGGTATTCGAACGCTTGGCCCAGGGCGCCAACGTCAACGACATCGCCCAACAGTTGGCGTTGAGCAGCAAGACCATCAGCACCCACAAGGCGCGGTTGATGCAAAAACTCCATATCACTTCGCTGGCTGAACTGGTGAAGTACGCCATGGAGCACAAGTTGTTGTGATGACATGCCTGTTTGCGACTAACGGTGAGATGCGCTGAACCCATTTCCGCCGTATCGCGGCGTTGCACTGTCCCATCCCCGCCATCGTTGTAGGGCAATCCCTACCCCAAACCTTCCATCCGGCTGATGCGAATCTCTCCTGGCCCCCGATTTCCGGGGGCTCGCGCCTGGACTACGCTTGTCTCACAGCAGTCCAAAATACAAAGGTGCGGGTATGAGCGAGGTGGATTCAAATGATGTGCTGGTCAGCTTTCGTGGCGTGCAGAAGAGCTACGACGGCGAGAACCTGATCGTCAAAGACCTCAACCTGGAGATTCGCAAGGGCGAGTTCCTCACCTTGCTCGGGCCTTCCGGTTCGGGCAAGACCACCAGCCTGATGATGCTGGCCGGCTTTGAAACGCCGACGGCAGGCGAGATCCAGCTGGCCGGGCGCTCCATCAACAATGTACCGCCGCACAAGCGCGACATCGGCATGGTGTTCCAGAACTACGCGCTGTTCCCGCACATGACCGTCGCCGAGAACCTGGCGTTCCCGCTGTCGGTGCGCGGCTTGAGCAAGACCGATGTCAGCGAGCGGGTCAAACGCGTGCTGAGCATGGTCCAGCTCGACGCCTTCGCCCAGCGTTATCCGGCGCAACTCTCCGGCGGCCAGCAACAGCGCGTGGCCCTGGCCCGTGCGTTGGTGTTCGAGCCGCAACTGGTACTGATGGACGAACCCCTCGGCGCCCTCGACAAGCAACTGCGCGAACACATGCAGATGGAGATCAAGCACCTGCACCAGCGCCTCGGCGTGACCGTGGTGTACGTGACCCACGACCAAGGCGAAGCGCTGACCATGTCCGACCGCGTGGCGGTGTTCCACCAGGGCGAAATCCAGCAGATCGCCGCGCCGCGCACCTTGTACGAAGAACCGAAGAACACCTTTGTTGCCAACTTCATCGGCGAGAACAACCGCCTCAATGGTCGTCTGCACAGCCACACCGGCGAGCGCTGCGTGGTGGAGCTGGCACGTGGCGAGAAGGTCGAGGCACTGGCGGTCAACGTCGGCCAGATCGGCGGCCCGGTGACCCTGTCGGTGCGCCCGGAACGCGTCAGCCTCAATGGTTCCAGCGAAAGCTGCGTCAACCGCTTCTCCGGGCGTGTGGCGGAATTCATCTACCTGGGCGACCACGTGCGTGTGCGCCTGGAAGTCTGCGGCAAAGCCGATTTTTTTGTGAAACAACCGATTGCCGAGCTGGACCCAGCCCTGGCGGTCGGCGACGTGGTACCGATTGGCTGGCAAGTCGAGCACGTTCGCGCACTCGACCCACTTCTAGAGGCGAACTGATCGCCCCCATGGCTTCACCAACCCTGCACGTGGAGAGAACAACAATGTTGAGATCCCTTAAATATTCCGCCCTGGCCTTGAGCTTGATGGGCGCGACACAGGCCATGGCGGGCCCGGACCTGACGATCGTGTCCTTTGGTGGCGCGAATAAGGCGGCCCAGGTCAAAGCTTTCTACGCACCGTGGGAAAGCGCGGGCAACGGCAAGATCGTCGCCGGTGAGTACAACGGTGAAATGGCCAAGGTCAAAGCCATGGTCGACACCAAGAGCGTGTCCTGGGACCTGGTGGAAGTGGAATCCCCGGAGCTGTCCCGTGGCTGCGACGAGGACATGTTCGAACCGCTGGACCCGAAACTGTTCGGCAACACCGCCGACTACGTGAAGGGTGCGATCCAGCCGTGCGGCGTAGGCTTCTTCGTATGGTCGACCGTGTTGGCCTACAACGCCGACAAGCTCACCACGGCACCCACCAGTTGGGCAGATTTCTGGGACACCAAGAAATTCCCGGGCAAGCGTGGCCTGCGTAAAGGCGCCAAGTACACCCTGGAATTCGCCTTGATGGCAGACGGCGTCGCGCCGAAGGACGTCTACAAAGTGTTGGCCGGCAAAGATGGCCAGGACCGTGCGTTCAAGAAACTCGACGAACTCAAACCGTCGATCCAGTGGTGGGAAGCGGGTGCACAACCGCCGCAATACCTGGCCTCGGGTGACGTAGTGATGAGCTCGGCCTACAACGGCCGCATCGCCGCTGTGCAAAAAGAAAGCAACCTGAAAGTGGTGTGGAACGGCGGCATCTACGACTTCGACGCATGGGCCATTCCTAAAGGCCTGGCCAAGGACCGTGCCGAAGCAGCGAAGAAATTCATCGCGTTCTCGGTGCAACCGCAGCAGCAGAAGATCTACTCGGAAAACATCGCCTACGGCCCGGCCAACACCCAAGCCGTACCGTTGCTGGCCAAGGACATCCTCAAGGATATGCCGACCACCCCGGAAAACATCGCCAACCAGGTGCAGATCGACGTGAGCTTCTGGGCGGATAACGGTGAGCAGCTCGAGCAGCGCTTCAACTCCTGGGCTGCCAAGTAACACCGCCTGCTGGGGTGGATAGGTCTGTTGCAGTGAGCGGGCAAGCCCGCTCACTGCCAATCAGAGCCCAGCCATAGGTGTAGTCTTTATTTCAGTTTTTCGGAGTCAGCCATGGCCATCGCCGTTCCCTCGAACGAGGTCAACAGCCCTACCCTCAAGCAGCGCCTGGCGCGTGCCGAGCGGCTCAACCGCTGGAAGGCCCAGGCCTTGATTGCGCCGTTGGTGCTGTTTTTGCTGCTGGTGTTCCTGGTGCCGATTGTCGCACTGCTGGTCAAAAGCGTCGGCAACCCGGAAGTGGTGGGCGGTTTGCCGCGCACGGTGGTGGCGGTGACGGCCTGGGATGGTCGTGGTCTGCCGGGCGAGCCGGTGTATCAGGCCCTCAGTGAAGACTTGGGCGAAGCGCGCAAAAACCAGACCTTGGGCGACCTGTCCAAGCGCCTCAACATGGAACTGGCCGGCTACCGCAGCCTGCTGACCAAAACCGCGCGGGCGCTGCCGTTCAGCGAAACGCCGGCCTCTTATAAAGAAGCGTTGGAAAACCTCGACGAACGCTGGGGCGACCCGGCGTACTGGCAGGCGATCCGGCGCAATACCAGCAGCCTGACGCCGTTCTATTTGTTGGCGGCCGTCGATCACCGCATCGACGACCTCGGCGAAGTGGCGCCGGCCACGCCAGACCAGGCGATCTACCTGGACATTTTTGCGCGCACCTTCTGGATGGGCCTGGTGATCACCACCCTCTGCCTGCTGCTGGCCTATCCTCTGGCCTATTTGCTGGCCAATTTGCCGGCGCGCAAAAGCAACTTGCTGATGATCCTGGTGTTGCTGCCGTTCTGGACCTCGATCCTGGTGCGGGTAGCGGCGTGGATCGTACTGCTGCAATCCGGCGGCCTGATCAACAGTGCACTGATGGGCGTGGGCCTGATCGATACACCTCTGGAACTGGTGTTCAACCGAACTGGGGTCTACATCTCCATGGTGCATATTCTGCTGCCGTTCATGATCCTGCCGATCTACAGCGTGATGAAGGGTATTTCGCCCACTTATATGCGTGCAGCGATTTCCCTGGGCTGTCATCCGTTCGCCAGCTTCTGGCGCGTGTACTTCCCGCAGACCTACGCCGGCGTGGGCGCCGGTTGCCTGTTGGTGTTCATCCTGGCAATTGGTTACTACATCACCCCGGCACTGCTGGGCAGCCCGAACGATCAGATGGTCAGCTACTTCGTGGCGTTCTACACCAACACCAGCATCAACTGGGGCATGGCGACGGCGTTGGGCGGCTTGCTGCTGCTGGCCACCGTGGTGCTGTACCTGATCTACAACCAGCTGGTCGGCGCCAGTCGCCTGCGCCTGAGCTAAGGAGACCTTGCGATGCTGAGCCCTTATATGTCGCCCGTTGAGCGGGTCTGGTTCTACAGTTTGCGGACCCTCTGCGGCTTGATCCTGTTGTTTTTGATACTGCCGGTGCTGGTGATCATCCCGCTGTCGTTCAACAGTGGCAGTTTCCTGGTGTATCCGCTGCAAGGCTTCTCGCTGAAGTGGTACCAGGACTTCTTCGCCTCGGCTGAATGGATGCGTGCACTTAAGAACAGCGTCATCGTTGCCCCGTCGGCCACGGTGCTGGCCATGGTGTTCGGCACCTTGGCAGCGATTGGCCTGACCCGTGGGAATTTCCCCGGCAAGGCGCTGGTAATGGCGCTGGTGATTTCGCCGATGGTGGTGCCGGTGGTGATCATTGGTGTGGCCAGTTACCTGTTCTTTGCGCCACTGGGCCTGGGCAACAGCTTTTTCTCGCTGATCGTGGTGCATGCGGTGTTGGGCGTGCCGTTTGTGATTATCACCGTGTCGGCGACCTTGCAGGGGTTCAACCACAACCTGGTGCGGGCGGCGGCCAGTCTCGGTGCTTCGCCATTGACCGCGTTTCGCCGGGTGACCTTGCCGTTGATCGCACCAGGGGTGATTTCCGGGGCGCTGTTTGCTTTCGCCACTTCGTTTGATGAGGTGGTGGTCACGCTGTTTCTCGCCGGCCCCGAGCAAGCGACCCTGCCGCGCCAGATGTTCAGCGGCATCCGCGAAAACCTCAGCCCGACGATTGCTGCTGCGGCGACCTTGTTGATTGCCTTCTCGGTGTTGCTGCTGCTGACCCTGGAATGGCTGCGTGGGCGCAGCGAGAAACTGCGCACAGCCCAAGTCTGAAGCCAAACGGCGATCAAAATGTGGGGGCGAGCAAGCCCGCTCCCACATGGTCCTGTGTTGAACCAGAAATGACCATTCAGTCGCTGAATGCTAGGCAACCCAAAATCTCCAGCTATCCTTGTGCCAGCCCACCACCTATAGGAGGCCGCGCACATGAGTATTTCCTCATTCAAGATCGCCCATAAACTGCTGACCGGCGCGGGCGCCATCGAACAACTGGCCTTTGAGCTCACGCGACTGGATGTGGATAACCCGCTGATCGTCACCGACGCCGCGCTGGTCAAGTCCGGCACCGTGGCGCTGGCACTCGAACACCTGGGCGAACGCAGCTACGAAATTTTCGACCGCGTGCTGCCGGACCCGGAAATCACCATTGTCGAAGATTGCATGCGCGTCTACCGCGACGGCGGGCATGACGGCTTGATCGGCCTGGGCGGCGGCAGTGCCATCGACATTGCCAAAAGCGTGGCCGCCTATGCCGGCTACCACGGCGCCCTGGCGGACTTGTTCGGCGTCGATCAGGTACCGCGCAAAGGGCCGCCGCTGATCGCCATTCCCACCACAGCCGGCACCGGCTCGGAAGTGACCAATGTGGCGATCCTCTCCGACAAGGTCGCGCAGCTGAAAAAGGGCATCGTCAGCGATTATCTACTGCCGGATGTGGCGCTGATCAGCCCGCAAATGACCCTGACCTGCCCGCGCAGCGTCACCGCCGCCAGCGGCGTGGATGCGCTGGTGCATGCCATCGAATCCTACCTGTCGCTGAACGCCTCGCCGATTACCGATGCATTGGCCATTGGCGCGATCAAGCTGATTGCCAACGCGTTGCCCAAGGCCTACGCCAACCCGGCCAACCTGCAGGCACGCGACGACATGGCCACCGCCAGCCTGATGGCGGGGATGGCCTTTGGGAATGCCGGGGTCGGCGCGGTGCATGCGTTGGCATACCAGCTGGGTGGACGTTTCAATATCGCCCATGGCGTGAGCAACGCGCTGTTGCTGCCCTATGTAATGCACTGGAACAAGTTGGCCTGCGTGGAGCGCATGCAGGACATTGCCCAGGCCATGGGCGTGAATGTCACGGGGTTGAGCGTCAACGATGCCGCCGACCAAGCCGTCGAGGCTATGACGCGGCTGTGTGCCGCCGTCGAAATCCCGGCGGGGCTCCGCAGTTTCGGGGTGCCCGAGGATGCTATCCCGGCCATGGCCGTGGAAGCGGCGGGCATTGAACGGCTGATGCGCAACAACCCGCGCAAGCTCAGCGCAGCCGATATCGAGAAAATCTATCGGGCCGCGTACTAGTCATTGAGCCAGGTCACGGTGCGCGCGGCAAAGCATGAGGTATACAATGCGCGCCATCGTGATTTAGCTCAAAAAAGGTGCGTCATGCAGCCCTTCGTCATTGCTCCATCGATTCTCTCCGCCGACTTCGCCCGCCTGGGTGAAGAAGTGGACAAGGTGTTGGCCGCCGGTGCCGACTTTGTGCACTTCGATGTCATGGACAACCACTACGTGCCCAACCTGACCATCGGCCCGATGGTCTGCGCCGCGCTGCGCAAGTACGGCATCACTGCGCCGATCGACGCGCACCTGATGGTCAGCCCGGTGGACCGCATCATCGGTGACTTCGTGGAAGCCGGCGCGACCTACATCACTTTCCACCCGGAAGCCTCGCTGCACGTCGACCGCACCTTGCAACTGATCCGCGAAGGCGGCTGCAAGGCGGGCCTGGTGTTCAACCCTGCCACCCCGCTGGACGTGCTCAAATACGTGATGGACAAGGTCGACATGGTCCTGCTGATGAGCGTCAACCCAGGCTTCGGCGGGCAGAAGTTCATCCCCGGCACCCTCGACAAACTGCGCGAAGCCCGTGCACTGATCGACGCTTCTGGCCGTGACATTCGCCTGGAAATCGACGGCGGGGTCAACGTCAATAACATCCGCGAAATCGCAGCAGCTGGCGCCGACACCTTTGTGGCCGGCTCGGCGATCTTCAACGCGCCGGACTACCAGGAAGTCATCGCCAAGATGCGCGCCGAATTGGCGCTGGCACGTCCGTGAGCGGCTTTGAGCAACTGTTCCCCGGCAAATTGCCACGGCTGGTGATGTTCGATCTGGACGGTACCTTGATCGACTCGGTGCCCGACCTGGCGGCGGCGGTGGACGAGATGCTGCTCAAACTGGGACGCAAGCCCGCCGGGATCGAGTCGGTGCGCGAGTGGGTGGGCAACGGCGTGCAGATGCTGGTGCGCCGGGCCTTGGCCGACAACATTGATGCCGAAGGGGTGGATGAGGTCGAGGTCGAACACGCCCTGGAACTGTTCAACGCCGCCTATGAAGACGGCCACGAACTGACCGTGGTTTACCCCGGCGTGCGCGACACCCTCAAGTGGCTGAGCAAGCAGGGCGTGGAAATGGCCCTCATCACCAACAAGCCGGAACGCTTCGTCGCGCCGCTGTTGGACCAGATGAAAATTGGCCGGTATTTCCGCTGGATCATCGGTGGCGATACCTTGCCGCAGAAAAAACCCGACCCGGCGGCACTGTTTTTCGTGATGAAAATGGCCAATATCCCGGCCTCGCAGTCGCTGTTTGTCGGTGATTCGCGCAGCGATGTGCAGGCGGCAAAGGCCGCGGGCGTGCAGTGTGTGGCCCTCAGTTACGGCTACAACCATGGCCGGCCGATTGCCGAAGAGTCGCCTTCATTGGTAATTGATGACCTGCGCCTGCTAATCCCCGGTTGCTTGGGAGCGAGCGCTGAGATAACGTTGCCTGATACCGATCCGTCCCCTTCTGGAAATTCCATCGTGGTGGTCACTCGCAAACTCTGGATGAAAGTCATCAAGGCCCTGGCCCGCTGGCGTTGGCGCGCCTGACTGATCCTGGCCGCGCCATGCGGCACGTTTGCATACCTGACTGTTAGACCCTCAAGCCACGAGGCACATCATGACCCGCGAAGAATTCCTGCGTTTGGCCGCTGCCGGCTACAACCGCATTCCCTTGGCCTGCGAAACCCTGGCCGACTTCGACACGCCGCTGTCGATCTACCTGAAACTGGCCGACGAGCCCAATTCTTACCTGCTCGAGTCCGTACAGGGCGGCGAGAAGTGGGGCCGTTACTCGATCATCGGCCTGCCGTGCCGCACCGTGCTGCGTGTGCACGACCATCATGTGAGCATTACCCATGATGGCGTCGAGATCGAAAGCCACGATGTTGAAGACCCGCTGGCGTTCGTCGAGGCGTTCAAAGCGCGTTACAACGTGCCGACCATCCAGGGTCTGCCGCGTTTCAACGGTGGCTTGGTGGGTTACTTCGGTTACGACTGTGTACGCTACGTGGAAAAACGCCTGGGCAAGTGCCCGAACCCGGATCCGTTGGGTGTACCGGATATTCTGTTGATGGTCTCCGACGCGGTCGTCGTGTTCGATAACCTCGCCGGCAAGATGCACGCGATTGTGCTCGCCGACCCGTCCCAGGCCGACGCTTTCGAGAGCGGCCTTGCCAGCCTCGAAGCCCTGCTGGAGAAGCTGCGCCAGCCGATCACTCCGCGTCGCGGCCTGGACCTCAGCCGTCCGCCAGCCGCTGACCCGATCTTTCGTTCAAGCTTTACCCAAGATGACTACGAGCGCGCCGTCGATACCATCAAGGAATACATCCTTGCCGGTGACTGTATGCAGGTGGTGCCGTCGCAACGCATGTCCATCGACTTCAAGGCTGCGCCGATTGACCTGTACCGCGCGCTGCGCTGCTTCAACCCGACGCCGTACATGTACTTCTTCAACTTTGGTGACTTCCACGTGGTGGGCAGTTCGCCGGAAGTGCTGGTGCGCGTCGAAGACAACTTGATCACCGTGCGCCCGATCGCCGGAACGCGCCCACGTGGCGCGACTGAAGAGGCGGATTTGGCGCTGGAAGAAGACCTGCTGAGCGACGACAAGGAAATTGCCGAGCACCTGATGCTCATCGACCTGGGCCGTAACGACACCGGGCGTGTCTCGGAAATCGGTTCGGTCAAGCTCACTGAGAAGATGGTGATCGAGCGTTATTCCAACGTGATGCACATTGTGTCCAACGTCACCGGTGAGCTGAAAGCCGGCTTGACGGCGATGGACGCACTGCGCGCGATCCTGCCGGCGGGCACCTTGTCGGGCGCGCCGAAGATCCGTGCGATGGAAATCATCGACGAGTTGGAGCCGGTCAAGCGCGGTGTCTACGGCGGCGCCGTGGGGTATTTCGCCTGGAACGGCAACATGGACACGGCCATTGCGATCCGCACGGCCGTGATCAAGGACGGGGAGCTGCACGTGCAGGCCGGTGGCGGGATTGTCGCCGACTCGGTGCCGGCCCTCGAATGGGAAGAAACCCTGAACAAGCGCCGCGCGATGTTCCGCGCTGTTGCGCTGGCTGAACAGACCCCCAATTCTTGAGGTTTCCCCATGTTACTGATGATTGATAACTACGACTCCTTTACCTACAACGTTGTGCAGTACTTGGGTGAACTCGGTGCCGAGGTCAAGGTAGTGCGCAACGATGAACTGAGCGTGGCTGAAATCGCTGCGCTGAATCCGGAGCGCATCGTGGTGTCGCCAGGCCCATGCACGCCGACCGAGGCGGGTATTTCCCTCGAAGCGATCAAGTATTTCGCCGGCAAGCTGCCGATCCTGGGCGTGTGCCTGGGCCACCAGTCTATCGGCCAGGCGTTTGGCGGTGACGTGGTGCGCGCGCGCCAGGTGATGCACGGCAAGACCAGCCCGGTGTTCCATCATGATGTGGGCGTATTTCATGGGCTTAACCTGCCGGTGACGGTGACCCGTTACCACTCGCTGGTGGTCAAGCGTGAAACCCTGCCGGAATGCCTGGAACTGACCGCCTGGACCCAGCTGGAAGACGGCTCGGTCGATGAAATCATGGGCTTGCGCCACAAGACACTGAATATCGAAGGGGTGCAATTTCACCCCGAGTCGATCCTGACCGAGCAGGGCTACGAGCTGTTCGCTAATTTTCTCAAGCAGAGCGGCGGCACGCGCTAAGGACTTTCCATGGATATCAAGACTGCCCTGAGCCGTATCGTCGGCCATCTGGACCTGAGCACCGCTGAAATGAGCGATGTGATGCGCGAGATCATGACGGGTCAATGCAGCGATGCGCAGATCGGCGCCTTCATGATGGCAATGCGCATGAAGAGTGAGAGCATCGACGAGATTGTCGGCGCCGTGTCGGTGATGCGCGAGCTGGCGGACAAGGTTGAGCTCAAGACCCTCGACGGCGTGGTCGACGTGGTCGGCACCGGCGGTGATGGTGCCAACATCTTCAACGTGTCGACGGCGGCATCGTTTGTGGTCGCGGCGGCCGGATGCACTGTGGCCAAGCACGGCAACCGTGCAGTGTCCGGCAAGAGCGGCAGTGCCGATTTGCTGGAAGCCGCCGGCATCTACCTGAACCTGACGCCGGTCCAAGTGGCGCGCTGCATCGATAACGTCGGCATCGGCTTCATGTTTGCTCAATCCCACCATGGCGCAATGAAACACGCTGCTGGCCCGCGCAAAGACCTCGGCCTGCGCACCCTGTTCAACATGCTCGGCCCGCTTACGAATCCGGCCGGTGTGAAGCACCAGGTGGTGGGCGTATTCAGCCAGGCGCTGTGCCGGCCATTGGCGCAAGTGCTGCAACGCATGGGCAGCAAGCATGTGCTGGTGGTGCATTCCAAAGATGGCCTGGACGAATTCAGCCTGGCAGCACCGACCTTCGTGGCGGAGCTCAAAGATGACCACGTCACCGAGTACTGGGTCGAGCCGGAAGATTTGGGCATGAAGAGCCAGAGCCTGCACGGCCTGGCAGTGGAAAGCCCGGCGGCGTCCCTCGAGCTGATTCGCGATGCCCTGGGGCGTCGCAAGACCGAGAATGGTCAAAAAGCCGCTGAGATGATCGTTTTGAATGCTGGCGCGGCACTTTATGCAGCCGACCATGCCTATAGTCTTAAGGAAGGGGTCGCCTTGGCCCACGATGCGCTGCACACCGGTCTGGCTCGCGAGAAGCTGGAAGAGCTGGGAGCATTCACTGCGGTATTCAAGATGGAGAATGAAGGATGAGTGTGCCGACCGTTCTGGAAAAGATCCTGTCGCGCAAGGCTGAAGAAGTCGCCGAGCGCCGAGCGCGCGTGAGCCTCGCCGAACTGGAAGCTCAGGCAAAGATCGCTGATGCGCCGCGTGGCTTCGCCAATGCGCTTATCAAGCAGGCCAAGGAAAAGCAGCCCGCCGTCATTGCTGAAATCAAAAAGGCTTCGCCGAGCAAGGGCGTGATTCGCGAGATCTTCATTCCTGAAGACATTGCCAAGAGCTATGAGAAGGGCGGGGCCACCTGCCTGTCAGTACTGACCGATATCGACTACTTCCAGGGTTCCGACCTGTTCCTGCAGCAAGCCCGCGCCGCGTGCAAGTTGCCGGTGATCCGCAAGGACTTCATGGTCGATCCGTACCAGATCGTCGAAGCCCGTGCGTTGGGTGCTGACTGCGTGTTGCTGATCGTTTCCGCCCTGGATGACGTAAAGATGGCCGAACTGGCGGCCGTGGCCAAAAGCGTCGGCCTGGATGTGTTGGTGGAAGTGCACGACGGCGATGAGCTGGAACGCGCACTTAAAACCCTCGACACGCCGCTGGTGGGCGTCAACAACCGTAACCTGCACACCTTCGAAGTCAGCTTGGAAAACACACTTGACCTGCTGCCGCGAATTCCGCGCGACCGATTGGTGATTACCGAGAGTGGCATCGTCAACCGCGCTGATGTGGAGTTGATGGAGATCAGTGGTGTGTATTCGTTCCTGGTGGGCGAGACCTTCATGCGTGCCGAAAACCCGGGGGCGGAGTTACAGCGTCTGTTCTTCCCGGAGCGTGGTGTGGCGGTCAGTGGTTCGACATTGGACTGACTTGAACACGGTCAGGATTTGAAATGCAGTCTAAATGTGGGAGCGGGCTTGCTCGCGAATGCGGTGGGTCAGTCACTGAATATGTGTCTGATGTACCGCATTCGCGAGCAAGCCCGCTCCCACATTGGGTTTTGTGTTTATTCAGATAGGTAGGTGTTTGATGGTTAAGCCGGTGTCGATGACTGTTGAAGCTGGGCTGGCCGCCGAGCAAGCCTTGCTGGCAGCCGTTTGCGCTGGCGAGCAGGAATTCGGCCTGCTGTTCTGGCAACCCAGCGATCAAGCCTTGGTGATGCCGCGTCGTTTAAGTCGGCTACCGGCGTTCGACACCGCCAGCCAGGTCTCGGCCGCCGCCGGTTGGCCTGTATTGCTGCGCGAGACCGGCGGTGAGCCGGTGCCGCAATCAAGTGCCACGGTCAATATCGCCCTGGTCTACGCGCCACCGCGCAGCGAGGGCGATCAGAACCGCATCGAAACCGGCTACTTGCGTTTATGCCAGCCGATTTGCGACTTGCTGATCGAGCTGGGTGGCGACGCCTCTGTCGGCGAAATCGACGGGGCATTTTGCGACGGTCGCTACAACGTCAACCTCAACGGCCGAAAAATGGTCGGCACCGCGCAGCGCTGGCGCCAAAGCGGTGGCCGCCCGGTGGGGTTGGTGCACGGTGCCTTGTTGCTGGATAACGACCGCGATGCGTTGATCGCGGCGGTCAACCGCTTTAACGAAGCCTGCGGTCTCGAGCAGCGGGTTCGCGCCGACAGCCATATCGCTCTGCACGAAGCCTTCCCAGCACCGGATGCGATCAGCCGGCTGGATACCTTGTATCGTCAAATGCTGGCCAGCGTCCTGCCGGGTTAACGGGTGCCGAACACCACCATCGTCTTGCCTTTGACGTGCACCAGGCTGCGCTCTTCCAAGTCCTTGAGCACGCGACCGACCATCTCCCGTGAACAGCCGACAATGCGCCCGATTTCCTGGCGTGTGACCTTGATCTGCATGCCGTCGGGGTGAGTCATCGCGTCGGGCTGTTTGCACAACTCCAGCAGGCAGCGCGCTACTCGGCCGGTCACATCAAAGAATGCCAGGTCGCCGACCTTGCGCGTGGTGTCGCGCAGGCGCTGGGCAATCTGCCCGCTGAGGGCGTAGAGGATGTCGGGATCCTGCTGGGCCAGTTCGCGGAATTTGGCGTAGCTGATCTCAGCGACTTCGCACTCGATCTTGGCACGTACCCAGGCGCTGCGTTTCTGTTCCTTACCGGCTTGTTCGAACAGCCCCAACTCCCCAAAAAAATCTCCGGTGTTCAGGTAGGCGATGATCATCTCGCGGCCGTCTTCATCCTCGATCAGAATGGTGACCGAGCCTTTGATAATGAAGAACAGTGTTTCTGAACGTTCGCCGGCGCAGATGATGTTGTGCTTGGCTGGATGGCGACGGCGCTGGCAGTGCATCAACAGTTTGTCGAGATTCTTGATCTTGGATATGGGAGTAAGGGCAACCATGGCTGTGTCCCGGAAAAACTGCGCGAGTTAGTTGGAGTTGTTGTATTCGTCGGTATCGGCATTGATACACGTTGTATGGATAGTGGCGATACGCCATCCGCTTGGCGCCAGCTTAACAGACACATCCTGTCTCGATTAGCCCATTTTTGGCGCAAACCCTGCTATTGATCGCTTTTGCGTGAAACGCTGACGCTTGCGGGCCCTGTGCTAAGCTGGCGACCCTTTTTTAGCAGTGGAGTCTGGGCGATGAAGGCACGCATCCAATGGGCGGGCGAAGCCATGTTTCTCGGTGAGTCGGGCAGTGGCCATGTGGTGGTCATGGACGGCCCTCCGGAAGCCGGTGGCCGTAACCTGGGCGTACGCCCGATGGAAATGCTCCTGCTTGGCGTAGGCGGTTGCAGCAATTTCGACGTGGTCAGCATCCTGAAAAAGTCCCGCCAGGCCGTGGAAAGCTGCGAAGCCTTCCTGGAAGCCGAGCGCGCCACTGAAGATCCCAAGGTATTCACCAAGATCCATATGCATTTCGTGGTGAAGGGCCGGGCGTTGAAGGAAGCCCAGGTCAAGCGTGCTATCGAGCTGTCGGCTGAGAAGTACTGCTCGGCGTCGATCATGCTCGGCGCGGCCGGTGTGGCCATCACCCATGATTACGAAATCATCGAATTGGGCTGATCGCTCAATCGGCAAAAAGAAAGGGCGCTGTGACGGCGCCCTTTTTTTGGCCTGATTTTATACGCTTAGATACGATAGGTGCTTTTGGTCATGACCTTGGCCAAGAGGCTCATGCCTAACCTTACCGGCGCCGGGAAGCGGAAACCGCCAGCATCCAGTGCGCTTTCGGCGTGGTGTTCTTCATCGATACGCATCTGCTCAAGAATCGCCCGGGACTTTTCGTCTTCGGCCGGCAGTTGTTCCAGATGCTCATCCAGATGCTTGCACACCTGACGTTCGGTCGCCGCGACAAAACCCAGGCTGACCTTGTCGCTGATCAGCCCGGCAGTAGCGCCGATACCAAACGACAAGCCATAAAACAGCGGGTTCAGCACGCTGGGATGGCTGCCGAGTTGGCGAATGCGTTGTTCGCACCAGGCCAAGTGATCGATTTCCTCTTCGGCGGCATGTTCCATGGCGGCGCGTACCTGCGGCAACTTGGCGGTCAGCGCCTGGCCCTGGTACAGCGCCTGGGCACAGACTTCACCGGTGTGGTTGATGCGCATTAGGCCGGCGACGTGGCGGGTCTCGGTCTCGCTCATCTGTGCGTCGGGGCGCACGATGGCGGGCGAGGGGCGATACGGTTGGCCGCTGAATGGCAGCAGCGTGCGCATGGCCGTGTCGGCGTGCAGCAACAAACGGTCAATCGGCGAGTAGTGACGTTGGGTAGTCATGCTGACCTCCGGGAAGAATCTCGGCGGCCAGTTTACCGCAAGAGAGGGGGAAGCGTTTGCGCCGCGTCAAGGGCATGGGGTCGCAGCCTGGGTCACGACCCATGTTCGAGGGCCGATCAGCCCGGCGGCCAGTTCATCTGGCGCTGACCCAGCACGTGCATATGGATGTGATAAACGGTCTGCCCGCCGTCTTCATTGCAGTTCATCACCACACGAAAACCTTTTTCGCAGCCTTGCTCAACGGCCAGGCGCTGGGCGGTGAACAGAATATGACCTGCTAGGGCTTTGTCGTCTTCAGTCAGGTCGTTCAACGTGCGGATAGGTTTCTTGGGAATGACCAGAAAATGCACGGGTGCCTGCGGTGCAATATCGTGGAAGGCCAGGACCTGGTCATCCTCGTAGATAATCTTCGCGGGTATTTCTCTGTTGATGATCTTGGTGAACAGAGTATCCACAGCTGTTTCTCCATTATGAATGTGCAGGGTGAGTGTACTCAGCCGTTCAGCGCGGGCAATAGGCCTTGTTAATGGCACCGGCGATCTTGCGGGTCAGCCATCGGGGGCTGAAACGTGGACTGAACGCGATCCAGCGGTTGCGTCGGCCGGGAATGATGATGGCTTTGTTCTTTTCCAGGGCGCGCACGGTATAAAGCGCCACTTCTTCGGGGCTCATCAGTTGTTGGCTACGGTCGAGCTTGGCGGTGTCCATTTGCGCGGTGCCGAAGAATGCGGTGCGTGTCGGGCCGGGGCAGAGGACCGAGACCTTGATGCCGCAGGTCTTCAACTCTTCGCGCAAACCTTCGGAAAAGTGCAGTACGTAGGCTTTGCTGGCGTAGTAGGTGCTCATCCACGGGCCAGGCTGGAATGCCGCGACGGACGCCACATTGAGAATCTGCCCGCCGCCCTGCAGCGCCATGGTGTTACCGAGGGCATGGCACATACGAGTCAGGGCCAGGATGTTGACCTCTATGAGGTCTTGCTCGGTCATCCAGTCCTGAGCCAGGAAGGGGCCGCTGGTGCCGATGCCGGCGCAGTTCACCAGCAAGTCGATCTGCCGTTCGCCTTCTTCAAGCTCCAGCAGGAACCCGGACAAGCGCAGTGGCTCGCCCAGGTCGCAGGCCCGGAACAGCACCTCGACACCGAAGCGTTGAGTCAATTCGATTGCAATGCTTTCCAACTGATCACGCTGGCGGGCCACCAGAATCAAGCTGCGGCCGCGACGGGCCAGCGCTTCGGCCAAGGCCAGGCCGATGCCGCTGGAGGCGCCGGTGATCAGAGCGTAACGGGTCATGCCTTTCTCCATCGCAACACCGCCGCGCCTGTGACAAAGGCATCACAGGCCGGCGCGTTTCTTTACTGTTCTGGAGAGTCTACAGGTTCGCCCGCTTCGTCAGCACTTTGCGCTTCGTCTTCTTCTACGGCCGTGGCTTGGTCGGCATCTTCATCGGCGGTGATGGAGCTGCTTTCGTAGCTGCTGTCCATGTTGGCTTCGAGTTGGTTCAGGTAACCGTTCATGCCCAGGGTCACCACGATGGCGAGCATGACTGGGATAAACGCCAACCACAGCGTGGCCAGGACTTTTACCGCGGTGGAGTTGCGGGGTGGTGGTGCGCCGTATTGGTTGGCGCCTGCATTTCCTGGCAATACCAGCAACAGGATCGGGAAGACGCTGTTCACCAGCGGTACCAGGTTGAGGAAGTACAGCCAGCCTGACCAACCCAGATCGTGCAGGCGCTGCACACCGATTTGTACACTGACCCACACCAGCGCAACAAACAACGCGAGACCCAGCAACACCCCAAGGAGGGTACCTGCGGTTGGCGAGGCCGTGGCGACCGCAAAGCTGACGGTGCTGATGATGCCACCCGCGACCAGCATCGCTAAGGTCAACACCAGGGTCCAGGCGAGATACCGCAGTCGCCCGATGCGCCCGTGGAGAGTGAAGACTTTTAGGGTGGAGTACTCCGGCAGGTTTTCACCTACGGCAGCGCGCGGCGGTGCATAGGGTGAAGCGTCCGGGCGGGAGAAGTCGGAAGCCCCGGAATCCGTCTCATGGGTTTCGGCGAGGCTGAAGGCTACGGGTTGTTCGGCTTCGATGCGTGCGTCCACACCGGCGTTTTTCAGCGCGGTGAGGTAGGTTTCGGCATCCGGGCGCGACAGGTCACGTTTGAGCGCAACAGGGCGGCCGGTGAAGAGCTTCTCGATGGCTTCAACTTCGCTCTTGAACAGCTCGGCCAGGTTCAGTTTGGCTGTGGTGCTTTCTACGCCCGGGAGCAAGGCCCCATCAAACACAATCTTGAAACGGTTGTCGCTCATGCGGGCTTCCTTGTCACTTGTTCAGGGAGGTTGTGCAGGCCCACTCAATCGGCGGGCCTTGCGGTTGGGTCAGCGAGGCCAGCGCAGTTGAACTGCCTGTTCGCGTGCCTTGCGGTATTCGGCATCGAGGCGCGCAACCAGTTCATCGACACTTGGCAAATCATCGATTTCACCGACACCTTGGCCGGCAGACCATACAGTCTTCCATGCTTTGGCCTCGTCGCTCAACGGTTTGAGCTTGGAGCCAAAGTTGACTTCGCCTTTGCCTTGCAGGGCGGCGAGGTCGAAGCCGGCGTTTTCCAGGCTCTGGCGCATAAAGCTGGCGGGGACGCCGGAGACAGCAGGAGTGTGCACGATGTCGGCGGCGCGCGATGTGAGGAGCATCTCTTTATAGGCATCCGGGGCATGGCTTTCAGTGGTGCCAATAAAGCGAGTGCCGAAATAGGCCAGGTCGGCGCCGAGCAACTGGGCGGCGAGAATCTCGTGCCCGTGGTTGAGGCAGCCGGCCAGCAGCAGCGTTTTGTCGAAGAACTGGCGAATCTCGGCGGTCAGCGCGAACGGGCTCCAAGTGCCAGCATGGCCCCCGGCGCCCGCGGCTACGGCGATCAGGCCATCCACGCCGGCTTCGGCCGCCTTCTCAGCGTGGCGCCGAGTGGTGACGTCGTGGAACACCAGGCCGCCGTAGCTGTGCACAGCGTCTACCAGTTCCTTCACAGCGCCCAGGCTGGTAATGACGATCGGCACTTTGTGTTCAACGCAGATCGCCAGGTCCGCCTCCAGGCGCGGGTTGCTGCTGTGCACGATCAGGTTGACGGCGTAGGGCGCAGGATTGTCCAGCTCTGCCAGGCCCGCTTCGATTTCCTCCAGCCAGGCCTTGAACCCGCTGCTTTCGCGTTGGTTAAGCGCCGGGAAGCTCCCGACCACCCCATTGCGGCAGCACGCCAGGACCAGTTGCGGGTTGGAAATCAGAAACATCGGCGCAACCACGACGGGCAGGCGCAGACGTTGTTCAAGCAGAGCGGGCAGCGACATTGGAGGTACCCCGAGTAATTGAAGTTAGAACGGTTTGACAACGACCAAAATTACGATAGCCAGCAATATCAGAACGGGTACTTCATTGAACCAGCGATAAAAGACATGGCTGCGGGTGTTTTCGCCACGGGCGAAACGTTTTACCTGCGCACCGCACATATGGTGGTAGCCGATCAGCAACACCACCAGGGTCAGCTTGGCGTGGATCCAGGCGCCCGATTGAAAGATGCCGGGGTTGAGGGCGATCAGCCAAATACCGAATACCAGGCTGGCCAGCATCGCCGGATTCATGATGCCGCGGTACAACTTGCGCTCCATGACGCTGAAGCGTTCCTTGCTGACGGTGTCCTCGCTTTGGGCGTGGTAGACGAACAGGCGTGGCAGGTAGAACAGCCCGGCAAACCAGCAGACGATGCTGACAATGTGGAAGGCTTTGATCCATAGATAGAGCATTTCTAGTTATTCCCAGGTTCACGGTAACTGAAGATAGTAGTGGCTCATGCGCCCGTACGTCACGTTGACGGTTGTCGCAGGACGATACGGCCCCTATTATCGACGGCTTTCCAGTGGTTCGTTGAGGGCAGGTTTATGGTCAAGGTCGGTATCGTCGGCGGCACGGGGTACACCGGTGTCGAATTGCTGCGTCTGTTGGCTCAGCATCCGCAAGCTGAGGTTGTGGTCATCACCTCCCGATCCGAGGCCGGCCTGGCCGTGGCCGACATGTATCCGAGCCTGCGAGGCCATTACGATGGCCTGGCGTTCAGCGTTCCGGACATCAAGACCCTCGGCGCCTGCGACGTGGTGTTCTTCGCCACCCCTCATGGTGTTGCCCATGCCTTGGCCGGTGAGCTGCTGGCGGCGGGCACCAGAGTGATCGATCTGTCGGCGGACTTCCGTTTGCAGGACGCTGATGAGTGGGCCAAGTGGTATGGCCAGCCTCACGGTGCGCCTGAACTGCTGGAAGAAGCGGTCTATGGCCTGCCGGAAGTCAATCGTGAGCAGATCAAGCAAGCGCGTTTGATCGCGGTACCCGGTTGCTATCCAACAGCCACTCAACTGGGTTTCCTGCCATTGCTGGAGGCTGGGCTGGCGGACGCTTCGCGCTTGATCGCAGACTGCAAGTCGGGCGTGAGCGGCGCTGGTCGTGGCGCGGCGGTCGGTTCGCTTTATTCCGAGACGTCAGAAAGCATGAAGGCCTACGCAGTAAAAGGGCATCGTCACTTGCCGGAAATCCGCCAGGGGCTGCGTCGCGCGGCCGGTAAAGACGTGGGCCTGACCTTCGTACCGCACCTGACGCCGATGATTCGCGGCATTCACTCTACGTTGTACGCAACGGTGGTTGATCGCTCGGTAGACCTTCAGGCGCTGTTCGAAAAACGTTATGCCAACGAACCGTTCGTCGACGTTATGCCAGCCGGCAGCCACCCGGAAACCCGCAGCGTGCGTGGCGCCAATGTGTGCCGGATTGCTGTGCATCGTCCGCAGGATGGCGACCTGGTCGTGGTGCTGTCGGTGATCGATAACCTGGTCAAGGGCGCGTCGGGCCAGGCGGTGCAGAACATGAACATCTTGTTTGGCCTGGATGAGAAGCTGGGCCTGTCCCACGCAGGCATGCTGCCTTAAGGGCAGCGGCAAGCTTCAAGTCATCAGCGGCAAGCTTGAAGCTAGTAGCTCGAAGCTTGCCGCTGCTCCCATAATAGTTGACCGCTTTTCTAGGAGAAGCGGATAATGCCCGCCATTACGCATATGGCGGCGGTACGCCGGGAGATTATTAGCATGAGCGTTGAATCCTTCACCCCCACGGCTTTGCAATTCACCCACGGTGCTGCGCACAAGGTGAAGAGCCTGGTCGATGAAGAGGGTAATGATCGCTTGAAGCTGCGCGTATTTGTAACGGGCGGCGGTTGTTCAGGGTTTCAGTACGGTTTTACCTTCGATGAAGATGTAGCCGATGATGACACCATCGTTGAACGCGAGGGCGTGAGTCTGGTCGTGGACCCGATGAGCTTCCAATACCTGGCAGGAGCCGAGGTGGATTACCAGGAAGGTCTGGAAGGTTCGCGTTTCGTGATCAAGAACCCTAACGCTACCACCACCTGTGGTTGCGGGTCTTCGTTCTCGATCTGATCGACAGGGCATGTTAAAACGCCGCTTGGCTGTGATAGGCCAAGCGGCGTTTTGCTGTCTGCGGATTCTGGAGGCGGTCAGGCAGGGTAGATCGCGCCCAGTACCCGAAGCCCGCGTGCACCGGTGACGCTGGGGCGGTTGGCGGCAATGCCTTCAAGGCAGCAATGGGCCAACCAGGCGAAGGCCATGGCTTCGACCCAGTCGGGGTCCACGCCGTAGGTGGCGGTGCTGCTGACCTGGGTTGATGGCAACAACGCGGCCAGCCGACTCATCAGCGTGGCGTTGTGAGCGCCTCCGCCACACACCAGCAGCGTTTCTGTCTGGGGCTGTGCGGACCGTAGGGAATCGACAATGGTCAGGGCGCTCAGCTCCAGCAGCGTGGCCTGCACATCCTGAGGCTCGAACGCGGGCAAGTGGCTGAGGTGTTGGTGCAGCCATCCCAGGTTGAACACTTCGCGCCCGGTGCTTTTAGGGCCCTTGGTCATGAAGAATGGGTCACTGAGCAGGTCGTTGAGTAGTTGAGGCTCTACCTTGCCGCTCGCCGCCCACTGCCCATCACGATCAAAGTGTTCGCCGCGTTGTTGGTGTATCCATGCATCAAGCAGGACATTGCCCGGGCCGCAGTCGAAGCCGGCTACAGGTTTGCCGGTCTCGATCAGGCTGAGGTTGCTGAAACCTCCCACATTCAATACTGCGCGGTTACCGGTGTGGTCGCTAAACAGTGCTTCATGGAATGCGGGCACCAGTGGGGCGCCCTGGCCGCCGGCGGCAACATCACGACTGCGGAAGTCGCTGACGACGGTGATACCCGTCAGCTCGGTGAGCAGGGCTGGGTTGCCGATTTGCACGGTAAAGCCCCGGGCGGGTTCATGGCGGATGGTCTGGCCATGGCTGCCAATTACGCGAATGTCCTGAGGCTTGAGGTTTTGTTGCTTGAGCAGCGTGTGAATGCCTTGAGCGGCAAGATTCACCCAGTTTTGTTGGGCAATGGCTGAACGGGCGATCTCATCTGGGCCGCTGGCGCACAGAGCAAGCAGCTCGGCGCGCAGGGTTTCCGGCATGGGAATGTAGTGCGTGGCGATCAGCTTGATCGCCGGATCTTGCTCGATCAAGGCAATGTCCAGTCCATCGAGGCTGGTCCCGGACATCACGCCTAAATAGAGCGCCATACTTTAACGCTTCGCCGAAGCCAGCAGGGTGGAGCGCTCCTGGTCCATGCGTGCCATCAATGGCTGGCTCTGTTGCATGAACCGTGCACGCTCGGCCTTGGCGATCGGGTCGGCCATCGGCAGCTTCTGACCCAGCGGGTCGACGTGTACGCCATTGACCTGGAACTCATAGTGCAAGTGCGGCCCGGTAGAGAGGCCAGTGGTACCGATATAGCCGATCACTTGGCCTTGCTTCACGGTGCCGCCAGTGTGCACGCCCTTGGCAAAGCCTTGCATGTGGCCATACAGCGTACGGTAGGTGTTGCCGTGCTGGATGATCACGGTATTGCCGTAGCCACCACGACGGCCGGCCAGCAGCACTTTACCGTCGCCTGCTGCCTTGATCGGCGTGCCACGTGGGGCGGCATAGTCGACGCCTTTGTGGGCGCGGATTTTGTTCAGAATTGGATGCTTGCGACCCATGGAGAAACGCGAGCTAATGCGAGCGAAGTCTACCGGTGTGCGGATGAAGGCCTTGCGCATGCTATTGCCGTCGGCGGTGTAGTAGCTGCTATTGCCTTGCTTGTTGGTGTAGCGCACGGCGGTGTAGGTCTTGCCGCGGTTGGTAAAGCGCGCGGAGAGGATGTTGCCAGTGCCGACAACTTTGCCGTTGACGACTTTCTGCTCGTAGATCACATCAAATTCGTCGCCTTGACGGATGTCTTGGGCGAAGTCGATGTCGTAGCCAAACACACTGGCCATGTCCATGGTCATGCTGTGGGACAGTCCGGCGCGGGCGGCAGATTGCGACAGGGAGCTGTTGATCACCCCGTGAACGTAGGCCGAGCGCGTCACCGGTTTGGTGGTGATGCGGTTGAAGGCAAAGCCTTTGGCGCCTTTGGTCAGCGTGATGCTTTCAAGGTCGCTGACGGTACTGTGGAGCTTGTTGAGTTGGCCGTCGGGGGTCAGTTCGAATTCAAGCTTTTGACCGCGTTTGAGCTGAGTGAATTGCTTGGCTTGTTTGTCGCTGGCCAGTGCGTCGTTGAGGGTAGCGGCAGGCAGGCCGACTTTCTCGAACAGTGTCGATAGTGTATCGCCCTTACCTACGATGATTTCGCGGTGCAGAGGACTCTTGGCCACCTCTACAGTCGGCGTCTCGCCAGCTTGCTGTGTGTCCTTCGGGCTGTTTTCTATCTGGGCGAAGGGTGAGCCGGCGGGTGCATTTGTGGCTTGTTGCGCGTCGGAAGCGTCTTGATCTTGTGTCAGTTGTTCAACTGGACTTTCCAGTTCAAGGCTCAGGGATGTTCGTTTGGCTTCTACGTCACTGGAAGGGAATACCAGGAGTGCCAGGCTGAGAAGGGCGGCGATGCCACTTGCGGCGAGCAAGTGGGTCTTCGGGTAAAGCGGCGGCGCTTTAGACGGTTCAGTGGTCATAGGTAATTTTGACTTTGAAGATGAAATGGAAAAGATGAATGACATGATGAAGATGAAATAACTGTATAAAATATAACCAAATCATCTGTGGCGCAAGCTCGCGAACGCTGGGCTTGCTGAACGGTGTCCGTTCGCAGGGCAAAACTTGTAATTAGTCCCTGATCTTGTATGGTTGGTTCCCTTTTGAATCTGAGCCTTGCGGGTCTGTTATGAAGTCGGTTGAAGAACAGCTAGCGCTGATAAAACGTGGTGCGGAAGAACTGTTGGTCGAAGCTGAGCTGATCGAAAAGCTCAAGCGTGGCCAACCCCTGCGTATTAAGGCTGGCTTTGATCCGACGGCGCCGGATCTGCACCTGGGTCATACCGTGCTTATTAACAAGCTGCGTCAGTTCCAGGAGCTGGGGCATCAGGTCATCTTCCTTATAGGTGATTTCACCGGGATGATCGGTGACCCAAGTGGCAAAAGTGCCACGCGTCCGCCGTTGACCCGTGAGCAGGTGCTCGATAACGCCGAGACCTATAAGACACAGGTGTTCAAGATTCTTGATCCGGCCAAGACCGAGGTGGCGTTCAATTCTACTTGGATGGATCAGATGGGGCCGGCGGATTTCATTCGCTTGACCTCCCAGTACACCGTTGCGCGCATGCTTGAGCGTGATGACTTCGACAAGCGTTACTCCACCAACCAGCCGATCGCCATTCATGAGTTCCTCTATCCGCTGGTTCAGGGCTACGACTCGGTAGCGTTGCGTGCTGATGTTGAGCTGGGTGGCACTGATCAGAAATTCAACCTCTTGATGGGGCGTGAACTGCAGCGTGCGTATGGGCAGGAGGCTCAGTGCATTCTGACCATGCCGTTGCTGGAAGGCTTGGATGGCGTCAAGAAGATGTCCAAGTCCTTGGGCAACTATGTCGGTATCCAGGAAGCGCCGGGTGTGATGTACGGCAAGCTGGTTTCGATTCCTGATGCGCTGATGTGGCGCTACTTCGAGTTGCTGAGCTTCCGCTCGATGGATGAGATCAATGCGCTGCGTGCTGACGTAGAAGCAGGCACTAATCCGCGTGACGTGAAAATCAAGCTGGCGGAAGAGATCGTTGCGCGCTTCCATGGTGAAGAGGCTGCGGCCAGTGCTCACCGTGCGGCGGGTAACCGTATGAAGGATGGCGAGCTGCCGGATGATCTGCCGGAGATTGAGCTGTCCGCTGCCGAGGCGATGCCGATCGCTGCTGTCCTTAATAAGGCGGGCTTGGTGAAGAACTCGGCGGTTGCGCGTGATTTGTTGGGTTCCGGTGGTGTGCGTATAGATGGTGAGGTTGTAGATCGCACCTTTATATGCGAGCTGGGTGCTACACACGTTTGCCAGGCTGGAAAGAAGGCATTTGCGCGTATTACGCTCAAATCCGAATAAACCTGAAATTAAGTGTTGACGGCGATTTATATCTGTCTATAATTCGCCCCACTTCCGGCGCAGTCGAAACGGAAAACTCCTTGGTAAACAAAGGGTTATGCGAAATTCGACGGCGAGTTGCTTCAGTTCATCGAGGCCCAGAAGGAGTTGATAGGGCGGTGTTGTTTGGCTCTATTAACGTTTCGATCCTCTCGGTCGAAAGCGGAGAAAAAGAGGTGTTGACAGCAGCGTGTAACGCTGTAGAATTCGCCTCCCGCTAACGAGAGATCGGAAGCGCAAGTG
>NZ_CAXAQM010000014.1:0-145326 GCF_963970525.1 Pseudomonas sp. EA_65y_Pfl1_P113
AAAGGGAAGAAAAGTATTAATATCACGCATAAGAACGCCGGTTTTTTAGATGTGTTTGCTCGCACGAACATCATCCATCAAATCGGCGTTCTTGTTTCTGTCTTTCCCGTGATTCCGTGAAGAACCATAAAAAAGCCCTGGCATGCCAGGGCTTCTTCTTTCGCTAAGACTCAGCGACGACGAAACAACGGCAACGGTTCATCCGTTGCAGCCTGGTACGTCACGGAGAAGTCCTTGAGGCTTTCCAGCGCTTCGTACGGGTCTTTGTCGGCGCGCAGGGCGAAGGCATCGAACCCGCAGCGGCGCAGGTAGAACAACTGGTCGCGCAGTACGTCGCCAATGGCGCGCAACTCGCCCTTGTAACCGTAACGGTCACGCAACAGGCGCGCGTTGGAGTAGTTGCGACCGTCGGTGAACGCCGGGAAGTTCAGGGCGATGACTTGGAAGTGTTCCACGTCGTCGCCGATCTCTTCGGCTTCTTCATCGGCGTCCAGCCACACACCCAGGCCGCCGTCGCGGGCCTTTAGGGCGTGGCCGTGTTCGCGCCACAGCGCCAACGGCACGATCAGGTCGTCGCAATTGGAGATGCCGTCGAAGCTCGCGTCCTTGGGCAGCAGGTGCCAGGTTTCGTCGAGGACTTCGTTGTTCTTAATGATTCGCTGCATAGACGCGCTCCTTGAACAGGTCAATGCCGATGCGCTGGTAGGTGTCGATAAAACGCTCATCTTCGGTGCGCTGTTCGATGTACACATCGATCAGTTTGCCGATCACCTCGGGCATGGCTTCCTGGGCGAAAGACGGGCCGAGGATCTTGCCCAGGCTCGCATCGCGGCTGGCGCTGCCACCCAGGGACACTTGGTAGAATTCTTCGCCTTTCTTGTCCACGCCCAGGATGCCGATGTGGCCGACGTGGTGGTGACCACAGGCGTTCATGCAACCGGAGATGTTCAGGTCCAGCTCGCCGATGTCGAACAGGTAGTCCAGGTCTTCGAAACGACGCTGGATCGATTCGGCAATCGGGATCGACTTGGCGTTGGCCAGGGAGCAGAAATCGCCACCCGGGCAGCAGATGATGTCGGTCAGCAGGCCGATGTTCGGTGTGGCGAAACCGCCTTCGCGCAGCTCGCCCCACAGGATAAACAATTGGCTCTGCTCAACGTCCGCGAGAATGATGTTCTGCTCGTGGGAGGTGCGCAGTTGGCCAAAGCTGTAGCGCTCGGCCAAGTCGGCGACGGCGTCCAGCTGCTTGTCGGTGATATCGCCCGGAGCAACGCCGGTAGGTTTCAGCGACAGGGTCACCGCGACATAACCCGGCTTCTTGTGCGCCAGGGTGTTGCGGGTACGCCAACGGGCGAAACCTGGGTGCCGCTGGTCGAGTGCCGCGAGCTCGGCGTCCTGATTGGTCAGGGCCTTGTACTCGGGATCAACGAAGTGTTTGGCCACGCGGTGCACTTCGGCTTCGGTCAGTGTGGTCTGGCCGCCGCGCAGGTGTTCCATTTCAGCGTCGACTTTCTGGGCAAACACCTCAGGGGTCAGCGCCTTGACCAGGATCTTGATCCGGGCCTTGTATTTGTTGTCACGACGGCCATAGCGGTTGTAGACCCGCAGGATCGCGTCGAGGTAGCTCAACAGGTCCTGCCACGGCAGGAACTCGTTGATGAAGGCGCCGACTACCGGGGTCCGGCCAAGGCCACCACCCACCAGTACGCGGAAGCCCAGTTCGCCGGCTGCGTTGTGCACTGGCTCCAGGCCGATATCGTGCACTTCGATGGCCGCGCGGTCCGAGGTCGAGCCATTGATGGCGATCTTGAACTTGCGTGGCAAGTAGGCGAATTCCGGGTGGAAGGTGGTCCACTGACGGACGATTTCGCACCAAGGGCGTGGATCGATCAGTTCGTCAGCGGCCACGCCGGCGAATTGGTCGGTGGTCACGTTACGCAGGCAGTTACCGCTGGTCTGAATCGCGTGCATTTGCACGGTCGCCAATTCAGCCAGGATGTCCGGCACATCTTCCAGTGCCGGCCAGTTGAACTGGACGTTCTGGCGGGTGCTGATGTGGGCGTAGCCTTTGTCGAAGTCGCGGGCAATCTTGGCCATCATGCGCGTCTGACGTGACGTCAGTTGGCCATAGGGCACGGCCACCCTCAGCATCGGCGCAAAGCGCTGCACATAAAGGCCATTTTGCAGGCGCAGAGGGCGGAACTCTTCTTCGCTCAGTTCACCTGCTAAGTAGCGTCGGGTCTGATCACGGAACTGCTTGACGCGGTCCTCGATGATGCGCTGATCGTATTCGTCGTATACGTACATATAGGTCCTGTTCTCGGCAAATCTGCGCGCACGGCCGCGCACTCCCAACGGAGCCGGGGCACGATACCAGTTTGCGTTTATGCGCAAAAGTGATGTTTGAGTATATGCAAATAACCAAATCGCCTAATTAGAGCCATTATTGCGATACCCACATTTGTCATACGGGCAATCGTCAACTTTACTGTGAGCGTGTTTAGGGGGCGTTCTCATCGATTTTCCCCGCCAGCGGGGAAAATCGATAAGAGCGCCCCCTAGCAATCACCTATAAAACCGATAAGAGGCGATGCGATGAGCAATCCTACAAAAGCCCGTAAACCCGACAGTACCGTTGATGCCTGGGCCATTCTGTTTTTGATCATACTGGTGGTGGGAACTGCCGTATTCTGGGTGAGCCACCAGTAAACGTCCTCGGGTGACTGTCGCATTGCCACTATCATGGCGGTCAATATTCAAGGTTTGATAACCATGTTGAAGGTGTTGATTGCGTGTGTCTGGTTGCTGGGGTCGGCGTATGGGGCAACGGCCCATGCCACGTCGGTGGTGTTTCTCAACCCGGGCATGTCGACGGAAACCTTCTGGGTCAGCTACACGCAATTCATGCAGGCCGGTGCCAAGGACCTCGGCCTGCATTTACGCGTGCGCTATTCCGAGCGCGATACCCAAAACACCCTGATCCAGGCCCGTGAGGCGCTGCAAGGCAGCGAGCGGCCGGATTACCTGGTGCTGGTGAATGAACAATACGTTGCCCCACAGATTCTGCGCATGGCCCAGGGCAGGGGGGTCAAGCTGCTGATCGTGAATAACGCGCTGACTGCCGACCAAGTGCAAATGCTCGGCCACGACGTCGATTGGCTCGGCAGCATCGTTCCCGACGACGAGCAGGCCGGGTACCTGATGTTCAGCGATCTACTGCGCCAGCACGGCCCTGTCGCGCCTGGCGAGCGCATTGATTTGTTGGCCTTCTCCGGCGTCAAGAACACCCCGGCCGCGCAGTTGCGTGAACAGGGCCTGCATCGCGCCCTGGCCGAGCACCCCGAGGTGCGGCTGCGCCAGTTGGTCTATGGCGAATGGAGCCGTCAGCGCGCGTTCGAGCAAGCCACGCAACTGTTCAAGCGCTACCCGAAGACGGCGCTGGTGTGGTCGGCCAACGATGAGATGGCACTGGGTGCGATGCAGGCGCTGCAGGGCAGCGGGCAAATGCCGGGCAAGCACGTGTTGTTCAGTGCGGCCAACAGTTCACCGCAGATCTTGCAGGCGCGGTTGGACGGTCGACTGAGTACGCTGGTCGCCGGGCATTTCACCCTGGGCGGGTGGGCGATGGTGTTGATTCATGATGATGCCAAGGGTGTGGACATTGGCACCTTCGGCGGACGTGATCGCCAGGAAGCGTTATTCCAGCTGATTGACGCCGCCCAGGCGCAGCGCTTACTGGGCGCTACTGCGCGCGTTGACTTTCGTGCGCTGTCTGCCGTCGGCAAGCCGGCGTCCTACCGTTATCCCTTCAGCTTGCAACTGCTGCTGCGCTAGACCCCGGCCAGGAGCAGCACCAGCTTGACGATGCCGAACAACGCCAAGGCAAACACCGCTGTGAACAGAATGCCCAGCAGCACAAAGTGGCTGGGCTTGCCGTGGGTAAAGTCGCGGGCGCGGTTCTTGCCACTCTGCACGCCAAAGGCGGCCGCCAAGACGCTGTGCAGCATCTGCCAGAAAGTAGGGGGCTTGTTGTTGACTGGATCGTCCATAAATCCCTCGACACAAGGTGTGTGAGGGACAGCATAGCTGACGATGTTTTGATCTGTAGTGAACGAGCTTGCCCCGCGCGGGGAAAGCCCGCTCACTACAGAACCTGGGGGGGCGGTCAATCAGTTGTCGTAACCCAGGTTCGGCGCCAGCCAACGCTCGGTCACGGCCAGGTCCTGGCCTTTACGGGCGGTGTAGCTCGCCACCTGGTCTTTGTCGACTTTGCCCACAGCGAAGTATTGCGCCTGCGGATGGGCGAAGTACCAGCCGCTGACGGCCGCCGCCGGAAACATCGCGTAGTGCTCGGTGAGGAACACGCCACTACGCCCGGCCTGCATTTCGCGGGCCTCGGGATCGAGCAGTTGGAACAGTTGGGCTTTTTCGGTGTGATCCGGGCACGCCGGGTAGCCCGGGGCAGGGCGGATGCCGCTGTATTGCTCCTTGATCAGCGCTTCGTTATCCAGTTGCTCGTCCCTGGCGTAACCCCAGTAGTCCTTACGGACTTGCTGGTGCAGCCACTCGGCGCAGGCTTCGGCCAGGCGGTCGGCCAGGGCCTTGACCATGATTGAGTTGTAGTCGTCGCCAGCGTCCTGATAGGCCCTGGCGACTTCTTCGGCACCGATGCCGGCGGTGGTGATGAAACCACCGATGTAGTCGGTTACACCGCTGTCTTTGGGTGCCACGAAGTCGGCCAGGGAGAAATTCGGCTTGCCGTCAGTCTTGATGATCTGCTGGCGCAGGTGGTGCAGCTTTGCGATCGGTTGGCCGTCGTCGCCGTAGACTTCCAGGTCATCGTCCTGCACCTGGTTGGTCGGCCAGAAACCGAATACCGCGCGGGCGCTGATGAGTTTTTCGTCGATCAGCTTGGCGAGCATTTCCTGGGCGTCGGCGTACAGCGCGGTGGCCGCTTCACCCACGACTTCATCGGTAAGGATGCGTGGGAATTTGCCGGCCAGGTCCCAGGAGATAAAGAACGGTGTCCAGTCGATGTACTCGGCCAGCACCTTGAGGTCGATATTGTCCAGCACCTTGGCGCCGGTAAAGGTCGGCACCACCGGCGTGTAGCTGCTCCAGTCGAACGGCGGCTTCTTCGCGATGGCGGCCGGGTAGCTCAGGCGTTCGGTGCGGGCGCTACGGTTGGAGGTCCGTTCGCGCACGTCGATGTATTCCAGGCGGGTTTTCTCGACGAAACCGGCCTTGAGTTCCTTGGACAGCAGTTGCGTGGCCACGCCCACGGCGCGCGAGGCGTCGGTCACGTAGATCACCGCATCGTTGCTGTACTTGGGCTCGATTTTCACCGCCGTGTGCGCCTTGGACGTGGTGGCGCCACCGATCATCAAGGGCAGGTGGAAGTCCTGGCGCTGCATCTCACGGGCGACATGCACCATCTCGTCCAGGGACGGGGTGATCAGGCCGGACAGCCCGATGATGTCGCACTTCTGCTCCTTGGCCACCTGCAGGATCTTCTCCGCCGGCACCATCACGCCGAGGTCGACGATGTCATAGCCGTTGCATCCCAGCACCACGCCGACGATGTTCTTGCCGATGTCGTGCACGTCGCCTTTCACAGTGGCCATCAGGATCTTGCCCTTGGCTTCCGGCTTGTCGCCTTTTTCCAGTTCGATGAACGGAATCAAGTGGGCCACGGCCTGCTTCATCACACGGGCGGACTTCACCACCTGGGGCAGGAACATTTTGCCGGCGCCGAACAGGTCGCCAACGATGTTCATGCCGGACATCAACGGGCCTTCGATCACTTCGATCGGGCGTGCGAATGACTGCCGGGATTCCTCGGTGTCGTCGACGATGTGGGTGGTGATGCCCTTGACCAGCGCATGTTCCAGACGTTTGTTGACCGGCCAGCCGCGCCATTCTTCGGTCTCGGCTTCCTTGACGCTGCCGTCGCCTTTGTATTTGTCGGCGATGGCGAGGAGGGCGTCGGTGCCTTCCGGGGTGCGGTTGAGCACCACGTCTTCCACGGCGTCACGCAGCTCGGCCGGGATCTGGTCGTAGATCTCCAACTGGCCGGCGTTGACGATACCCATGGTCAGGCCGTTGCGGATCGCGTACAGCAGGAACACCGAGTGGATTGCCTCACGCACCGGGTTGTTGCCACGAAACGAGAACGACACGTTGGACACGCCGCCGGAGGTCAGCGCATACGGCAGCTCGTCACGGATATAGGCACAGGCGTTGATAAAGTCGACGGCGTAGTTGTTGTGCTCTTCGATACCGGTGGCGACCGCGAAAATGTTCGGGTCGAAGATGATGTCTTCCGGCGGGAAGCCGACTTCATTCACCAGGATGTCGTAGGAGCGTTTGCAGATCTCTTTCTTGCGCGCTTCGGTGTCGGCCTGGCCGGCTTCGTCAAACGCCATCACCACCACGGCGGCGCCATAGCGCTTGCACAGCTTGGCGTGGTGAATGAACTGCTCGACGCCTTCCTTCATGCTGATGGAGTTGACGATGCCCTTGCCCTGGATGCACTTCAGGCCGGCCTCGATCACTTCCCACTTGGAGGAGTCGATCATGATCGGCACGCGGGAGATGTCCGGCTCGCCGGCAATCAGATTGAGGAAGGTCACCATGGCCTTCTTCGAATCGAGCATGCCCTCGTCCATGTTGATATCGATCACCTGGGCGCCGGCTTCTACCTGCTGCAAGGCGACTTCCAGGGCTTCGGTGTAGTTGTCTTCACGGATCAGGCGCGCGAAACGCGCGGAGCCGGTGATGTTGGTGCGCTCGCCGACGTTGACGAACAATGAGCTGCGATCAATCGTGAACGGCTCCAGGCCCGACAGGCGGCAGGCCTTGGGGATGTCCGGGATCTGGCGCGGCGCATAACCGGCCACAGCCTTGGCGATGGCTTCGATATGGCCCGGCGTGGTGCCGCAGCAGCCGCCGACGATGTTCAGGAAGCCGCTCTGGGCAAACTCCTCGATAACCTTGGCGGTTTCCGATGGCAGTTCATCGTACTCGCCGAATTCGTTGGGCAGGCCAGCATTGGGGTGCGCGGACACATGGGTGCTGGCTTTGTTCGACAACTCTTCCAGGTACGGGCGCAGTTCGCTGGCGCCCAGGGCGCAGTTTAGGCCCACGGAAATCGGCTTGGCGTGGCTGACGGAGTTCCAGAACGCTTCAGTGGTCTGGCCCGACAGCGTGCGGCCGGAGGCGTCGGTGATGGTGCCGGAGATCATGATCGGCAGTTCGATATTCAGCTCTTCAAACACACCCTGCACGGCGAAGATCGCCGCCTTGGCGTTGAGGGTGTCGAAGATGGTTTCGATCAGGATCAGGTCAGCGCCGCCTTCGATCAGGCCTTTGGTGGCTTCGGTGTAGTTTTCCACCAGTTCATCAAAGGTCACGTTGCGGTAGCCGGGGTTGTTCACGTCGGGCGACAGCGAGCAGGTACGGCTGGTCGGGCCGAGCACGCCAGCAACGAAACGCGGCTTGGCCGGTGTCTCCAGGGTCTTGGCGTCAGCGACCTTGCGCGCCAGGCGTGCGCCTTCTACGTTGAGCTCGTAGGCCAGTTCTTCCATGCCGTAATCGGCCATGGAAACGCGGGTGGCATTGAAGGTGTTGGTTTCGAGGATGTCGGCACCGGCATCCAGGTAGGCTTTTTCAATACCGCCGATCACGTCCGGACGGGTGAGCACCAGCAAGTCGTTGTTTCCCTTGACGTCACTTGGCCAGTCGGCGAAGCGTTTGCCACGGTAGTCCTGTTCTTCAAGCTTGTAGCTCTGGATCATCGTGCCCATACCGCCGTCGAGGATCAGGATGCGGTCCTTGAGGGCTTGGTGAAGGGCTTGCAGACGAGCGCTACGATCGGACATGGGACTACTCTGGTCAGGCATTTCGGAGGGCGTGAATCATAGCAAACCTGTGCCGATTTGGAGCATGTACGGGTTTTACATGAATATCGTTCATGTTGGCTGGGGGCATGGCCCGGTAGAATCACCGGCACTTTTCGCCGCACGCATTGAATCGGGACCGGATCCATGTCATTTCGCCTCATCGCCAGCGCCGTCCTGGCACTGGTTACCTGCACTGCTCAGGCCGACGGATCCGCCCCGGCGATTTCGTATACCCGCGACATTCAACCGATCTTCACCGAGAAATGCGTGGCCTGCCATGCCTGCTACGACTCCGCCTGCCAGCTCAACCTGGGCAGTGCCGAAGGCGCGGTGCGCGGTGCGAGCAAAATGCCGGTGTATGATGGCGAGCGCAGCCAGGCGGCGCCGACCACCCGCCTGTTTATAGATGCTTCTGGCAAGGCGGCCTGGCAACAGAAGGGCTTTTACTCGGTGTTGGACGCGCAGGGCAGCCAGGCTGCATTGATGGCGCGCATGCTCGAATTGGGGCACAACGCTGCACTGGCACCCAATGCCAAGTTGCCTGAAGACATCGTCCTGGGCCTGAACCGCGCGAACATGTGCGCAATACCCGGCGAATTCAACGCCTACGCCGGCGCCCACCCCAAGGAAGGCATGCCACTCGCCGTCACCGGCCTGACCGAGCAGCAGTACCAGGCGCTGCAACGCTGGCTCGCGTCCGGCGCGCCTATAGATGAACAAAGCCTGGCGCCGAGTGCCAGCGAAGCCTTGCAGGTGCAGCAGTGGGAGAACCTGTTCAACAAGCCAGGCGCCCGCGAAAGCTTGGTGGCACGCTGGTTATTTGAGCATTTGTACCTGGCGCATATTGACTTCGAGAATGGCGAGCCGGGGCATTTCTTCCAGTGGGTGCGGTCGCGCACCCCGAGCGGGCAGCCGATTGATCTGATCACTACCCGTCGCCCTAACGATGACCCTGGTACTCATGTGTATTACCGCCTGTGGCCAGTGCAGGGCGTGATCGTGCATAAAACCCACATCACTTACCCCTTCAGTGCTGCGAAAATGGCGCGCATCAAAGCGCTGTTCTACGCCGGCGACTGGCAGGTCAGCGCCTTGCCTGGCTACGGCCCAGCCCGTCGCGCCAATCCATTCGAAACCTTCGAGGCCATCCCCGCCAAGGCGCGTTACCAGTTCATGCTGGATAACGCCGAATACTTCGTACGCACTTTCATTCGTGGGCCGGTGTGCCGCGGGCAGATTGCCACGGATGTGATCCGCGATAACTTCTGGACCCTGTTCCAAGACCCGGACCACGACCTCTACATCACCGATGCGCGCTATCGCGGCCAGGCCACGCCATTACTGGCCATGCCGGGACAGAATGACGATGTGGGCAGCGTGCTCAGCCTGTGGCGGGCCTACCGCGATAAACGCAATGAATACGAGGCCCTGCGCCGTGACAGCTATGCTGACCTGCCGCCGCCAAGCTGGTCGAGCCTGTGGGCGGGCAATGACGATGCCTTGCTGAGCATTTTCCGCCACTTCGACAGCGCCTCGGTGACCAAAGGCCTGATCGGCGATGTGCCGCAGACGATGTGGTTGTTCGACTATCCGCTGCTGGAGCGTACGTACTACCAATTGGCGGTGAATTTCGACGTGTTCGGCAATGTCTCGCACCAGGCCCAGACCCGGTTGTACTTCGACCTGATCCGTAACGGCGCCGAGCAGAACTTCCTGCGCCTGATGCCCGCCGATACCCGTGAAGACTTCCTCGACGACTGGTACCAGAACAGCGGCAAGATCAAGCTCTGGCTGGACTATGAGGCCATTGATGATGAAAAACCCACGGGTTTGCACCTGAACCAAAACGACCCGAAGCGCGATTTCGCCAACCAATTGTTGACCCGTTATGCCAGCTTGAACGCCAGCCCGGACCCATTTAACCGTTGTGTGAGTGCGTATTGCTCGCGCAGCGGTATTGATCCGGTCTTGCAGGATGCGGAGCAGGCGTTGAGCCGCTTGACCTCACGCCCGGCCGCCGGGCTCAAGGTGATCGATCAATTGCCCGAAGCCACGATGTTGCGCATTCAAACTGCCAGCGGCAAGCGCGAGATCTACAGCCTGCTGCGCAACCGCGCCCACAGTAATGTCGCGTTTTTGCTGGGCGAAGCCTATCGCTACCAGCCGAGACTCGACACCTTGACCCTTTACCCCGGCGTACTAAGCAGTTACCCGAACTTCATGTTCAATATACCCGCCCAGGAAGTGCCCGAGTTCGTGGCTGAAATGGAGCGGGCCAAAGATGCCGATCGTTTCGAAAAGATCGTCGACCGCTGGGGCGTGCGGCGCAGTCATCCGTTGTTCTGGCAGTACTTCCACGATCTGTCGCAGTACCTCCACGAAGTCGCGCCCGTGGAAGAGGGGGTATTGGACATGAACCGCTATGAGAACCTATAACGACTCTCATTGATCCAGTCATCTCTCCAGGCGGAAGTTGAAGCAGTCGGATATCCAGTGCGCGGGGCTCGAAAAGGTACTCCGATAATGTTGATTTCAGTGCAATTTCTCCGCGCCTTGGCTGCATGGCTGGTGGTGGGTCACCATGTCATGCAGCTGTTTTTCAACTTTGAGGTGCACAACGCGCTGGAGTATCTGTTCGTCGAAAAAGGCGGCGCAGGGGTGGATGTGTTCTTTGTCATCAGCGGCCTGGTGATATTCCTTGCGACCGCAGACAAAGCCCTGACACCTCGGCGCTTCATGCTCATGCGCGTGGCACGGATCGCTCCGGCGTACTGGTTCTATACCTTGCTGCTGGCCCTCCTGACCCTGGCTGTGCCGTCGATGTTTCCCGATGTTCAACTCGCGCTGGGCCATGTGCTCCTGTCGATGCTCTTTATCCCTGCCCAGCACCCGGCAGGCTACGGCGTCTATCCGCTGCTGGATGTCGGCTGGACCCTGAACTTCGAAATGCTGTTCTATGGCCTGTTCGCCGTCGCCTTGTGGGTTCGTGGGGACTATCGGTTGTGGGTGGTGGCCGTGCTGTTGTACCTGGTGTGCTACCTCATCGCTCCCGCCCTTGACTTGGCCGACGGTTTTTACAGCAATGATATTGTCCTGGAGTTTCTGATGGGCATGGTCATCGGCATGCTGTATCGCCGCGGCCTGTGTCGGGCCAGGGCGTGGGTGCCGTTGTTGGGGATTGTGGCGGCATCAGTGGCGTTTTATCACGGGGCGGATCTGCCCCGTGCGTTTGAATGGGGCGTGCCCAGCGCGATCCTGGTCATCAGTTGCGTGGCACTGGAGCCTTACTTCCAAGGCTCACGCGTGTTGAAGCTGATGGGGGACTGCTCTTACTCGGTGTATCTGATCCACGTGCTGGTTCTGTGCGCTGGGCTGTGGGTGGTCAAGCGTACGGGAATAGATCCCTATGCGATGCTGCCTGTTTGCATCGTATTAACGGCGCTTTGCGCCTTTGCGAGCTACCAATGGCTGGAAAAATCGACCTATCGCACGCTTAAGCGTTGGTTTGGCATTGATGATCCCGCAGCTCTTTCCCGACAAAAATACTAGGACTTTGTACCTCTGTAATGATTTGGCGTAAACTGCCGGCAAGCCTGTGAGGAGTTTCCATGACTGCCATAACCATTACCGACGCCGCCCACGATTACCTGGCTGACCTGCTGTCCAAGCAGAACACCCCAGGTATCGGTATTCGTGTCTTTATCACCCAACCCGGCACCCAATACGCCGAGACTTGCATTGCCTACTGCAAGCCAGGGGAAGAGAAGCCTGAAGATACCGCCTTGGGGCTGAAAAGCTTCACCGCGTACATCGACGCCTTCAGCGAAGCCTTCCTCGACGACGCCGTGGTCGACTACGCCACCGATCGCATGGGCGGCCAACTGACCATCAAGGCGCCGAATGCCAAGGTGCCGAACGTCAACGCCGACAGTCCGGTGAACGAGCGCATCAACTACTACCTGCAAACCGAGATCAACCCGGGCCTGGCCAGCCACGGCGGTCAGGTCAGCCTGATCGACGTGGTGGATGACGGCATTGCCGTGCTCAAGTTTGGCGGCGGCTGCCAAGGCTGCGGCCAGGCGGACGTGACCCTGCGCGAAGGCATCGAGCGGACCCTGCTGGAGCGTATTCCAGAGCTCAAGGGTGTACGTGACGTGACCGACCACACGCAGAAAGAAAACGCCTACTACTGAGTAAGGTGTTCACTGCGGACAAAAAAACGGCGCCCCGTGAGCGCCGTTTTTATTGTTTAAATTCAATGGTTTGAGATACTTAGCTAAGAAAGCAGATCAACTGTGGGAATAAACCCGCTCCAGCGGGTTTATTATAATTTATTCAATTAAATCAGTGCTTTGAATCTGTAAGCTGATTCAGTTTATTAAGATCGATAAAGGTGCGCATGCCCTGCGCGATACAGCGAAGACTCACTGAAACCCTCACTGCCCAACACCCGACCCACCACAATCAACGCCGTTCGCCGAAATCCCTTCGCCGCCACTTTCCCGGCAATATCGCTCAGCGCCCCCACCACCCAATCCTGATCCGGCCACGTCGCGCGGTGCACCACGGCAATCGGGCAGTCCGCGCCATAGTGCGGCAGCAGTTGAGCGACGATTCTCTCCAAGTGATTGACCCCCAGATGGATCGCCATGGTGGTGCCATGTCGCGCCAGGCTGTCGAAGTCCTCGCCATCCGGCATGCTGGTTTTATCTGCATAACGGGTCAGGATCACACTCTGGGCGATGTCCGGCAGTGTCAGCTCGGTTTCCAATAACGCTGCGCAAGCCGCCACTGCCGTGACGCCGGGAATGATCTGGAATGGGATGCCCAGCTCACGCAAATGACGGATCTGCTCGCCAATCGCCCCGTACAGGCTCGGGTCGCCAGAATGTACGCGTGCCACGTCCTGGCCTTTCGCGTGGGCGGTCTTGATCAGGTCGATGATCTGTTCAAGGTGCAATTCGGCACTGTTGACCAGTTGTTCTGCCTGGTGGCCTTCGAGCACTGCCGTCGGCACCAGCGAGCCGGCATAGATGATCACCGGGCAACTGCGGATCAGCCGCTGGCCTTTGACGGTGATCAATTCCGGGTCGCCGGGGCCTGCGCCGATGAAGTAGACGGTCATGGGAATATCCTATGGAAAAACGCACGAGCATGAAGAACGCTCATGATCGGAGCGGGCGATTATCAGGTTTTCAGCCGGCGCAAGCCAATGCGAAGGTGGCCTGGGCGGTTTGCTTGCGGGTAATCAATAGCCGGGCAGGGGCGTTGGCGAGGTGTTCAGCCAGGGCCAGGGCGGCGCTTTCGGCAATGCCGTAGCAGCCTGTATGGGCAAACGCGATCGCGGATTTGTGGCTCAGCTGTTCTGCATAGCCCGCCAACTGATCAGCGTCGAAACACTGGAACGGCACGTTCAACAGATCGGCCAGGGCTCGAAGGCCAGGTTCATCGCGTTTGCGGTCGATACTGGCCAGCGCGGTGATCCGTTGGGGCTCGATACCGCCCTCGGCGAGGGCGCTCTCGAGCAGGGCCAGCAGGGTGTGAACGTCACAACCCCGCTGGCACCCCAGGCCGACCACTAAAATCATGCTGGGTATTGATCATCACGATTGCGGCGGAACAGCCAAGCGCTGATCAGGCCCAGCGCTAGCCAGAAGGCGACATTGGTCAACTGCGAAGCAATCTTGAACTGCGCTTCCAAGGCTTCGGGGGCTAGCATCGAATGCACTTGCGGCTGGGGCGCGCCGATCACGTGTGGCACGACCAGAATCGCTACGCCCAGCGCTTTGAGCAGCCAATTGCGGCCGAACACGATCAGCGCTATGCCCGCAGCGGTGGAGGCGGCGGTGCCTACCCACCAGATCTGCCGTTGTGCGAGATCAGCGGCAGCAGTGCCTGGCAGCTCAGGCGGCAGGCCCATTGTCGGCGCCAACACGAAGGTTGCGTAGCCGGCCAACCCCCAGAGCAGCCCCTGGGCAGTGCGGGTGGGTGCGCGCAGGGTATAGAGACCGGCGAGCATCAGCGCGAAACCGACAGCGACCACCAGATTACCGCCGGTGGTAGACAACACGCGCTGCCAGCCGTCTTCCGGCTCCCAGGCTTCGAGGTCATGGGTATGCGCGGCAGCACCGGCTGCGTGCTCATGCATCACTTCAGTCGCTGCCGGGGCCTTTTCAAAGGTTTCCGCCTGCAGAATTAACGGAGCGACCCAGAAGCTTTGCAGCAGGGTCAGCAGCAGGGCAGCCAGAAGACCGGTGAAACCGGCAGTTTGCGCAATACGCTTGATCATGTCGGCAGGTCTCAGTGGCACGGGAACGCGGCGCTGTGGCGGGTATCGTGGGCAGCGTTGTGCACCGCCTCGATGTGCGAGAAGCCGGCGAAATACACCAGGCACGCGCCCAGGATCGACGCGCCGATTGCGGCGGTCAGGCGTTGGCTCAAGGTAGAGGTGCTGCTGGCGGAGTGCGAAGTGCTGCTGATGATCGACATGGCGCGTCCCTTTCAGGTATCAGGGTGAAACGAGCGCATGAAAACCCCTCGAGCCAGGCTCGCAGGGTTTTGAACAGCGCCCGCCCACCGCGGGTTTGTTATCTGATTTTTCGGGCCGGTCTCCGGGCTTGCGAGGGGCATTGTGCCTAATTAAGCATCGCCTTCCCATGCCTTAGCGGCACAGTGGATCTGACGCTTCACTCGCTTACCGTTGCGGGGGCAGCACCGGACTTGCCATATATTATGGCTCACCGGTTTCCCGTTTCACCCTGTGAAGGGCACCCGAAACAAGGTGAGTAGGAGAGCATGGGGGTGGGAGGGGAGTCAATTGGGGAGTGCATATCCGTTATTTGGGTAATGGCTGCTATTGGTTCCGCCGTAATGGCGGAACCAATAGCAGCCGTAACCGCAGAAACGGATATGTACACCAACCCAACCCCATCATTGACCATCCCCCAAGCACTGCGTAGCCTTGCACCCTCGAGGTTCTTCGGCCCAGGCCAAAGCTAAGAAGGGAACGCGGTCCAAGCCGCGGCTGCCCCCGCAACTGTGAAGGGTTTATCTGACTGCCACGCCACTGCCGATACGGCGGGAAGGCGCAGCCAGCGCCGGTCGCAAGACCCGCAAGCCCCAAGCCAGGAGACCTGCCTCGCAACCGATTTTCAATTCAACCGGGCGGGGTGATCCGGTGACGAAAACCGCTGCTGCGCGCCGTCGCAGGGCCTATCGTCCCGTATGCCCGCCCCAAAGGGCATCCGATGAAAACACTGGCCAAACTCCCCGTCACCATCGTTACCGGCTTTCTCGGCTCGGGCAAAACCACCTTGCTGCGCCATATGCTCGACAACGCCCAGGGCCGTCGTATTGCCGTGATCGTCAACGAATTCGGCGAGCTGGGCATCGACGGTGAAATCCTCAAGCAGTGCTCCATCGGTTGCACCGAAGAAGAAGCCAGCGGCCGTGTTTACGAACTGGCGAACGGCTGCCTGTGCTGCACCGTGCAAGAAGAATTCTTCCCCGTGATGCGCGAACTGGTCGCGCGTCGCGGTGACCTTGACCATATCCTTATCGAAACCTCCGGGCTGGCCCTGCCAAAGCCGTTGGTACAAGCCTTCCAGTGGCCGGAGATCCGCAGCGCCTGCACCGTTGATGCGGTGATTACCGTGGTCGACAGCCCGGCCGTGGCCGCTGGCACGTTCGCGGCATTCCCGGATCAAGTGGATGCCCAGCGCAAACTCGATCCGAACCTGGACCACGAATCGCCACTGCACGAACTGTTCGCTGACCAACTGGCCAGCGCCGACCTCGTTATCCTCAATAAATCCGACCTGATCAGCCCTGAAGACCTGGCCCGCGTGCGCCTGGAAGTCGCCGAAGAGCTGCCGCCAGCGGTGAAGATCATTGAAGCCAGCAGCGGTCGCGTGCCGTTGGACGTGCTGATTGGCCTGGGCGCTGGCTCTGAAGAGCACATCGACGGCCGTCACAGCCATCACGATCACCATCACGAGGGCGAGGACGATCATGACCACGATGCCTTCGACTCCATTTCCATCGACCTGCCGCAGGCTGACGAAGCGCTGCTGCTCGATGCGCTGAACCAATTGGTCGTGCAACACGGCATCCTGCGCGTCAAAGGCTTCGCTGCCATCCCGAACAAGCCGATGCGCCTGCTGATCCAGGGCGTGGGCACGCGTTTCGACAAACACTTTGACCGCGCCTGGGGCGCCGACGAAGCCCGCATAACGCGACTGGTGCTGATCGGCCAGGCGCTGGACGCAGCGGGCCTTGAAGCGCAACTGCGCGCCGCCCTCAGCGTTTAACCCATGCACCTGCTCAGGACCCAGCCCGGTGGTTTCGTCTCAGACGACAATATTGCCGACCTTGGCCAAACCCCCGCTGAACTGGTGATCTTGTGCAGCGGTGATTCGAGCCTCGCACTGCTGGCCGAAGCCGCCCAGCACTTGCCGGATGATTACCCGACGTTTCGCCTGGCCAACCCGATGCAAGTGCAGAACCATGCCTCGGTCGACCTGTACGTCGATGAGGTGCTGCGCCACGCCAAGGTCATCCTGATTTCGCTGCATGGCGGCATTGGTTATTGGCGTTACGGCATCGAGCGTCTGGTGGCGTTGGCGGAACGCGGCGTGCAACTGATCCTGGTGCCGGGGTGTGATCGCCCGGACCCTGAGCTCAGCGGCTTGAGCACTGTTGGCGCACAGGAACGTGACCGCCTGTGGCACTTTCTGCGCCAGGGCGGCCTGGCTAACGCGCTGGATTTTTACCGCTGCCTGGCCAGTGCCTACCTAGGCCAAGACTACGCCTGGGCCGAACCGCAAACCCTGCCGCGCACGGCGATTTATCACCCGCACAACGCCACTGCCCGCCTGAATGATTGGCAGGCGGATTGGAACGCTGATTGGCCGGTGGCGGCGGTGCTGTTCTACCGCTCGCATTTGCAGGCCGCCAATACCGGCTTTATTGATGTGTTCTGCGAGCGCTTGCAGGCGGCGGGGTTGAACCCGTTGCCGATGGCGGTGGCCAGTCTTAAAGAGCCCGGCTGCCTGACGGTGGTCGAGGACTTGCTGGATGAGGTCGGCGCGGCGGTGATCCTCAACACCACCGGTTTTGCCCAATCCAGCCCCGAAGCGCCGCATTTGCGGCCGTTTCGCCGCAATATCCCGGTGATCCAGGCGATCTGCGCCCAGGACAATCAGCCCGGCTGGGAGGCCAGCGAGCAAGGCCTCGGCCCGCGCGATCTGGCGATGCACATTGCGTTGCCGGAGCTGGACGGGCGCATCATCAGCCGGCCGATCAGCTTCAAGGACCTGGCCTGGCGCAGCGAGCGCAGCCAGTCGGATGTGGTGTGCTATCGAGCAGCGCCCGAGCGTATGGATTTCGTGGCTGAGCTGGCGCGGCGCTGGGTCGAACTCGCACGGGTGCCGAACGCGCACAAGCGTATCGCATTGATCCTCGCCAACTACCCAACTCGCGATGGCCGTATCGGTAACGGCGTAGGCCTGGATACGCCCGCAGCGGCGCTGAATATCCTGCGTGCCCTGCAGGCCGAAGGCTATCCGCTGCCGGACACGTTGCCCGACAGCGGCACTGCGCTGATTCATCAACTGCTGGGCGGTGTCACCAACGACCTGGACAGTCTCGACCTGCGTCCGTGCCATCAAAGCCTGGGCCTGGACGACTACGAGACACTGTTCAGTCGCTTGCCCGAGGCTAATCGTCGAGCCGTGATGGAACGCTGGGGCACGCCTCATAACGATCCGATGTGCCGCGACGGCCGGATGATGATCGCCGGCCTGCGCCTGGGACTGACCTTCGTCGGTATCCAACCGGCGCGGGGTTATCAGGTCGACGCCAGCGCGGTGTACCACGACCCGGACCTGGTGCCACCCCATGGCTATCTGGCGTTCTATTTCTGGCTGCGCCATACCTACGGCGCCCACGCTGTGATTCACGTGGGTAAGCACGGCAACCTCGAATGGCTGCCGGGCAAGGGCGTGGGCCTCTCGGAAAACTGCTGGCCCGATGCGCTGCTGGGGCCGCTGCCGAATATCTATCCGTTTATCGTCAACGACCCAGGTGAGGGCGCCCAGGCCAAACGGCGTACCCAGGCGGTGATCATCGATCACTTGATGCCGCCGCTGACCCGCGCCGAAACCTATGGCCCGTTGCGTGACCTGGAGTTGTTGGCCGACGAGTATTACGAGGCGCAACTGCTCGACCCACGCCGCGCCCTGGAATTGCAGAAAGACATCCTCACGCTGGTGCGCGAAACCCGTATCGACCAGGAGCTTGAGCTGGACAAGGACGCCGACGCCGCCATCTGGCTGCCGCGCCTCGATACCTACCTGTGCGACTTAAAGGAATCGCAGATCCGCGACGGCCTGCACATCTTTGGCGAGTCGCCTGAAGGCCGCTTGCGTATCGACACCTTGCTCGCCTTACTGCGCATCCCGCGTGGTGACGGCCGAGGTCCGCAATCGAGTGTGCTGCGAGTGTTGGCCAAGGCTTTCGAGCTGGGCTTCGACCCACTCGACTGCGCCCTGGCCGAACCCTGGACCGGGCGCCGGCCCGACGTGTTGCTGAAAATCGATGAGCAGTTGTGGCGCACCGCCGGCGATACCCGTGAGCGCCTGGAGTTGTATGCAGCGCGGCTGATCGAACAGGCGTTGGAAGGGCCGCTTGAACAATTGGAAGCGCCCGGTTGGGAGGAGGTGAAGGCGGTGATCGAGAGCCTGCGCAGAGTCGTGGCGCCATGCCTGGACGCCTGTGGGCCGGCAGAAATGCGCGGGTTGCTGGACGCCTTGAGCGGCCGCTTCGTGCCTGCCGGCCCCAGTGGCGCACCGAGTCGCGGGCGTTTGGACGTGCTGCCGACCGGGCGCAATTTTTTCACCGTCGACGTGCGCAACTTGCCGACCACCACGGCCTGGCGCATTGGCTTCCAGTCGGCCAACCTGATTCTTGAGCGGCACCTGCAAGACCATGGCGACCACCTGCGCCAGCTCGGCCTGTCGGTGTGGGGCACCGCCACCATGCGCACTGGCGGCGACGATATCGCCCAGGCCATGGCGCTGATGGGCGTGAGGCCGGTGTGGGCGACGGGCAGCCAGCGCGTGGATGACTTTGAAATCCTGCCGATCAGCCTGTTGGACCGTCCGCGCGTTGACGTGACGTTGCGCGTGTCCGGCTTTTTCCGTGACGCCTTTGCCAACCTGATCCGCCTGTTCGACGCGGCGGTGCAGGCGGTGGCCGCGCTGGACGAACCAGACGACATGAACCCGCTGGCGGCCAAAGTGCGCAGTGAACGTGAGGCGTTGTTCAAGTCGGGCCTGGACGCAGAGGCCGCAGCGAAACAGGCCGGCTGGCGCATCTTCGGCGCGAAACCCGGCGCCTATGGTGCGGGTGTGCAAGGCGCGATCGATGGTCGCCTGTGGCAAAGCCGCGAAGACTTGGCCGAGGTCTATTTGAACTGGGGCGGCTACGCCTATGGCGGCTCCGATGAGGGCACCGCCGCCCGCGAGCAATTCGCCCAGCGCTTGAGCCAGGTGCAGGCGGTGTTGCAGAACCAGGACAACCGCGAGCACGACCTGCTCGACTCCAATGATTACTACCAATTCCAGGGCGGCATGCTCGCCGCCGTGGAAGAACTGAGTGGCGAAAAGGCCGCCAGTTACCACGGTGACCACAGCCAGCCGGACCTGCCGAAGATCCGAACGCTGAAGGAAGAGCTGAACCGGGTGATCCGTTCCCGCGCCGCCAACCCCAAGTGGATCGACGGCGTGAAGCGCCATGGCTATAAAGGTGCGTTTGAAATGGCCGCGACCGTGGACAATCTGTTCGCGTTCGATGCCACCACCGCGCTGATCGACGATCATCAATACGCCTTGCTCGCCGACGCTTACCTGCTGGACCCTGACACACGGGCCTTTGTGCAAGAGCACAATCCCGACGCCCTGCGTGACATGACCGAACGCATGCTGGAAGCGCAGCAACGTGGCCAGTGGCAGGCGCCGGGGGCTTATAAAGAGGCGTTGGAAAACCTGTTGCTGGATATAGAAGAAGACAGCTGATGACTGATACTCCGCATTTTCCGCTGTCCGCCGTGGTCGGCGCCGACGACTTGAAATTGGCCCTGTGCCTGACTGCCATCGACCCGAAGATCGGCGGCGTGCTGATCGAAGGCCCGCGTGGCATGGCCAAGTCCACCTTGGCGCGGGGGCTGGCAGACCTGCTGGCCAGTGGTCAATTCGTCACCTTGCCCTTGGGCGCTACCGAAGAGCGGCTGGTGGGGACGCTGGACCTGGACGCCGCATTGGGCGAAGGCCGCGCGCAGTTTTCCCCCGGCGTCTTGGCCAAGGCTGACGGCGGGGTGCTGTATGTCGATGAAGTCAACTTGCTGGCCGATCACCTGGTGGACCTGCTGCTCGACGTGGCGGCCAGCGGCACCAACCTGATCGAGCGTGACGGCATCTCCCATCGCCATTCGGCGCGTTTTGTACTGATCGGCACCATGAATCCGGAGGAGGGCGAGTTACGCCCGCAACTGCTCGACCGCTTCGGTTTCAACGTGGCCTTGAGTGGGCAGACCCTGCCGGTCGAGCGTGGGCAAATCATCCGTCGTCGCCTGGACTTTGACAGCGACCCGGCGGCGTTCTGCGCGCATTGGGCAGAGCCCCAAGCCGCTCTGCGCGAGCGCTGTACCCAGGCGCGGGCGCGACTCGACACCATCGCACTGGATGACCAGGCACTGGCGCAGATCACAGAGCGGTGCTTTGCCGCCGGTGTCGATGGCTTGCGTGCGGATCTGGTTTGGCTGCGCGGCGCCAGGGCGCACGCGGCATGGCGCGGGGCGGATGCGATCGCCGAGGAAGACATCGAAGCCGTCGCCGAGTTTGCCCTGCGCCATCGCCGCCAGGCACCATCGCCGCCGTCCAATGCGCCGAGTAAAGGGCAGTCGCCAACGTCCTCCGACACGTCGCCGGGTCAAGGCCAATGGGGTGACATGCCCGCACCGGCCCTGCCCACGGGCGCACGCCGGGATGTACCCACCTGGCCAAAAAAGCCCTAGGCATTCGCCCTCGACCTGACGCGGGGGTGGATGCCCGGCCCAAGGCAGGACGACTCGATAGAGGCAGGCACGGTAAGGTCCGGAGTGCGAAACAGGGTTCGATCAATTGGCCGGGCACTCTGCTCGATGGCCGGCCGCAATCGCGAGAGGATCTACGGTTTCACCTGCGCAGTCGCTCGGCCCATGAGTTGTGGCTGGTGATTGTCGATGCGTCGGCGTCAACCCGGCGCCATCGTGCGCTCACCGATGCCAAAGGTTTGCTGGCCCAGTTGTTTGATGACGCCTACCGCCAACGCGCGCGGATGGCCTTGTTGACGGCCAGCGGGCAATCGCCCAAATGGCAGGTACAGGGACTGAAAGCTGCGAAGGGTTTGGCCGGATGGTTGGACCTGTTGGGGGCGGGCGGGGGCACGCCGTTGTTCGCGGCGCTGACTGAGGCTGGGAATTGGCTGGCGGTGCGGCGTAAGCGGTTTCCGACTGAGCAGCAGCGCTTGTTGGTGATCACCGATGGGCGGCTTAAGGATGTCGCAGGACTGCCGTTGCTGGAGTGCTCGGGATTATTGATAGACATCGAGCGTGGGCCGATCAGGTTGGGCCGGGCTGAGGAATTGGCGGCTGGGTTGCAGTTGGATTATCAGCATATCGATAAGGTTTAGCGCCTGGGCCGCCGCCTTCGCGAGCAAGCCCTCAACTACACCACAAGGTTATCAGCCCGCCCCCGGCACATTCGGCCAAAGATCCGCCACCAGAAACAGCCGCTCAGCCTCTTCCCAATCCTGACCCGCCTGAACCAGCCGTACTAATAGCTGCGCTGGAGCCATCGGATCCAGGTCCGCCAGCCAACCCTGCATCTGCTCCTCACTCCATACCTCATCCGCTGGGTAATGCGCCGGCGCCAGCCATGCATGCCGGGGCAGGGGTTGCCAGCGGCCGGGGGCGCTGGCGCTGACAAATGCCCGCCAGTCGCGCTGATGCAACCAGCGCCCACGCAAATGCTGCGGGTGGGCACCCACGGGTGCCTGCGCTTCACCGGGCCAGGGATACAGCAAATACCCGCCCAGCCACAAATGCGCATCGAACTGCTGGATATCCAGCGCCGCCAACACCTCGCGGCTCTCCGCCCGCGCCGAGATTGGCAATTGGTGCTGGGCCAGATGCGCCAGCTTGCGGTCCAGCCGATCATGACAACCCGGCCCCAGCCACTGCGCCGTGTCCTGGCCGTCGCCGTCCTGCGGCCCCAGATAGAGTTTGATCGCCAGTTCCAAGTGATGCACGCCATCGCGGTCGCGCAGCAACATATCCAGCTCGCCGAGGGTATGCCCGGCGCGGCGGATCGGCAGGTTGGCGGCCAGCAACTCCACGCCCGGCGCATGCTGCACGGCGAACTGCCATAACCGCTCGTAATAAAGCCCAAGACGACGGGTACGGGCCAGGCTCAGCCAGTGTTGCAAGGGGCTGCTGTCGTGATCGAGTGCACGTAGCCATTGTTCGAGCAGGTGTGGCGCTTGCACCCAATCACTCCCGGCCAACGGGTGGCGTTGCGGCCACGGCGTCTGCGCCAGCATTGGCGGGGCGAGCATCACCCACGCCAAGTCGCGCACTTCAGGGTGGCGCAGCTGGCGGGGCAGGGTCTGCAGATCCGGGAACACAGTCATGGTCCGAGCATAGCCTTTTAACGGGGGCTCAGGTGGCTGAGAACCGTTGTCATCAAGGGTTCATGGCCACAAAGGATTTTGCCTGGGGCAGCCTTTCGCCCATAATCGTTCTTTTTGCCCCACCCCAAATCCCGCAGGAGCCCCATGGAGCAATTTCGCAATATCGGCATTATCGGTCGCCTGGGCAGTACCCAGGTGTTGGACACCGTCCGCCGGCTGAAAAAATTCCTGCTGGAACGCCACCTGCACGTGATCCTCGAAGACACCATCGCCGAAATCCTCCCAGGCCATGGCCTGCAAACCTCGTCGCGCAAGATGCTCGGCGAAGTCTGCGACATGGTTATCGTGGTTGGCGGCGACGGCAGCCTGCTCGGCGCCGCCCGGGCCCTGGCGCGGCATAACGTGCCGGTACTGGGGATCAACCGGGGTAGCCTGGGGTTCCTCACCGATATCCGCCCCGATGAGCTGGAAGTCGAAGTGGCCAAGGTGCTCGACGGCCATTACCTGGTGGAAAACCGCTTCCTGCTGCAGGCCGAAGTGCGCCGCCACGGCGAAGCCATCGGCCAGGGCGACGCCTTGAATGACGTGGTGCTGCACCCCGGCAAGTCCACGCGAATGATCGAGTTCGAACTCTATATAGACGGCCAGTTCGTGTGCAGCCAGAAGGCCGACGGCCTGATCGTCGCCACGCCGACCGGCTCCACCGCCTACGCGCTGTCGGCGGGTGGCCCGATCATGCATCCCAAGCTGGATGCCATTGTGATCGTGCCGATGTATCCCCATATGTTGTCCAGCAGGCCCATCGTGGTCGACGGCAACAGTGAGCTGAAAATCGTAGTGTCCAAAGACATGCAGATCTACCCGCAGGTGTCCTGTGACGGTCAGAACCATTTCACCTGCGCGCCCGGTGACACCATCACCGTGAGCAAGAAGGCACAGAAGTTGCGGTTGATCCACCCGCTGGACCACAACTACTACGAAGTGTGCCGCACCAAGTTGGGCTGGGGCAGCCGCTTGGGGGGTGGAGGCGACTGATGCTCGATCCCGCGCGTAGCTACGACCTGATTGGTGACGTGCACGGTTGCGCTCATACCCTTGAGCACTTGCTCGAGCGGCTGGGGTACCACAAGCAGGGCGGCACCTGGCGTCATCCTTCGCGTATGGCGGTGTTCCTCGGCGATATCATCGACCGTGGCCCTCGTATCCGCGAGGCGTTACATATCGTCCACGACATGGCCGAGGCTGGCCAGGCGCTGTGCATCATGGGCAACCACGAATTCAACGCACTGGGCTGGAGCACGCCAGCACCGCCGGGCAGCGGCAAGCAGTTCGTGCGTGAGCGCAACCCACGGCATGCGCGGTTGATCCACGAGACGCTGACCCAGTTCGAACACCACCCGGCCGACTGGCACGACTTCCTCGGCTGGTTCTATGACATGCCGCTGTTTGTCGACGCCGGGCGTTTCCGGGTGGTCCACGCGTGCTGGGATGACGGGTTTATCGAGCCACTGCGCGCGACCTTCCCGGACGGCTGCATCGACCAGCACTTCCTGCAGGCCGCCGCCGTCCCGGGCAGTTTTGCCTGCAATGCGTTTGACCGCCTGCTGCGCGGCACCGACATGCGCCTGCCGGATGGCCTGACGCTGACCGGTGGCGACGGCCTGACGCGCTCGTTTTTCCGCACCAAGTTCTGGGAAGACGACCCCAAGACCTACGGCGACATCGTGTTCCAGCCCGACGCACTGCCGGAGCCGGTGGCGCGCACGCCGTTGTCGTCCACTGAAAAGAATTCCCTGCTGCGCTACGGCGTCGACGAGCCTTTGCTGTTCGTCGGCCATTACTGGCGCAGCGGCAAACCGGCGCCGATCCGCGACAACCTGGCCTGCCTGGACTACAGCGCGGTGCTGTACGGCAAGTTGGTGGCGTACCGCCTGGATCAGGAACCCCGCCTGGATCCGCGTAAATTTGTATGGGTCGACGTTGAGCGGCCCGAGGTCATCACATGAGTACTGTGGCTGTATTGCGCCTGCCGCTGGGCGTCGACTTGGGTGGCTTCGTGAAGCTGCTGCAACGCATGCAAGTGCCCCATCGCATCAGCGAGGAATCGGGCGAGCAAGTGTTATGGGTGCCCGAGACCATCAGCGACGATGTGCGCGTGCTGTATCAGCGCTTTCCTGCGGGTGATCCGGACCAGCAACTGGATATTCCTGAGCAAGCGCCGGTCAAGCGCCCGGGTTTTGTCGAGCAACTGCGGCATAGCCCTGTGACGGCGTTGGTGCTGCTGGCGAGCATCATCGTTGGCGCGGTGACCTTGCTTGGCGAAAACCTGCAGGCCATGAGCTGGCTGACGTTCCTGCCGTTTCGCATTCTCGGTGAGTACATCCAGTTCACGCCGCTGGCCGATACACTGGCCTCGGGCCAATGGTGGCGGTTGGTTACGCCGATGCTGATCCACTTCGGCATCCTGCACCTGGCCATGAATGGCATGTGGTACTGGGAGCTGGGCCGGCGCATCGAAGCGCGCCAGGGCAGTATCAACCTGCTGGGGCTGACGCTCTTGTTCAGCCTGGTCTCCAACTACGCTCAATACGCCTACGGCGGCCCCGGGCTGTTTGGCGGTTTGTCCGGCGTGTTATATGGCCTGCTTGGGCATTGCTGGATTTTTCAACTGCTGTCGCCGAACCCGGCTTATCGCCTGCCCCGTGGGGTGCTGGCGATGATGCTGATTTGGCTGGTGCTCTGTATGTCGGGGCTGATCTCGATGATCGGCTTCGGCGAAATCGCCAACGCTGCCCATGTCGGCGGCCTGGTTATCGGTTGCTTGACCGGCTTGCTGGGCGGGTTGTACAGCCGCCGCAAATCGTCTATTTGATAAGGAAGAGCCTCATGTCCTCTTTTGCTGAAATGATTGAAAACATCACCCCGGACATCTACGAGAGCCTCAAGCTCGCCGTGGAAATCGGCAAGTGGTCCGATGGGCGCAAACTGTCCCCTGAACAGCGCGAGCTGTCTCTGCAAGCCGTGATCGCCTGGGAACTCCAGAACTTGCCGGAAGACCAGCGCACCGGCTACATGGGGCCGCAGGAATGCGCGTCCAAGTCCGCGCCGGTGCCGAACATCCTGTTCAAGTCGGATGCGATCCATTGATTGAAATTGGTCGTGGTGCAGTCAGCAAGATGTCGGCGCAACTCGGTGAGCCGACCGTTCAATACGCGTTTCGCCTTGGCGATGCCGAGGTGCCGGTTAATCCGTTGATCGGCACGCACATTCGCCTGGAATACCTCGGTGCCATCCATTGCAGCCATTGCGGCCGCAAGACCAAGACCAGCTTCAGCCAGGGGTATTGCTACCCGTGCATGACCAAGCTGGCCCAGTGTGACCTGTGCATCATGAGCCCCGAGCGTTGCCATTACGACGCCGGCACCTGCCGCGACCCAGGCTGGGGCGAGCAATTCTGCATGACCGACCACGTGGTCTACCTGGCGAATTCGTCGGGGATCAAGGTCGGCATCACCCGTGCCACTCAACTGCCGACGCGCTGGCTGGACCAGGGCGCGAGCCAGGCGCTGCCGATCATGCGCGTGGCGACCCGCCAGCAATCCGGTTTCGTCGAGGACGTGCTGCGTAGCCAAGTGGCCGACAAGACTAACTGGCGCGCGCTGCTCAAAGGCGATGCGCAGCCTGTCGACCTCAAGCACGTGCGTGATGAACTGTTCGCCTCCTGCGCCGAGGGCCTGCTGAGTTTGCAGGAACGCTTTGGGCTGCAGGCCATCCAAACGATTGCCGACATCGAACCGATCGAAATCCGCTACCCGGTCGAGCAGTATCCGACCAAGATCGTCAGCTTCAACTTGGACAAGAACCCGATTGCCGAAGGCACGTTGCTGGGGATCAAGGGCCAATACCTGATCTTCGACACCGGCGTAATCAACATTCGCAAGTACACGGCCTATCAGCTCGCCGTGCATCAGTAAAAAGGATGCCACCCATGCGCACCGAACAACCGAAGATGATTTACCTGAAGGACTATCAGGCGCCGGACTACCTGATTGACGAGACGCACCTGACCTTCGAGTTGTTCGAGGACCACAGTCTGGTCCATGCGCAACTGGTGATGCGCCGCAACCCGGAGCGCGGCGCAGGTTTGCCGCCGCTGGTGCTGGATGGCCAGCAGCTGGAGCTGTTGAGCGTGAACCTCGCCGATCAGGCGTTGACAGCCGATGAATATCAGCTAACCGACAGCCACCTGACGGTGCATCCGCAGAGTGCGACGTTTACCCTGGATACCACGGTAAAAATCCACCCGGAAACCAACACCGCCCTGGAAGGCTTGTACAAGTCCGGCAGTATGTTCTGCACTCAGTGCGAGGCCGAAGGCTTCCGCAAGATCACTTACTACCTTGACCGCCCGGACGTGATGAGCACATTCACCACCACGGTGATCGCCGAGCAACACCGCTATCCGATCCTGCTGTCCAACGGCAACCCGATCGCCAGCGGCCCCGGCGAAGACGGCCGCCACTGGGCGACCTGGGAAGACCCGTTCAAGAAGCCTGCCTACCTGTTCGCCTTGGTAGCGGGTGATTTGTGGTGTGTTGAAGACACCTTCACCACCATGACTGACCGCACTGTGGCGCTGCGCATCTATGTCGAGCCGGAAAACATCGACAAGTGCCAGCACGCCATGACCAGCCTGAAAAAATCCATGCGCTGGGACGAAGAAACCTACGGCCGTGAGTACGACCTCGACATCTTCATGATTGTCGCGGTGAACGACTTCAACATGGGCGCCATGGAAAACAAAGGCCTGAATATCTTCAACTCCAGCGCCGTGCTGGCCCGCGCCGAAACCGCCACCGACGCCGCCCACCAGCGCGTGGAAGCGATCGTTGCCCACGAATATTTCCACAACTGGTCGGGCAACCGCGTGACCTGCCGCGACTGGTTCCAGCTGTCGCTGAAGGAGGGTTTCACGGTGTTCCGTGATTCGGGCTTCTCGGCTGATATGAACTCGGCCACGGTCAAGCGCATCCAGGATGTGGCGTACCTGCGTACCCACCAGTTCGCCGAAGACGCCGGCCCCATGGCTCACGCCGTGCGCCCGGACAGCTTTATCGAAATCTCCAACTTCTACACCCTAACGGTGTACGAAAAGGGCTCGGAAGTGGTCGGTATGATCCACACCTTGCTCGGCGCTGAAGGCTTCCGTAAAGGCAGCGACCTGTACTTCGAACGGCATGACGGCCAGGCCGTGACCTGCGACGACTTCATCAAGGCCATGGAAGATGCCAACGGCGCCGACCTGACTCAGTTCAAACGCTGGTACAGCCAGGCCGGCACGCCACGTTTGGCGGTGAGCGAGTCCTACGACGCAGCGGCCAAAACCTACAGCCTGACCTTCCGCCAGAGCTGCCCGGAAACCCCGGACAAGGTAGAGAAACTGCCGTTCGTGATCCCGGTGGAATTGGGCTTGCTGGACGCGAAGGGCGCGGGTATCGCCTTGCGCCTGGCCGGCGAAGCGGTTGCGGGCGGCACGTCGCGTGTGATCTCGGTGACCGAGGCCGAGCAGACCTTCACCTTCATTGATATCGCCGAGCAGCCTTTGCCTTCGCTGCTGCGCGGTTTCTCGGCGCCGGTGAAGCTGAGCTTCCCGTACAACCGCGATCAACTGATGTTCCTGATGCAGCATGACAGCGATGGCTTCAATCGTTGGGATGCCGGTCAGCAGCTGTCGGTGCAGGTGTTGCAGGCGCTGGTTGGTCAGCATCAACAAGGCCAGGCCTTGAAGATGGATCAGCGGTTGATCACCGCGCTGCGCAGCGTGTTGAGCGACGAACGCCTGGACCAGGCAATGGTTGCGGAGATGCTATCGTTGCCGGGTGAAGCCTACCTGGCCGAAATCAGCGAAGTGGCGGATGTGGATGCCATCCACGCCGCCCGTGAGTTTGCGCGCAAGCAACTGGCCGACAACCTGCATGAAGAACTGTGGCTGCGCTACCAGGCCAATCGCGAGCTGTCCAAGCAAACGCCGTATGTTGCTGCCGCTGAGCATTTTGCCCGTCGTGCGTTGCAGAACATCGCGCTGTCGTACCTGATGCTTAGCGGCAAGCCGGAAGTCCTGGCCGCGACGCTTGAACAGTTCGACAGCAGCGACAACATGACCGAGCGCCTGACCGCACTGGCAGTGTTAGTGAATTCGCCGTTCCAAGTGGAGAAGGCGCAGGCGCTGGCCGTGTTTGCCGACAACTTCAAAGACAACCCGCTGGTCATGGACCAGTGGTTCAGCGTTCAGGCCGGCAGCACCTTGCCGGGCGGGCTGGCGCGGGTCAAAGCGTTGATGGAACACCCAGCGTTCACGTTGAAGAACCCGAACAAGGTGCGCGCCTTGATCGGCGCCTTTGCCGGGCAGAACCTGATCAACTTCCACGCAGCGGACGGCTCGGGTTATCGCTTCTTGGCGGACCTGGTGATCGAGCTCAATGCCTTCAACCCGCAGATCGCTTCGCGCCAATTGGCGCCACTGACCCGTTGGCGTAAATACGACAGCGCGCGTCAGGCGCTGATGAAAGCGGAGCTGGAGCGCATTCGAGCGTCCGGCGAACTGTCGAGCGATGTGTTCGAGGTGGTCAGCAAGAGCCTCGCCTGAGTCACTACGCTGCAGTAAAAAACGGCCTGTCGGGCCGTTTTTTTACGGCTGTAGCTTTCTCCGTAGGCCATAATGCCGGGCATGACTTCTGACTCACCGCTCGCTGCCTACCAATACGCCATTGCTCAACAGGGCTTCGTTGCCGACGACGCCCAGCGTCGCGCGGTGGATGCGTTACAAGCCTGCCATGAAGCCTTGCATCAAGGTCGCGCGCCGATCACCGGCGTGTACCTGTGGGGGCCTGTGGGCCGTGGCAAGACCTGGCTCATGGATCAGTTCTACCAAAGCCTGCGGGTGCCCGCGCGGCGCCAGCATTTTCACCACTTCATGGGGTGGGTGCATCAGCGTCTGTTCCAACTGACGGGCACCCACGACCCTTTGCAGGCGCTGGCCCGGGAGCTCAGCCAGGAAGTGCGCGTGTTGTGCTTCGATGAACTGTTCGTCAATGACATTGGTGACGCGATCATCCTCGGTCGCCTGTTTCAGGTGATGTTCGAGGACGGCGTGGTAATGGTCTGCACCTCTAACCAACCGCCTGACCAGTTGTATGCCGATGGCTTCAACCGTGAGCGGTTTTTGCCCGGCATTGCGGCGATAGAGCAGCATTTGCAAGTGGTGGCGGTGGATGGCGCTGAGGATCATCGCTTGCACCCTGGCGCCGGCCTTCAGCGCTATTGGGTGAATCAACCCGATGCGTTGGCAGCTGTGTTCAAGCAATTGGCCGAAGACCAGGCAGTGAGCAGCGGGCCGATTCCCGTCGGGCATCGTTCTATTCTGGCTGTCCAGTCCTGTGAAACAGTGCTTTGGTGCCGTTATGCCGATCTCTGTGAGCAGCCGCTGGCCGCGATGGACTTCATGCTGATGTGCGATCGTTTCAATGCCATCCTGTTGAGCGAAGTCCCTAATCTCAGCGCGCAACAGCGCCCGGGCCGCATAGCCCGTGGCACCGAAGACGGCGCCCAGCGTGTGGTGGCCGGTGATCGCGAATTGCCGCAGTTGTCGGTGCACGACGATAGCGTGCGTCGGTTCATTGCATTGGTGGACGAATGCTACGACCGCAAGGTGCCGTTGTTCATCGAGGCTCAGGTGCCCCTCGAATGTCTCTATACCGAGGGTTACCTGGCGTTTCCTTTCCGCCGCACCCTGAGCCGTTTGCAGGAAATGCAGTTGCAGCGTTATGGCTCAAGCGTGTGCGAAAAGATCAGGAAATGAAAGATTCGCGCTTTTTTACCGGCACAACCTTCGCGTTTTCAAACGCATATTTGTAGTTAATCTCCTTCAGCAGGTGGTGATTCCACGTTTACAATTGGCCTCTCAAAGGGAACCGAATCCCTTGTTGCCGTTATCGAGGAAGGAAATGGACACCCCTGACATCCTGGTGCTGCAAGCCAGCTACACGAACGCCGTGCATGCCGAAGCCATCGCGCTGGTGCTCAACCATTACGCCGAAGACGCGATGGGGGGCGGGCACAGCCTGGACCCGGATTTGCTAGCGCAACTGCCGAGCGAATTAGCCAAGCGTGCGCACGCGTTCAGCGTGTTGGCGTTTGTGAATGGAGAGCCGGCGGGGTTGGTGAATTGTTTTGAAGGTTTCTCGACCTTCGCCTGTCGCCCATTGGTCAACGTCCATGACGTGGCGGTAATGGATCGGTTCCGTGGCTTGGGCTTGAGTCAGAAAATGCTGCAGAAGGTTGAGGAAATCGCCCGCCAACGCGGTTGCTGCAAGATTACTTTGGAAGTGCTTGAGGGCAATGAAGTAGCGAAGGCCGCATACCGCAAGTTCGGGTTTGACGGCGCTAAATTTGATCCCGCTTATGGCGCCATGTTGTTTTGGAATAAGCCGCTGTAAAAAATAGTGTTATGACGGGCAATAAAAAAGGCGCCATTACATGGCGCCAAGTTAATCTTTGTCAACGGAGCGGAATGACAAAGAGTATGACGGTACATCAACTTTTTGGTTGCTGTGTTTCATCGGTTTTCGAGTTTTTAACCTCGCTGGAGGCCGTTTCCTCGGCTGGGCCGTTCATCTTGTCCTGCATGAAATTAAAGTTAGCGTAAAACTCTTTAGAGCGCTCTGAGCCGCCTTCGGCGAAGGCAGCGGCGGAAGTCAAGGTCATTAAGCCAGCCAGCATCAGCGTCGAGATTTTCATTGTCAGTATTCCCAAAAAGTGTGATCGGTGTCTGTTCTCTTAGATCAGACTCGTGGGGCAGATTATGTGCAGGGTGGATTAAGCGAAGCTTAATTGGATAGGCGTCAACCTTAACGATTTTGTTAAGGTTGGCGGTCATATAAGCTGTAGCTTAAAGCGTCCAATCCAGCGCAAGCGTGATAGCGCGCGGGTCGCCCCAATAAACGCCGTTATAGAAGCCGACGCGTTCGTAATATTTTTTATCAAATAGATTATTGACGTTGATCGACGCCGAAACGTGTTCGTCGAACTGGTAGCGGGACATCAGGTTGACCACTGCGTAGGCCTGCTGGGTGATTTTCGCCCGTTCGGTGACCCGCTGATTACCGACACGTTGGCCTGTAGGCCTGTCGCTGAACTCATAGATATCGCTCTGCCAGTTCACGGCACCACCCACCGTCAGGTTTCGCCACGTCCCCGGCAAACGGTAGGCGCTGGACACCTTCAGCAAATTCAATGGCTGCCCGGTGTTGTTGCGCTTGTCCGAGCCATTAACGGAGTGGGTGTAGGTGTAGCCCGCCGTCAGGTTCCAGTCCGGCATCACTTCGCCGGCAACCTCCAATTCGAAGCCGTTGACCTTGTTACCTTTGCCGCCGGACTTGTAGTACTCCTCACCCGTGGTCGGGTTAGGCAGGGCCGATTCATCCCGCTCAGCGACGTTGTCCTGTGTGCTCCAGAAGTACGCGGCTGCCACATTCAAGCGCTCTTTCAGCAAACTTCCCTTGAGACCCACCTCATAGTGGCTGCCCACCACCGGTTCCAGGTACTTGCGGTTGACGTCCTTGAGGCTTTGCGGTTTGAAGATGTCGGTGTAGCTGGCGTAGACGGTGTATTCCGGCGTGATGTCGTAGAGCAGGCCGGCGTAAGGCGTCAACAGGTCGTTGTGGGTCTGGCGAGTCTTGTTGGCCGCGATCAACTGGTCATCGTCACCGTATTCGGGCGTCGCGCTCTCCAACGCCCAACTGCCATAGCGGCTGCCCAGTACGGCGTGCAAGCGCTCGGTGAGGCTCAAGCGCGTGGCCAAGTAGCCGGCTTTCTGTTGCTTGCTGCTGTGTTCACCCTTGAGGTCGGTAACGGTGTCGCCGAACGTGCCAATCCCGCCCATGTATTTCCAGTCTTCGATCGTGTAGTAGCCACCCGGTATGCTGCTGCGCATCACAGGGGACACGTCGCGCTGCGTGGCCTCGCCATAACCCATCATCAGTGCATGCTCGCGGCCCAGCAACGCGTAGCTGCCGGCAAGGTTGAGGTCCACAGCTTCCATTCTTGAGGTGCCACGCATGTGGCTGGCCCAGGCGGTCATGCCGCTGCGGTCGTCATTGGGGAAACCCGCGCCACCGTAGTACACCTTGCCATCCGTGTCGCTCTGGCGATGGGTATAGGCGGCCTTTAAATGCCAGTCACCGCCCAGCCGATGATCGAGGCTGGCGAAGGTTGTCTTGTCGGTCAGCGGCCAGGAACTCCAGTGCGCCGCCATATTGGTCGAGCGCGACAACCCGGCCTTGCCACCCTGGCTATTCCAGTAAGGCACGGTGCCCCAGGACGTGCCTTGCACTTGCTTGTTCTGGTAATCAAAACCTACGGCCAGCACGGTTTCGTCTGATAAATCTGCTTCAAGAATGCCGTAGCCAACCGACCGTTGCAGCCCGTAGTTATCACGCAAGGATTGGCTGTCGCGGTAGGCCAGCACCGTGCGCCCGCGCAGCTTGCCGTCGAACGCCAGCGGCCCGCCCACATCCATGTAGCTGTAGTAGTTGTCGTAGCTGCCGGCTCTTACCCCGGTTTGCGCCTGCCATTGAGCGGTAGGGCGCTTGCGCACCATATTGACCGTGGCGGAGGGGTCGCCGGCGCCGGTGGTCAAGCCGGTAGCGCCACGAACCACCTCAATGTGGTCGTAGATGATGGTGTCGGCATCGGATTTCATGTAGCCAAAGGTGTTGAGCATCCCATCAATCTGGTAGTTGCTGATGCCATAACCACGCGAGGAGTAGGAGACACGGTCGGAATCGTTGTGCTGAACGTTGACCCCCGTGGTCTGGCGCAGCACCTCTGTCAACGTATTGAGATTGAAATCATCCATCTGCTGGCGAGTGATCACCGAGATCGACTGCGGGGTTTCCTTGACGGACAGGTCAAGGCGGGTGGCGGTACTCATCGAACCGGTCGTGTAGGCGCCCGTGTGTTCAGTGGTGGCGCCAAGGCTCTCGGCGGTGATGCTCGTGGCGCCCAGTTCGAACGTTTTCTGTTCGGGGTCGGTTTCAGCCAACAGATCCGGGCTCGCGACCACGCTGAAGAGGCCGAGGGTGAAGGTCATGGAACGGGTTAGAGGCGCAAACATCGCAGAAGACTCCTTGTCGTCTTTTTGGCCTTTCCGGTCGGGAAAGGCCATGGTTCAAAGACGAAAAGAGCGGGCGAACTTTAGGCTTAAGCGAGAATGATTGTTATTTTTGTGTTACGGCGCCGGTTGTTCCTGGAGCACCACGTCAGTCGGGCTCACCTTTTTCGGCTTGATCAGGCTGAAGTCGATCAGGGGTTTTTGTTGGCGTAGGTATGGGTTACCTATCATCTGTGGGCGCGCCGTGAAGCGGTCGCTCACCAGGCTTTTCGTAAGGTCCAACTCGCTGAAACTCAGGCCGGCGAGGTCGGCCCACGTATGAATCAGCTGTGAGCTGCTGTAAGGCCGTTGCAAGTCGCCTGCAAAGCTCCAGTCATGGCTTTCACGCCATTTTGGCGAGGCGTAGGCCATGAACGGAACGGTGTACATCGGCGCCGTCGGCTTGCTTTCGTTGCGTCCCAGCGTGCTGTGGCCCGCCGAGTCGAACACGTCTTCGCCGTGGTCCGATAAGTACAGCAGGAAACCGTTTGGATCGGTCTTGGCGTAGTCTTTGATCAGGCTCGACACCACGAAGTCGTTGTACAGCACGGCATTGTCGTAGCTGTTGTAAGTCGGCAATTGATCGTCACTCACGCCTGCAGGCACGCCCTGGCGGCCGGTGAATTTATCGAAGGTCTGCGGGTAGCGATACTGGTAGCTCATGTGGGTGCCCAACAGGTGCACCACGATGAACTTACGCTCGGCCGGGTCGGCCAGGGCCTTGGAAAACGGCGCCAGTACGTCGCCGTCGTATTGACGGGCGTTCTGGTTGCGGTTGTTGTTCAGGTACACCTGCTCGTCGGCCTGTTCGGAAAAGGTCGTGAGCATGGTGTTGCGCTTCGTCATGGTCTGTTGGTTGGTGATCCAGTAGGTCTTGTAGCCGGCCTGTTTCATCACGCTGACAATGGATGGCGTCTTGAGGTACAGGTCCGGGTTCTCTTCGTCAGCGAAGGTCAATACCTGTTGCAGCGCTTCGATGGTGTAGGGGCGCGGGGTGATGACGTTGTCGAACACCGCCAGTTGGTCGCGCAGTTTGTCCAGCTCCGGCGTGGTGTTACGCGGGTAGCCGTAGAGGCTCATGCGCTGACGGTTGGTGGATTCGCCGATCACCAGTACCAGGGTTGAGGGCTGGCCGGCCATGCTGTCCTTGAGGTTTGTCAGAGGCGGGATCTGGCTGGCGCTGTCGAGCATGCCTTGCATGTTGTCCAACTGCTCGGTGTAATGGTGGTAGGCGACGATCATCTGCCACGGCACCGCAGGTTCGATGCGCGATTCAAAGCGGTCGATGGCATCGTCCATCGTGTCGCTGCGGGCGATCTGCTTGACCAGCGGGTAACCAATGACGCCCACCAGGATCGCCGTCGCTGCGAGCAGCGCCTGGCCACGTGGCAGATACACCGGGCGGACGCGGGTCCATAGGAAAATGGCCGCGGCGGTGTGGGCGATGAACGCCAGCACGATCCACCAGGCGAAATATTGGGTGGCGTATTCACCGGCTTCAGAGATGTTCGACTCGAACATGATGAAGATGACGCTTTGAGAAAATTCCTGCTGGTAGATGAAGAAATAGCCCAGGCTGGCCATGGAGCAGGCCCACAGGACTACGCCGATCAAGGCGGCGAACAAGCGCGTACGGCGGGGGAATATCAGCAGTGGCGCCAGCCAGATCGCACTCATGAAGAACGCTTGGCGAAAACCACTGAAACCAGAGGTGCCACTGAGCTGAATCAGCAGTTGGGTAATACCCGAGAAGTACCAGAAAAACAGGAATAGCCAGCCAAGACCGGCCCAATCAAAGCTTTTCGCAGACTTCGTTCTGCGTTCGAACATCGCCATCCAGCGCTCCAACCCGATAATTTTTCAGTCGACGCGCAGGGCTGCGCGCAACAGAGGCCACCCTTGCATGGGGTGGCCCTTCGGGCGGGAGTATCGGGAGGGAGGTGTGAAAACGTTGTAAGATTTTTGTAGGCGTAATCTTACAACGTGATGACGGGGCTCAGCAGAGCGCTGGCTGGGCGCCGGAAGGCTGATCCAACTGGGCCTGGATGATGTGCGAACGCAGGCGTATGACTTCCTGCTGCAGTTGTTCGCGTTCGTCTTTCAACTGGCGCAGCTCGTCGCGTCGAATGGTGACGTAGAGGGTCTGTGGCGGACGGTTCATCTGTGCAGTGCTCATTGCTTACCTCGCAAATAGCCAGTGTGTCGCGGTGTGCCAGAACGCTTGAGTCGAGGTTCTCGGCAGCAGTCAGGACGATTCTGAATTCTTTTTGCGAGCAATGGAACTTTTTTATTTTTGAAGGTCCTGTGACTTTTTGTGCAGTGATGCCGAAGTGGTGGCAAATTTTTCTCATGAAACTACAGGTATCCGCGCTGGACTAACCCTCATTAGCCTCATTGCGCTATAAACTATGTCACACATTTTTTAGTAGTTAGGAGCATCAGCACATGCAACTGGGGATTATTGGACTAGGCCGCATGGGCGGGAATATTGCACGGCGCCTGATGCTCAATGGGCATACCACCGTTGTTTACGACCGTAACGAAGCATTTGTCAAAGGCTTGAGCGAAGAGGGCGCCACTGGCGTTGCCGGCCTCAAGGCCCTGGTTGCCGGGCTGCAAAAGCCACGCACCGTGTGGGTGATGTTACCGGCAGGCGCGCCGACCGAAGACACCATCAACGAATTGAGCACACTGCTGGAAGACGGCGATGCAATCATCGACGGCGGCAACACCAACTATAAGGACGACGTTCGCCGGGCCAAGGCACTGGCGGAGAAAGGCCTGCACTATGTCGACGTCGGTACTTCCGGCGGCGTCTGGGGCCTGGAACGTGGCTACTGCATGATGATCGGTGGGGATGCCGGGACCGTGCAGCGCCTTGATCCTATCTTCAAGAGCCTGGCCCCGGGCCAGGGCAACATTGCGCGCACCAAGGACCGTTCTGCCAGCGCTGACCCTCGCGCCGAGCAGGGCTATATCCACGCGGGCCCTGCGGGTTCCGGGCATTTCGTCAAGATGATCCACAACGGCATCGAATACGGGATGATGCAGGCGTTCGCCGAGGGTTTTGACATCCTCAAGACCAAGAATTCGGAAAACCTGCCGGAAGACCAGCGTTTCGACCTGAACGTTGCCGATATTGCCGAAGTCTGGCGCCGTGGCAGTGTGGTGTCGTCCTGGCTGCTGGACCTGACCGCCGACGCCTTGGCCACCGACCCGAAACTCGACGGTTACTCCGGTTCCGTTGCCGACAGTGGCGAAGGCCGCTGGACCATCGAAGCCGCCATGGAACAAGCCGTGCCGGTGCCCGTACTGTCCACCTCGCTGTTCGCCCGCTTCCGCTCGCGTCAGCAGAGCACGTACGGTGACAAAATGCTCTCTGCCATGCGCTTCGGCTTTGGTGGTCACGTGGAGACTTCCAAAAAATGACCGCCAACGGCAAAAAAACCAAGGCCGAACCCGCACCACCGACCACCTTGTTTCTGTTTGGCGCCCATGGCGACCTGGTCAAGCGCCTGCTCATGCCGGCGCTGTACAACCTCAGTCGTGATGGGCTGCTGGGCGATGGCTTGCGCATCGTCGGCGTTGATCACAACGCCATCAGCGACGCCGATTTCGCGAAGAAACTCGAAGACTTCATTCGCACCGAAGCGGCGAGCAAGGTCAAGGGTAATGCGGATAACGCCCTGGACCCACAATTATGGGCGCAGTTGGCCAAGGGCATCAGCTACGTCGAAGGTGATTTCCTCGACGACAGCACCTACGCCGACATTGGCAAGAAGATCGCCGACAGCGGCACTGGCAACGCGGTGTTTTACCTGGCCACCGCACCGCGCTTTTTCAGCGACGTGGTGCAGCGCCTGGGCAGTGCTGGCCTGCTGACGGAAACCGATGACAGCTTCCGTCGCGTGGTGATCGAAAAACCTTTCGGTTCCGACCTGGCCACCGCCGAAGCGCTGAATGCCAGCCTGCTCAAGGTGATGAGCGAGAAGCAGATCTATCGCATCGACCATTACCTGGGCAAGGAGACGGTGCAGAACATCCTGATCAGCCGTTTCTCCAACGTGCTGTTCGAAGCGTTCTGGAACAACCATTACATCGACCACGTGCAAATCACCGCCGCCGAAACTGTCGGTGTTGAAACCCGTGGCAATTTCTTCGAGAAGACCGGCACCCTGCGCGACATGGTGCCCAATCACTTGTTCCAACTGCTGGCGATGGTGGCGATGGAGCCACCTGCCGCCTTTGGTGCCGACGCCGTGCGCGGTGAAAAAGCCAAGGTGATTGGCGCCGTACGCCCGTGGTCCCTGGAAGATGCGCGGACCAACTCGGTACGCGGGCAGTACACCGCCGGTGAAATCGGCGGGAAGCCACTGCCGGGTTACCGCGAAGAAGCCAACGTTGCACCTGACAGCAGCACTGAGACCTTCGTCGCCCTCAAGGTGATGATCGACAACTGGCGCTGGGTCGGCGTGCCGTTCTACCTTCGCACTGGCAAGCGCATGAGCGTGCGCGACACCGAAATCGTGATCTGCTTCAAGCCGGCACCCTATGCACAGTTTCGCGATACCGAAGTCGATGAGATCAAGCCCACCTACCTGAAAATCCAGATCCAGCCGAATGAAGGCATGTGGTTCGACCTGCTGGCGAAAAAGCCCGGGCCGACCCTGGACATGGCCAACATTCAGCTGGGTTTTGCCTACAAGGACTTCTTCGAGATGCAGCCCTCGACCGGGTACGAAACCCTGATCTACGACTGCATGACCGGCGACCAGACTTTGTTCCAGCGTGCGGATAACATCGAAAACGGCTGGCGCGCCGTGCAGCCCTTCCTCGATGCATGGCAGGAAGATGACGGGATCCAGGCCTATAAGTCGGGTGAGGATGGGCCTGCAGCCGCCGATGCGTTGCTGGCCCGTGATGGCCGTGCCTGGCACAGCCTCGGATGAGTGATGCAGCGATTCATCCCATCCGTTTTATCCTCAGTGATGTGGACGGCACGTTGTTGCATCCTGATCACAGCCTCAGCCAGCGCACTGCCGACGCTGTGCGCGCCTTGCGCGACAGTGGGGTGTTTTTCAGCCTGGCCAGCGGGCGACCGCCCAAGGCCATGCTGCACCTGATCGAAACCTTCGGCATCGATGTGCCGGTGGCCGGCTTTAACGGTGGCACGCTGATCCACCCGGATGGCAGCATCCTGGTCGCCCACCATCTTCCGGCAGAAGCGGCGCTGGTGACCCTGGCGCTGTTTTCAGCGGAGCCGGAGGTGGAAGTGTGGGTGTTTGCCGATGGCGATTGGCTGCGCCGTGACCCGCCAGGGCCGATGCAGCAGCGCGAAACCGATGGCCTGGGATACGGGCCGGTAGTGGTGGAGAGTTTTGAGCCGTACCTGGACCGGATCGACAAGATTGTCGCTGCCAGCCACAACACGCAATTGCTGGTGGAGCTGGAAGCGCAGCTGCAGCCCAAGGTGCAGGGGGCAGCCCAAGTGTCACGCTCGCAACCGGTGTACCTGGATGTCACTGCGATGTTGGCCAATAAGGGCGAGGCCTTGAAAACCTTGGCGGCGCACCTTGGGGTCCCCTTGGAGCAGACGGCGGCCATCGGTGATGGTGGCAATGACCCGGCGATGTTTCATGTGGCCGGGTTATCGATTGCCATGGGGCAGGCTGAAGAAACCGTCAAGCGCCAGGCCAGTGTGGTCACTGGCAGCAATCTCGAAGACGGCGCTGCCGAAGCGATTGAGCGGTTTATTCTCGCGAAGCGATAAGCGGTTTTCGCTCTAACACTGAACGTGCGCTCATTTAAAACGATGAGCGCAAGTTACAGCGCTGGATTACTTCGGCATGGCCCAGGATTGCAACTGGTGGCCATCTTTATCGAGCTCGGCACGGGCTTGCAACAGCAAGTTTTCCAACTGCATCGGGTCGGTATAGGCACTTGACGACAGTTGTTTGCTGCCGATGCGGGTATTGGTGCGGTCGATGACGCTCAGGCTCAGGGCGCCGTTGCCATCGTGCCAGGCCACGCACTGAAAGGGTTGGAAGGCACGGTCTGCGATCAAAAGAGCTTCGTTGATGCGGAGCGGGGCGTTCATGTGGGTTCTCTCTCATTGCCCATTCAAGTGAGTGCCGGCGGTTGGGCTGACCGTGCGGCGGGTTACTTGTACTGATGCACGATGGCCGGGTACGGGTCACACATTAAAACAACTATTTTCAACATTTAGTGATTAACGTCATGTAAGCGGCTGTTTTGAAAGCGGATTGAACGTTTCAGCGTCGCGTAACTTTTAACGGCGCGAAGTTGGGGGATGGCTTTTTGCCCAGGCTTATAGCGAAACGGTACAAGGACTGCGTCAAGATCTTGCTAGGGTTGGCAACAGATGTTCCAAACTGTTGTTTCTAAATAAATTTACCAATTTTGACGCCAAGGAACAGTCATGGGTGGCCCGCCCGTTCAACGTCGATTGCTAGTAGTTGATCCTTGTGATGAGTGCCACGGGCTGTTGCCCGGTTTGCGCGCGGCGGGGTGGGACGTCGACAGTTGCAGCTTGGACGCGGTGGGCGACCGATCCTGCGACGTCGGCCTGCTGCGTTTGCAGCCCGCTCACCTGGAACGACCCGAAGCCGTCAAAGAGCTGATCGGCCGCAGTGGGACCGAGTGGATCGCCGTGCTCGACCAGGATGTGCTGCGGCTGCAGAACTTCGGTGACTTCGTCTGCGAATGGTTCTTTGACTTTCATACCTTGCCTTTCGACGTCTCTCGCGTACAGGTGACCCTGGGCCGTGCTTTTGGCATGGCGCGGTTGCGGGGCAAGGGCCATACCTCGGTGGATGAGCCCGAGCACGAATTGCTCGGTGACAGCCGGCCTATTCGCGAACTGCGCAGATTATTGTCGAAGCTGGCGCCCACCGAATCTCCCGTGTTGATTCGTGGCGACAGCGGCACCGGCAAAGAGCTGGTGGCCAAGACGTTGCATCGACAATCGCAGCGGCATGACAAGCCGTTTGTGGCGATCAACTGCGGTGCGATCCCTGAACACTTGATTCAATCCGAATTGTTCGGCCATGAAAAAGGTGCGTTCACCGGCGCCCATCAGCGCAAGGTCGGGCGAATCGAGGCGGCCAACGGCGGCACGTTGTTCCTGGATGAAATCGGTGATCTGCCGATGGAGCTGCAAGCCAATCTTTTGCGATTTCTCCAGGAAAAGCAGATCGAGCGGGTTGGCGGCAGCCAGCCGATCCCGGTGGATGTGCGGGTATTGGCCGCCACCCACGTCGACCTGGAAGCCGCCGTTGAGAAAGGGACCTTCCGCGAAGACTTGTATTACCGCCTTAATGTCCTGCAAGTGGTGACCGCACCATTGCGCGACCGCCATGGCGACGTCGCGATGCTGGCCAACCACTTTTCACGTTTCTACAGTCAGGAAACCGGTCGTCGCCCGCGTAGTTTCAGTGATGACGCCCTCGTCGCGATGGGCGAGCACGCTTGGCCTGGAAACGTGCGCGAGTTGGCCAACCGCGTGCGCCGCGGGCTGGTGCTCGCCGAAGGACGCCAGATCGAAGCCGTTGATCTGGGCTTGCACGGCCAGCAGGCAATTTCGCCGCCCATGGCTACACTGGAAGACTATAAGCACCGCGCCGAACGCCAGGCGCTGCGCGACGTGCTCAATCGGCACAGCGACAACTTGAGTGTGGCGGCCCGTGTACTGGGCGTTTCCCGGCCCACGTTCTACCGGTTGCTGCACAAACACCAGATCCGCTAGGGCGGGTAAACCGAAAAGCCCCGCAACGACCCTTATCGTTGCGGGGCTTTTCCTTGTGCGCTGCGTGCAGCGTATTTACTTGGGCCGCTTGGTGTCAGAAGTAGTACGGGAATTTCAGGCTAAACGTGAAGTCTGGCGCATCGTCCGTCATGCCGATCGCCAGGTTAGGCACGATTGTCAGGTTTTGCGTCGCCGCAATCGTCATGCCCACGTTGAAGTAACCCGCGTTGGCGTCGCTGGACGTCACCGACTGCCAGTCCCCACCGTTAGGCTTGAGCTTGCTCTTGCGCTGGATCAGGTCGGACACCGAGAACGACATGCTCATCTTCTCGTTCAGCGCGAAGGCCACGCCGAGGCCAAGTTGGAAGCTGTCGCCCAGGCTGACCTTGCCGCCGACCTTCTGGTTGACGTCACTGCTTATATCGTCAAACGACTCCTCGAAGTTATGGGTATAGGACAGCGAGCCAAACAGCACGGCTGGGTCGAAAGTCTTGACCAGCGAGATACCCGGCGTGATCGACCATACACCGTTACCCGTCGGCAGGTTTTCCGGCACATACAGGTTGTCGTTGGCGGTAGACCGCACCAGCTTGATGCCAAACGGTTCTTTGCCCGTAGGCGCTTTGACGCGCACCGACACTACCGCATCCGGCAGGGTCGGGGTTTCATCGAGGAACTTGTAGGCCACGCCGAAGTTGACGTCGCCGATGGTTGGGTCGCGGCTCACCGACTCTTCCGAGGTGGCGTTGGCGTTGTTGCCGGCACCGCCGGACTGGTAGGTCGATTCGCGGTACACCACCGGCACGTTCACGTCGAACTGCCAACGGTTGTCGACGTTGTAGCGGCCAGTCAGGTCCAGGGTCCAGTTATCCGACTTGATCCGGTCCAGGTTGATATTGCCCAGGAAGATCGAGTCCAGCGCCAGGAAGCCGTTGAGCGTGAGTTGGCGAGCGTCGTAGCGCGCATAGGTCACACCGGTTTCAAAGCTGAACTTGCCATTGCCAAAAAAGCCGCTGGCCTCGTTGTAGAGGTTGCTTACGCTTTGCGCAGGCGCTGAATCGTCCTTGAGCGACTGACCGTAGGAACTGCCACCGCCTCCCGCACCGCCTGATGCTGCTGCCGCGCCGGTACCGGCCACCGTTGTGCCGCTGGCTTTCTGGAAGTCTGCCGGGGATTTGGCCAGGCGTTTGGGCGCCGGTGTGGCCGGTTGATCCTCGACTTGACGAACCCGCTGCTCCAACACCGCCAAGGCTTTTTGTTGTACTTCGTACCGCTGCTTGAGTTCCAGAAGTTCCTGCTTGAGGGCTTCGATATCGGCGTCTGGCGCGGCATACAACATGGATGCAGGCAAGAGCGTACTTAAACAAACCACCGCACGTAGCGATAACGATCGATGCATGAAATAAGCCGTCCTTTTCTAATGCGAAAGTGTCGAGGGTCAGCGTAGTTCAATAACCTAGCGTGCGTAGGCCTTTGAGTGGGTCCAGATTGCAGTTCAATGCCGGGTTGGTCAGGCCGTTGTTCATCACCACATTGAGCTGCGTCATGTTAGTGACGACGTTTCTATCGCCGGTTAATACCGTGCCTTGGAGCACTTGCCCGCCACCGATCTGCTGGCGGCTGTTGCCCTGGTTATGATTGCCTTGGATCGCCATCTGCAAGCCGCCATTGTTGGCCGACACGCTCACACGGCCGGCCGCGCTGTCGCCGCTGACTGTGCCACCCGCCACCAGCACATGCCCTGATTGCACGATGCTGGAGGGGGCGAAGCCATTCTCTGTGACGTTGATACCGACATTGTTGTAGGCAGTGTTGCCATCGCCGGCGGTGCGTACGCTTTGGGTCACGCCCGTGCCAGTGCCCAGGCCTGCTCCCCCGACCACGTTACCGGTACCGGTATTCTGGTGGGTGCCCGTGCCAGCCGAGCCGGTGGTCTGCACGTAAAACTGCGGGGTGATGGTGGACGAGTCGACTTGCATGCTGGCCTTGCCGGTGATGGTGTCGCCTATGGCATTGGTCCAGGTGCTGCTCATGACAATACCGAAACTGATAATCCGCCCCGGCATCACATACCGGCCGCGCAGTTCGGCCATTTCCGAATCCTTGAGCTCAATCGGCTTGAACCCCGATGAAGCATAAGCGGGCATTGAGGCTGCCAGGCACAAGACCGTCAGCCAACGGGAAGTGTTCATCTCTTGCTCCTGGAGCGTCCTGCTCCTTTTTGCGCTTCTTAGAAGAAGTCGCTCTGGATGAAACCGAAGTCCATCAACTCGGCATCGCCTACGGGCGTGAACTCATTCAACTGGTTCTTGGCGGTCAGTGGCGTGGGCGGGTCAAGCAAGGCGTTGGCCTTGTCGTAGCCTTCACCCAGCACGGCGAAGACGATGCCATTCCAGCCTTTGACGAAGTCGTCGTGCGAATAGCGCTTGTGGCCCAGCACCGGGTCACCGACATAGACCCACTCCTTGTCCGCGCGCTGCAACACCACGAAGTGCTTGTAGCCACGAATTTCCAGCAACACCACCACGGGGATCTTCACGGTCGCCAGGGTATCTGGCCCGATTTTGTAGCCCCGGGCACGCATGCCGATGCTTTCGAGGTAGCGCTTCATGTCCAGCATGGAAAAGCCCTGGGTACGTACCAGGTCCTGGTCTGCATTGAGCAGCATGCCTTTGATGACGTGGTCTTCGTCTACGTCGAGCCAGTAGCCCTGGCGCAGGATGGTGGCCAGTGCCGCAGCACCGCAGCTGAAATCGGTTTTCTGTTCCACCAGGTTGGCGAACCGGCGTTCACGGATACTCTCGACCTTCTTGTAGATGACTGCACCACCAGGCATGGCGGAGATCGCCATGGTGCCTGCCCAGGTAGGGCCGGTAAGCAGCATCAAGAGGCTGAGGGTCGCGAGGCGCATGATCGTATGACCTGCTGGGCACTGTAATAAAAAGGGCCTTGTTGCCAAGGCCCCGTTGGATCAGAAGCGCACGCCGCTGGCGCAGACGCTGCAACCTTGGCTGATCGACAGGCTGCCGCTGGCTTGGTTGCCGGAGCCGGACTGCAAGTTCACAATTGTGCTGCCGCTGTTGCGGTTAACTGCGTTGTCGAGGCTGGAGTTGTTCGACACGTATTGAGGTTTGCTGTAGTGGCCATTCCCGCTGGCGGCCGCGTTGAGGTAGCTGTTACCGAGCGAGTTTTGCTCGGTGTTGGCCGCCGCTGCGATATTTTTACCGTCAGCAGTGGTGATTGCCAGGTTGCCCTTGGCCTGGTTGCCTTGACCGGCTTGACCGTTATAAATCGTGCTACCGGAGTTGCCGTTAACCGCGTTATCCAGGGATGCGTTGTTTTGGGTACCTTTGTTGACATAATTGTTCAGCACGCTGTTTTGATTCACATCGGCCACGGCAAACACGGTTGCAAAGTCGCCCTTGGCGCTGGAGATGGCGCCTGAACCGTCTGCCTGGTTTCCGGTGCCTGACTGATTGTTAACAATGGTGCTACCACTGTTGCCGTTTACCGAGCCATCAGCAGAGGCGTTGTTTTCGGTGTTGGTGTCATCGAACTTGTTGCCCGCGCTGTTCTGCACATCCGTAACCACGGAGGCGACCACGCCGGTTGGTTGAGGCGCAGGGTGCCAGCCACCCCCTGCTTGAGCGGCAGCAGCCATGAGCGCGGCGAGAGCGAAAACCATTGGTTTCAGAGCCATTTGAGGTTTCATGGTGTTTCTCCTTGCTTCTAATTAGTGGGTTAAGTGTTGGTACGGTCTAACGTGTGCTACCAAGCTGTTACTTGATAGTGATGCCCAGGGTGTTAGCCACTCGGTTCCCCACCCCTGCACTCTGGTTCACCTGAATCACTCCTCGGCTGCCGGTGAAGGCCTGGTCGCTTGTCACGACCTGGCGGCTGCCAGTGGTGGGGGTGAGCCCTGAGTCGGTTGCCAGCGTCGTCGTGTTCTGTTGCAACAGGACGCTGTCGTCGATGCTTTGCGGGCCAGGGTTGAGGCTGATCCGCACGGCATTGATTGATTGGTTATTGGCCCCGGCGGACTGGTTGATGCCCACCATGCCGTTGCCATTGGTAAAAGAGGCGCCTTCGATCGAGGCCTTCGCGTTGAGAGAGGGATCGACGTTGCCGTTCATGTTCTGGGTATTGCGGGTGGTGGCCTGCCCACCGAGCGTGACGGCGCGGTTATTGGCCATTTGTTGCTGGTTGCCGGCCGCCTGATTGATCATCACGTTGCCGTTGTAGTCTTTGCCGCTGTTGTTAATCACGGCGGTGTTGTCGGCCATGGCCGCCGTGCTGCTCAGCAGGGCGAGAAGCAGCAGGGAACGTTTCATTATTTGCCCCCCATCATGCTGCCGAGGTTGTTCAGGGGGGCCATGCCACGTTGGATTGAATCGCTGATCTGCCCGCCCATGGAGGCGCCTGCACCATGGCTGACGGCTGCGCCGGAACCGAGTGTCGACACGCTGCCTTGGGTGTTAGTCAAACCAGGGATGTTGCCGTTTGGGATGATGGCGCGGGTGATGCTTGAGCCGCTGCTGATGCCAGCGATGTCCATGTCACTGAGTTCGCCGGTGGACCCTAGGATCTCGCGGCTCGGATTGGCATTGGCGGTGGTGGGGTAGGGGTCTTTGCCGAATGCAGATCGACCGTACATGTGCCCCTGTACGTCTCGGCCAGTCACGATAACGCCGTCACCCGCATAGCTCGGAACACTGAGGCCGACACTGAGTGCACAGCTGATCAGCAACACGTTCATCGAACCTTGAGTGCATGTATTCACGGCGGCATTCCTTATTCTTCGCGCTGACCCTAAACAGCGCTGTAAGGGATAGAGCAGAAGCCGTGCCGCTTTTTATTTGGCCTTGGTATTCAATGTGTTACGGGCATTGATGGGCAAAGTGATGGCATCGCTGTTTCAATCCTGAAACAGTACCCTGCCCAAACCCACAGACTTAGCCACTGCACAAACGCTTCACTCGCTGTATCAGCGCTGTAACAACACGCGTGACAAAACGGTGAATGCGCTGAGCACGGGCGATTCAAGGCCGGGGAGTGTTAAAAAAATGGACACTTGTGGCGCGACATCGCCCGTGCAAGGAGGCAGGGTGTCAGCCTTTAGGTGTTTTACGCGGAATAGAATTAAGTACGGGGTTGCCGTCCTGGTTCTGGGTCAGGTATACCGGCAAAACCTTGGGCAGGGAGGGAATGAGGTTGTTGACCTCATCGATGTTGTAGATACCACCGATGCGTATCGCTCCGGTCGTGGCGTCGGCCAGCATCACCGGCTTGCTCAGGTAGCGGTTGATCAGCGGCAACGCGTCGGCCAGGGCCAGGTTGTCGAGGACCAGCTTGCCCTGGCGCCAGGCCAGCGCGGTGTCATTCGGGTTGATCGTGCGCACGCGTGGCGTGGCATCACCCTGCTGGTAGCTGGCTTGCATGCCGGGTGTCAGGGGCACGCTCCCGTGGACCTGGTCGCTGGCAATCTGAACCGAGCCTTCAAGCAACATCACCCGTACCTGGTCTTCATATTTCCAGACGTTGAACTGGGTGCCCGTCACACGTACCTGACCACTGCCTGCGTGCACAATGAACGGATGGGCGCTGTCATGGCTGACCTTGAAGAACGCCTCGCCTTTTTTCAGCGTGACCCGACGCTGGTCCTTGTAGTTGCTGTAGACCAGTTCGGTGCCCAGGTTGAGTTCTACCTGGCTGCCATCGTCGAGGATGACCTGGCGCAGGCCATTAGCGGCATCAAAGCGCTCATAGGAACTGGGCAACCAACCGGCTTCCCAGCCAGTGAAGGCGGCCAGGGGCAGGGCGCCCAGGCAGATCGCCGCAGCCACCGCGTAGATGCGCGACCGGCTGCGGGGCTTGAACGGCACCTCTGTCGGTGTGGTGTTTTGGCGTGGCAGATGGTCCGCAACGTCCCAGATCTCCAGCATTGCCGCGTATTCGAAGGCGTGCAGCGGGTGCGAATCGTGCCATTGGGCAAAAGCCTGACGTTCACTCGCGGTGCAATCACCCGCGTGCAGGCGCATGCACCAATGCGCGGCGGCGTCGGTGATGGCGTCATATTCGGTTTCTGAAATGGACTTTTCGCTCATTAACTCATCCTGATTTCGTACATTCTAACCTCCCAGGATGGGCCGCGAGAACAGCCATCATGGCGATTGCACATCAATTGGAACTTATTCTCGTTTGAAAGCACCTAAGAAATTCAGGACATTTCCCACGATGGAGTAAGAAAATGCTGAAGAAAACCTTAGTCGCTCTGTGTGCAACCTCCGCGCTGCTCGGCGCCGGTGCTGCCTTTGCCGATAAGCCGGGCGCGGGCTGGATCCCGATCGAGAAGGCGATTGAAGTTGCCAAGACCAAAGGCGGATACGTCGAGGTGTACGCCGCTGAGGCAGACGACAATGGCTACTGGGAAGTCAAAGGCCGCAAGTCTGACGGTACCGTATATGAAGCCCGCATTGATGGCGCCTCGGGCAACATCCTGCGCGACCAGAAAGACTGATACACCCCTCGGGGGCCTGTTCAGGCCCCCGGAACCAGCTTGCGCCCCAGGTGCGTAATCAAATAGGTCACCGAGTCCGCATTGGCCAGAATGATGTCCATCCTTCGGTCCGCATCGCTCATAAAGATCTGCCGGGCATCGTCCAGCGTCCTGGCGCCGGTGAGATTCAGAATCTTGTCACGCGGTTTGGTCGAGCCCAAACTTCCTACGTCCTCCCATTGAAGTGAAAGGTCGTCCCATGTTTTAAACAGCATGGTGGCAGGAGTCAGCACTGACAGCGCGGTGCGTTGCAGGTTGGACAGCGCGGTATGCTGTCGCAGGCCGTCCGCCGTACCCCGGCTGATCAAGTCGGCAAACGGGCGCATGGAGTCCAGGTAGGCGATATCTTCAGTCTTCGAAACCAGATGGCTTATCTCATGGATCAGGGTTGCTGCCCTTGCATGATCGTCAAGATCGAACGGCGCGTTGAGATGACCCCGATAAGCGTCCATGTGCGTATTGAAAAAGTAGTCGAGCAAGTAGATTTTCTGCTCTGGGTCTGCGGGTATTACAAAAGCATAGGTGTTGGTCGGCGACCAACGGGCCGCGCCCGTGACGAGTCGGATTGAATCTGGCCTGATCAGGCTTTGCTGGGTCAAACCTTTGGTAATCTCGGCGACACGTTTCTGAATTTTCGTGACCTGCGCTGCGTTCAAAGTGGGTATACCGAACATTTCGGTCAAGAAGCGGCCTACGCGCGAATCCGGATCACGTTGCTGGGCAAAGTGCGCGAGATTGCGTTCACACATGACCGCGTAGTAAATCGCGACGTTGAGCGCGCGGTCGATGCAGTAGGCTTTTCCAGGATGGAGTGCACGGATCGCCGGCATTCCCACCGCTTCAATATTCATCGAACTGCGCTCGACACTATAGGTGACGACCCGTCCTTTGAAACGCGACACTGCGGGACCGAACCGCGGTTCTTGTGCAGAAAAGTCCAACACCCAGCCACCCTGTGCGTTGCGCTCGACAAACGGGCCCAGCACCTGCGCCAGGCGCACCCGCCAGCGTGCGCCGGCTCTTTCGACCGGGTACACCCGCCCGGCCACCGGCACATAATGATTGCCGCTCGGTGTGACATAAACATGCTGCGACGGATCTTGCTCCAACTGCGCCAGCGACACTGTCACGTCTTCAAAGCACTGCATGCGGGTACGCACCGGGTTTGTCACGTCCAGTGTTGCACTGGTCGTCACAGGGGCAGGGATACTGTCCGGCAGATCCGTGGCTGGCGATGAAAGCAACGGCTCCAGTAGCTCATCGAGTTCCTCGCGCAATGAAGCGAGTGTCCCCAATCCCTGGATGAATCTGAGCAAGCCTGCGCCGAAATGCTGTTGCTGCAAGGCCTCGGCCGAAGCCTGGAACAACTTGAAACTGCGCCACACGACCAACGGGAATTGGAGCTTGCCCGCAATAAACTGCGCTGCCATGGGGATGCCCCTGCGTAACAGGCCGGTGACCCCGTCCCACTGATCTTTACTCCCGCGTTCGAATTGGCTGGCGAGCATTTTGATCAACTGCGCCGTGTTGTCATCGAATAGCCGCGGCAGAATATTGCGCCTGATCGGGTGTGAGGCCAGCCTGACCTCCTGTGTGTCCGGGGCGGCCGGTTGCTGGAGCAGGTTGCGGTATATCGCCTGGTCGGGATCGCCCAACTGCCGGATGATCCAATCCTGTAAAGGGCCGGGGCGGTTGATCTGAGTGCGCAAGCTTTCTTCGTTGGTGTATTCCGTGAGCACGCGAAAAGGCGCGTATGGCGCGTAGAGCACCCGCGGGCCGGTCGCCGGCGCCTGCGGGCCGATCACGTAGACGCAAGGGACGGTCACCGGCGTCGCGCCCGGGGTAGCGATCAGTTCCAAGGGGTGAATCCTTGCTGCTGCCCCGTTGACCTTATCCCGCGCCTCGGCATCCGGCATGTCGAAAATTTGCTGGATAAAGCACCAGGCCGCAGCACTCAGGCGCTCTTCGAGTTTTTCTTCATGGGCGTGGCGCAGCACCTGCCAGGGTAATTGACGGCAAAACAGGGCGCGACGCTGTCGGGCATCGTCGGTATCGGCGGCGAGGTGGGTGGTGAGCCATTCGCGGTAGGTTTTAGCAATATCCAACTGGCGGACCAACTGCACCACTGCCGTGCCGTCCAGTGCTAGCGGCAGGGTGGTGGTGTCGCGGGCGGTGGGGGTGAGGTTGTCGGCGTTCGGTTCCGGCAGGTGGCGCAGAGCAAAGTCGGTCAGGCTTTGGGCATGCCCGTCGAGCAGTACGCTTGCCGGTATCTGGATGTTTTCCGGGTCCAGGGCGGCGTCGGGGAAGCGCGCCTTGAGCAGGCCCGTCAAGGTGCGGGCAACGTGCTCACGCAAGGTAGGTACGCTGTGCAGGTAGTCCTGATTGTCAGGCGCGCTGAGGCGGTATTGCTCCAACAGTTCGGCGTGCAGCAATTGATCCTCGGCCGAAGCCATACCCAGCCACACTGGCAAGGCCTGCTGCTGAACCATTGCCTGGGCGATGGCACTGGCGCGCTCCAGGTTCGACGGCGCCAGCTGTCGCATTTGCTCATCCAGGCGGTCTTGCAATGGCGTTGGCCCCAGTGGCGTGGCGAGCCAGTAGTCGATGGCGTCGAGGTGGTAATCCAGGTAGCTCTGCTGGCGGTTGTTCAAAAAATGTTCGTCGATGCGTTGCAGGGGCCCGAGGCGATAGACCTGATGGGGCGCGCGAAGGCTCATGGGCAGGTTAAGCAACAGCGGCAAGCGCCGGTCGGGTTGGGTCAGGCGCAGTTCAAGGGATTGGCGCAAGGCGTGCACTGAGGCGAAGGGCTCAAGACCCTGCTGGGGTGTCCAGAGCACGACGTTACCCGAAAGCTCAGGGTCGATACCGCCGCGCTGCGTCAGTGCAAAACAGCTGGCCAGGGGGTGGGCTCTTTTGTCGTCGCCTAGGGTCAGCGTCAAGCTGTAGGCATCCGGCAGAAAACCCTTGAGCCCATGGCGCTTGTCGCGAGTCATGCTGTCGGGCCGCAGGACCGCGTCGAGAATCGCCTGGTGGTCGGGGCTCAATGTCTTGTTGAGCAGCCGCAGTTCGGCCTCGCTGCGCAGTCCCTGCATCAGGGAAGCGTTCATTTCGTTGCGATGACCTTCCAGGAACAGGCGCGGCAGGGTGCGTATGTCGTGCTGTATAAAAGGGCGCATGGCCTGTTCGATGACCGTATTGAAAACACGGCTGTTCAGGTTGTTCCAACGCGTGGCGGTCCCGCTGCGGCGAGCGCTGTAGAGACCGATGCGTGGCGAGTCGCCGACAGGGTCGGCAACCTTTGCCAGACGCTCGACGAGATGATCGACCATGCTTCGTGAAGATTCAGGGACACGGTCCTCCTGTTGCTGCGCTTCAGTGGCGTAGGTGTTGGCGAATACATCCGTGGGGTCCAGGTCCAGTAGGTGTAGGGCCAACGCCGTCTTCAGGGCATGTAAAGCCAAGCTGCGCAGAGTGGGATGCTTCTGGCGTTGCGCCATCAACGCTTCCTGAGCCGCGCGCAGTGCTACCCGCTGTTGTTTAGCGCGCTCCGCCTGAACCGTCGAGGGCCGGCCGTTGCCGCTGGTGGCTGGGTGAAGGCTCCAACGTCCTTCGGCTTCCAGGGCCAGCAGCCGGTGGTCGAGCATGTGGCGCAGGTCCAGGGCGCAATCGAGCAGCGCTGCCAGGTCTGCTGCACCGTCGTTGCGGCGAAAGAGCGCGAGTGCATGGTCCATGTTGCTCAATTGCTTGCTGGCAATGTCCTTGACCATCCCACCGAACACACTTTCGGCCACAGGCAGCCCGCTGACTTGCACCGCATCCATGCCCAGGTACAGGCTGCGCTCGTCCAGGGACAGGAAATTCAGCAACTCGTCCTCATGCCCGGCGGCCTTGAGCATGCTCAGCAGGACGTCCTTCAGGTCGTCAAGGTTCTTGAGCACTTGCAGCCCGCGCGTCTGGGTGTAGAGGTAGGCATGCGTGTCGCTGATCAACAAGGTTGCAGCCAGCTCAACATAATGTTGATAGGGCGCATGAATGTTGACCTTTTCGATCCGCAAGGGCGCATGCCAGGCGCTGCGTGACGCTTTGTCGGGGAGGAACACGGCACGCAGTCGATGGGCTTCCTCGGACGTCAGAATAGCGTTCTGGTGCTTGAGCAGCAGGTCGGCGCGAAATTTGTCACTCATTACCAGGGCAAACAAATCCATGCGCGATTGGTTGCCGCCGATATCTTCATTCCACCACGTCTGCAACAGGCTGCTGAGCAGCGTGGAGAAGACGGCAGCGGTTTGTTCTACCACGTGCTCCCACTGCGCAAGTTCCTGTTTGAGCGCGTTGGCCGTCATGGCGCTTGTATCGTGCTTGGGGTGGGTGAACGCGCGCGTGTGGTTGGACGGCCACCCCTGTTTCAGGTAGTACTGCAGCAAGGTCTCATTGAGGGTCGCCGAGCCCACCCATCGGGTCACGGCATCACCGCTGTCCTGCGCTGGAACCAGGAAACTATTGACCAACGTCTGTTGCTGATCGAGCTTGGGAAAGTAAGGGCGCGCCATGATGCCCAGCAGTTTGTCGAGCATTGAGGGCAGGGTGGGGAGCTTGCGTAACTCCTCGAGCATGCGTTGCACGTTACGTTTCTGGCTTGCCTCAATCGTTTGTTCCTGGTCCACAAAGACGATGCCCGTAACGGGTGCAGCAGTCAGGGTAAACGTGCCATCGAAGCCACAATCCTGACGCTGATCAATAGACAAAAAACTGACTAAATCAACGCGCAATATATTGTTTGTGAGGCGTTCCCTAATTTCTGCAATTACGGAGGCGCGGTTGTCGAATACCTCGATTCCTCCGTAAGGACTGTATAGCAGCGCCTTTTTTTCGTCAGGGGACGGGCTCATCATAAACACGCCGGCCAGCGGTATTGCAGATTCCCCAAGCCTCTCAATCACCAGTTTTTCAACGGCCATAGGCGACTCGCGGCTCTGGCGCACGGCGTCGGTGGGGGTGTAGATCGTCATCAGCCATTCGAGATCCTTCAGGGTCAAGCCCAGCGCGCGCTCTCTGTCTGAAGGGTATTTGCGAGTGATCGGGCGCAGGAATTCATCGAAAAAATACGCGGGAGTTACGCTTGCCATGGGTTGCTCTCTCAGGACCAGGGGGGTGTCTCGAGCGCCAGATTAGATAGCGATGGTGCCGTTGCAGCGGTAGATAGCTGATGCAAACACAACGGGTCTCGCAAACGCTGATTGACAGCAGGCGCACGCCGCGTTGTTTAATCACAGGCTCGAGTCTCCCGTCTTGTTGCCCCTTCCAATCATAATTCGGAGCTTCAGATGTCTACGCCGTCCAAGGTCGTTGAGAGTTCCAATGTTTCCATTAGCTTCAGTGCGCTGGTGGCTTTGTTGCAACAGGTCTTTGAGCGCCATGGCACCTCGCCTGAGGTGGCTGCGATCCTCGCCCACAATTGCGCCAGCGCTGAACGCGACGGCGCCCACAGCCATGGCATTTTTCGTATTCCCGGTTATCTCAGTACTCTGGCCAGTGGCTGGGTGGATGGCCGTGCGGTGCCGCAGGTTACCGACGTGGCCTCGGGGTTTGTGCGGGTGGACGCCGCCAACGGCTTTGCCCAGCCAGCCCTGGAAGCTGCCCGTGCACTACTGGTGGAAAAAGCCAGGAGTGCCGGGATCGCCTTAATGGCGATCCATAACTCCCATCATTTCGCGGCCTTGTGGCCGGATGTCGAACCGTTCGCCGAGCAGGGGCTGGTGGCGTTGAGCGTGGTCAACAGCATGACCTGCGTGGTGCCCCACGGCGCCGACCGGCCGTTGTTCGGCACCAACCCTATCGCCTTCGCAGCCCCACGCGCCGATGGTTTACCTATCGTATTTGACCTGGCCACCAGCGCTATCGCCCACGGTGACGTACAGATTGCCGCGCGCAAAGGGGAGCGTTTGCCTCCGGGCATGGGTGTTGATGGGCTGGGTCAGCCGACTCAGGACCCCAGGGCGATTCTTGAAGGGGGCGCCCTGTTGCCGTTTGGCGGGCATAAGGGGTCGGCGCTTTCGATGATGGTCGAACTGCTGGCCGCGGCGTTGACCGGCGGCAACTTCTCGTTTGAATTCAACTGGTCCGATCATCCGGGAGCGCGTACGCCTTGGACAGGGCAGTTGTTGATCCTGATCGATCCCAGCAAGACCGCAGGGCAGAGCTTCGCCGAGCGCAGCCAGGAACTGGTGCGACAGATGCATGCGGCAGGGTTGCGGCGTCTGCCGGGAGATCGGCGGCACCAGACGCGGCTCAGGTCCGAGCAGGAAGGGATCGTCTTGGACGCTGAGGAGTTGCAAGGCCTGCGGGCTTTGGCCGCCGGCTGAACAGGCTGCGCCATGGGCGCAGCCTTTAATGCATCAGTTGCGACGACCCAACAGCAGGCCCACCACCAGGCCAAAGCCTGCGGAAATCGCAACGGTCTGCCAAGGGTGGCCACCGATGTAGGTTTCGGTGGCATCCACCACTGGCTTGCTGCGTTCACGCACGTTGGATACCGAGTCCAGCGCTTGCTTGAGCTTGATTGCAACCTGCTCGCGCAGGGTTTCACCTTCCTCGCCAACCAGTGAGGCACTGCTCTTGAGCAGCTTGTCCGATTCTTCGATCAGCGATTGCAGCTCGCTGAAGGCTTGGTCCTTGATTTGCTCTTCGACAGCTTGGGCGGCGGTTTTGCGGGCCATTGTGTGACTCCTTGCGAGTGAATATGACAGTGAACAATGGAGTATTGGGCTGCGGCAAAAGTTGCAGTTTTTTTCCGAAGCGTTGTCCTGCGTAAAATCCGAATCAGGAAGTTTCGACCTACAGTGTAAGATGTCGTCTATTTGCGCAGCAGGAAATTCAACATGAGCTTCAATCTCGCCAACAAGACCCTCGCCGAACGTGCCGAGCTGGAAGATGAAAAGTCGCGCCTCTATGACCTGTGGCAAAGCAACCTGGGCAAGGCCAAGGGCGAGGCCGCGCGGTTGTTCGGCGAGCGCGCCAAGCGCAAAGGCAAGTGGGCAGAATGGGTACGTGCGGAACTTGACGGTATGTCGCCGCCAGAGTTTTCCAGCATGGTGCGCAGTGAGGTTAACAAGTTGATGGCGGCGACCAAGTAAAGCTCGCCACAATCGCTTCACGCACCTTCAGCAACAGTGGATCGAGCTGCGCCTGGGTTCGCCAGCCCAGCTCGATCGGGTAGCGCGGCAGGGCCAGCGGGCACGCCAGTACGCGCAAACCGGTCATGGCGCCGATGACCTCGGCGGCGTGGCCGGGGATGGTTGCAACCGCCTGACTGCCCTTGAGCAAAAACGGCAGCGCGGCGAAGTGGCTGGTAGACGCACACACCTGACGACTGAGCCCCTGCGCCGCCAAGCCCTCGTCGGTGATCCCGATAAACCCGCCTGATGACACCAGCACATGCTCGCGGGTGACGAACTCGTCCAGGCTCATGCTTGGCTGGTCGGCGTCCACCAGGCAGCGATAATCACCTTCCCCCAGCACTTGGCGACTCAGCCTGCTGTGCGCGAAGCCGCCTGCGGTAATCGCCAGGTCCAACGTGCGATCAAGCAGCGCTCCGGCCACGATCTGGCTGTGGGTCTGACGGAAAATCACCCGCAGTCTCGGCGCGCGCCTGGTAATTTCATCCATCAGCCGTCGGCCGTAGGCTATTTCGAAGTCATCGGACAAGCCCAGCACCACGGACCGGCCCTGATACTGCTGATTGTCCGGATTAACCATGGCCAGGCTCTGTCGGCAGCGGTCCAGCGCTTCACTGATCAGCGGCTTCAATTGGTTCGCCCGCAAGGTCGGCGCCAGGCCGCGTCCGGTACGCACGAACAATTGATCGTCATATACCTCGCGCAGGCGCCGCAACCCTGCGCTGATGGCCGATTGTGTGACGCCCAGGCGCAATGCCGCGCGGCTGGCGCTGGACTCATCATGCAGGGCTTCAAAGGTTTTCAGCAGGTTCAGGTCGACCTGGGCGATATTCATTTGGCTCATATCATTCAGCAGTGAAGGGGGCTTTATTCATGATCGAGGCTGGCGGGAGAATGGGCAACCCCTGACTTCGGAGTGATCGTGATGCCTGTATCGACTGTGGCGGCCCTGCAAATTGGCTCCTTGCCGGGTGGCAAGGCTGAAACCCTGGCGCAGATTCTCGCCTATGAAGACGAAATATCGCGCAGCGGCGCGCAATTGGTGGTGATGCCCGAGGCATTGCTGGGTGGCTATCCCAAAGGCGAGGGCTTCGGCACGCAGCTGGGGTATCGCCTGCCCGAGGGCCGGGAAGCCTTTGCCCGATATGTTGCCAATGCCATCGATGTGCCGGGCGCCGAGACCGAAGCGCTGGCCGGCCTGTCGGCGCGTACCGGTGCCAGCCTGGTGCTTGGCGTGATCGAGCGCAGTGGCAGCACGTTGTATTGCACGGTGTTGTACTTCGAACCGGCGGGTGGCTTGGTCGCCAAGCACCGTAAATTGATGCCTACCGGCACCGAACGACTGATCTGGGGCAAGGGCGATGGCTCAACCTTGCCGGTAATCGATACGGCAGTCGGGCGCATCGGCGGCGCAGTGTGCTGGGAAAACATGATGCCGCTGCTGCGCACGGCGATGTACGCCAAGGGTGTGGAGGTGTGGTGCGCACCGACAGTGGACGAGCGTGAGATGTGGCAGGTGAGCATGCGTCACGTGGCTCATGAAGGGCGCTGCTTTGTGGTCAGTGCGTGTCAGGTGCAGGCTTCGCCCGAAGCGCTGGGGGTGGCGGTTGCCAATTGGCCGTCGGATCGCCCGTTGATCGCTGGCGGCAGCGTGATTGTCGGGCCGATGGGCGACATTTTAGCGGGGCCTTTGCTGGGTAAGGCGGGGTTGTTGACGGCGCAAATCGATACGGCTGACTTGGTGCGGGCGCGTTATGACTATGACGTGGTGGGGCACTATGCCCGGCCGGATGTGTTCGAGCTGACGGTGGATGAACGCGAAAAACCCGGCGTGCGCTTTATCACGGACTAAAGTGCCATTCCTCGCCACGGGCCATGGCGGGCAGGGCGATCTGTTCCAGGTAGGCGCGTGCACCATTGGCCGGGTAAGGCCACGGCACCAGGGCGGTCAGTCAGCAATACAGGCTGCATGGCGTTTACCAGGTCACCGTATTCGGCAGGTCCAGCGTGCCACGGTCGACAAAGCGCATCGTACCGAACAAGCCACCCGCCAGTTTGCCCCGCAGCACGTAGGGCAGGTTGTTCAAGCTTTGGGTCTGGCTCAGGCCCAAGGTCTGGCGCAACACGGAAAACGCTGAAACACTCACCGGCACCATCAGTACCGTCTCGGAAAAACGAGGGATAGACCCGCTCTGATCACTCACCCCAGATGCCAACGGCCGGCCATTGACCTCCAGATCCAGGGCCACGCCGTTGTAGTCAATCGCCGTTTCATTGGGGTTTTGCACCCGCAGCTTCACGGCAAAGCGTACTTCCAGATCCTGGCTTTGCAGCGGTTCGATGCCCACCACGTTGATGTTCACCGGGTCGCGATTGGGGAACAGCGCGCACGCGCTCAGGGTCAGCAGCAGTAGCGATAGAACCATGAGCTTGCGCATATAACAGTGCTCCTATTTCGTGACGTCCGGGTCCTGCATCACCTTGAGGGTAGAGGACTCCGGATCAAATTCATCTTCTTCCAGCTCTATGAACTCTTCCGGCAGGAAAATGTTCAGCAGGATTGCACAGAATGCGCCCACGGTGATCGGCGATTCGAAGATATTGTGCAGCGCCTTGGGCAGCTCGCGCAGCACTTCCGGCACGGCGGCAACGCCCAGGCCCATGCCCAGCGAGATCGCCACGATCAACACATTGCGTCGGTGCAACCCGGCTTCGGCAAGGATCTTGATACCCGCCACCGCCACGGTGCCGAACATGATCAGGGTCGCGCCGCCCAATACCGGCTTGGGCATCAATTGCAGCACCGCGCCGATCATCGGGAACAGCCCCAGCAGCACCAGCAGGCCGGCGATAAAGTACGCCACGTAGCGGCTCGCCACGCCCGTGAGCTGGATCACGCCGTTGTTCTGGGCGAAGGTCACCATCGGCAGGCTGTTGAAGGTGGCCGCCATCGCCGAGTTGAGGCCATCGGCCAACAGGCCAGACTTGATGCGCTTGATATACAACGGGCCCTTGACCGGTTGTTGGGAAATCATCGAATTGGCGGTCAGGTCGCCCGCCGCTTCCAGGGGCGAAATCAGGAAGATCACCGCGACCGGGATAAACGCCACCCAGTCGAACGAGAACCCGTACTTGAAGGGTACCGGCACGCTGATCAACGGCACCTGTGGCAGTGCCGCCAGGTCCACACGGCCCATCAGCCAGGCCACCACGAAGCCCAGGGTCAGGCCGATCACGATGGACCCCAGGCGCAGGAACGGGTTGTTAAAACGGTTGAGCACCACGATGGTCAGCAGTACCAGCGCTGCGAGGCCCATATTGCTGGCGGCGCCGAGGTCGCTGGCGCCAAAGCCGCCGGCCATGTCGGTCACCGCGACTTTGATCAGTGACAACCCCATCAAGGTAATGATGGTGCCGGTGACCACCGGGGTGATCAGCTTGCGCAGCTTGCCGATGAACTGGCTCAGCACCACTTCGATAAATGCCGCGAAAAAGCAGATGCCGAAGATCGTCGAGAGGATCTCATCCGTACCGCCGCCCCGGGCCTTGACCATAAAACCCGCGCTGAGAATCACACTGATAAAGGAAAAACTGGTGCCCTGCAGGCACAATAAACCCGAGCCAATCGGGCCGAATTTGCGTGCCTGCACAAAGGTGCCGAGCCCCGACACAAACAGCGCCATGCTCACCAAGTAGGGCACTTCGCTTTCCAGGCCCAGCACGCCACCGACGATCAACGTGGGCGTAATGATGCCGACAAAGCTGGCCAGCACATGCTGCAACGCGGCAAAAATCGCCGCGGTGAAGTGTGGGCGATCATCCAAGCCGTAGATCAGGTCGGATTTATAGCGCGGGCGGGGGGCTTGAGCGTCAGACAAAATGCGGGCTCGGGTCAGAAAATGGAGGCGCAGGATGCCAGAAACTGACAGTCGTCAGAAGTGTAAAAAAATATTTATAGAGTTACGAAGGTGCGATTACCGGCGTTATTGCCGTTTCGGTCGCTTGCGCATTGCTCACCGTGCGGCTCGCCGCTCACCCGAAGCATCGTCACGCCGCTGCCTTCCGAAGCGTCCGGGCAGTCCAACCAGGCCGCGACCGGTTGATGGATATCGTCGGTGCGATCCAGACCATGGCCCAGGACGTGCAAAATACCGCCGTGATGATCGAAGCCCTGGCGACTCAGTCTGCAGCGGGTGCCAACCAGACCCGCGCGGCCAGCCATGAGCTGTCGCGCCTAGCGGTGGATTTGAATGGGATGGTGGCCAGATTCGTTATCTGATTTGGAATACGGTCAAAACTGTGGGAGCGGCGGTGCGACGATTCGACTTGCTCGCACCGCCGCTTCCACATTGGTTTTTGTGTGCCAGGGGTTACTGCTGCCAGGCAGTGGCATTCACCAGGTTCTTGGGCTTTTCCCCTGCCAGCGCCTGCAACAGATTATCCACCGCACACGTGGCCATCGCCTCCCGTGTCTCATGGGTCGCTGAGCCGATATGCGGCGTGGCCACCACATTGTTCAAGCGCAATAACGGCGAATCGTGATTCAGCGGCTCGTGCTCGAACACATCCAACCCTGCCGCCCGAATCGTGCGCTGTTGCAACGCGTCGATCAGCGCCGCCTCATCCACCACTTTGCCCCGCGAGATATTGATAAAGATCGTCTCCGCGCCCATCAGTGCAAACGCCTCGGCGCCAATCAATTTCTCGGTTTCAGCGGTGAGCGGTAAGGTCAGGCAGACAAAGTCGGCCTGTTGCAGCAAGTCGTTCAAGCTGCGGTACTGCGCGCCGAAGCGTGCGTCCACCGCCGGCTTGGGCGAGTGGCTGTGGTAGATCACCGGCATGCCAAAACCAAAATGCCCACGCTGGGCCAACGCTTCGCCGATGCGGCCCATGCCGATGATGCCCAGGGTCTTGCCATGCACGTCGCTGCCGAAATGCGCCGGGCCAATGTTTTTGTTCCACTGGCCGGCGCGCACCATATCGGCCAGTTCGACCACACGCCGGGCCGTCGCGAGGATCAGTGCAAAACCCGTGTCGGCGGTGGTTTCGGTGAGCACGTCCGGGGTGTTGCTGAGCAGAATGCCGCGCCTCGTCAGGTAATCGATATCGTAGTTGTCGACACCCACCGACACACTGGCGATCGCTTTCAACTGCGGCGCCAGATCGAGCAGTTTTGCATCCAGGCGCAGGCTGGCTCCCAGCAGGCCATGGGCGCCGGGCAGGGCGTCACGCAGCTTGGCCAGGCCAGCGTCATCCAGCGCTTCGATCAGCGTGACGTCGGCCTTTTCATGCAGGCGCGCCATCAGCGGCGCGGACAGTTTCTTGTACAACACGACAGACATTTTCATGAGGTCTTTACCTTCAACTCCAGGGTTGGCGCCGGCGAGCGGTCGCTGGCGCCGGGCTTGAGTAAAATCGTCAGCACCACCGCAAACATGAGCGCGCCGCTCATCAGCAGGTACGAGGCGCCGGGTGAACCGGTGCTGCTATTGAGGTAACCCACCAGGTACGAACCACCGAACGAACCGAGGGCGCCCATGCTGTTGATCAGTGCCATGGCGCCCCCGGCGACGTTGGCCGGCAGGATCTCCGGGACGATGGCGAAAAAAGGACCGTAGGGCGCATACATGCAGGCGCCGGCAATCACCAGCAAGGTGTACGACCACCAGAAGTGTTCGGCGCCCAGTGCGTAGGATGCGTAGAAAGCGATGGAAGCAATCAGCAGCGGCGGCCACACAAAACGCTTACGTTTTTGCAGTTTGTCCGACCCCCACGAGACTACGAGCATGCCGATCACCGCCGCCAGATACGGCAGCGCCGACAGCCAGCCGGCCTCGACCATGTCCATCTGCAAGCCGGCCTTGAGGATCGACGGCAGCCACAGCACAAAACCGTACACGCCGATGCTCCAGCAGAAAAATTGCAGCGCGAGGATGATCACCTTGGGCGAGCGAAAGGCTTCGGCGTAGTTCTTCACCGCCTTGATGCCAACCTGTTCAGCGGCCAGCGCGGTTTCCAGGTCCTGTTTCTCAGTATCGCTGAGCCACTTGGCATTCTTTGGACGCTCATCGGCCAGCTTCCACCAGATAAACGCCCATAGCACCGCCGGCAGACCCTCGATGATAAACATCCAGCGCCAGCTGAAATGCTGTACCAGGTAACCCGATACCACCGACATCCACAGCATGGTCACCGGGTTGCCCAGGATCAGGAAGGTGTTGGCGCGGGAACGTTCGGCACGCGTGAACCAGTGGCAGAGGTACACCAGCATGGCCGGCATCACCGCCGCTTCCACCACGCCCAGCATGAAACGGATCACGATCAGCATGTAGGCGTTGGACACCACGCCGGTCAGTGTAGCCAGGCCTCCCCACAGAATCAGGCTGACGAAAATCAGTTTTTTAACGCTGCGTTTTTGCGCGTAGATCGCGCCCGGCACCTGGAAGAAAAAGTAGCCGAGGAAAAACAGCGCACCCAGCAACGACGACATGCCCGGGGTGATCATCAGGTCTTCGGCCATGCCGGAGGCGGCGGCGAAGCCATAATTGGCGCGGTCCAGGTACGCCAGGCTGTAGGTGATAAACACGATAGGCATGATGTACCACCAACGGCGGGTGGCGAGTTTCACGGTTTCCATGGAGTTGCTCCTGAGCTTGTTGTAGTTGTGGCAACAGGTATTGGGTTACGCGACGGATCGGGTGGGTAACTCTGAACGGGTGGGCAAACCCTCCATGTCGCCACGGCTCTGCACGGCGCGGCTGCCTATCCAGTTACCGCGCCGAACCGCCTCGGGGAAGCTGAGGTTTTCCAGCAGGGCGCTGATCATGCCCACGGCAAAACCGTCACCGGCGCCGACCGTGTCCACGACCTTTTCCACCCGCACGGCGGCGACAAAGCCTTGGTCCATCTGGGTACGGTAGTAGGCGCCGTCCGGGCCGAGCTTGATTGCCACGGCTTCGGCGCCCTGGTCGAGGTAGAACGCGGCGATGTCGGCCGGGTCATCGAAACCGGTGAGCAAGCGGCCTTCACTCAACCCCGGCAGTACCCAGTCAGCAAGACCCGCAAGGGCGTTTATTTCGCGGATCATCGTGTGTTGGTTGGGCCACAGCGAAGGGCGCAGGTTGGGGTCGAACGACACGCTGCGCCCGGCCTTGCGCATTTGTGTCATCAACTCGATGGACAGCTCGCGCGTCGCCTCAGACAACGCCGGCGCAATACCGGTGGTATGCAGATGGCGGGCTTGCAGCAAGGCAGGACTGATGGCCGCGATGGACAGATGGCTGGCCGCTGAACCCTTGCGGAAGTACTCCACCTGCGGATCATCGCCGGCTTCTTCGCGCGACTTGAGCTGAAAACCCGTGGGGTGCAACGTGTCGACCGCCACATGCTGGCAATCGAGGCCTTCTTTCTTCAGGGTGTCGACCACAAAACGCCCGAGGGAATCATTGCCCACACGGCTCAGCCAGGCCACGTTGAAGCCCAGGCGCGACAGGCCAATGGCGACGTTGCTGTCGGCGCCCGCGATGCGTTTATGGAATTGGGCCACGTGTGCCAGGTCGCCGGTTTGCTCGGCGACAAACATCGCCATGGTTTCACCAAACGAGAGGATATCGATCTCAGACATGCGCATTCTCCGCACGAGGTTGGCCCAGCAGGGTGAGGGCGGCGACTTGCTGCGCGGTGATTTCGATCAAGTCATCACCTTTCAGCGGAAATTCCACGGCCCGGGTAATACCTGGAATCATGTGCTTGAGCAGTTGTTCCCACAGATGCAGGTCGGTGGCGCCAGGCGGCAGGGCGACCAACTTGCCATCGGCGCGACGGGCCACAGCCTTGCAGTGCAGATAATCCACATGCCGGCCCAGCAGGCGTGCGGCGGTAAGGGCGGATTGGTCCTGCCATTGCCAGTTGCCGATATCGAAGGTCATTTTCACCAGCAGGCCGAGGCGTTCCACCTCGCTGAAGAAACGCTGCATTGGCTCGATTCGGCCGCCGTGCAGGGTCTGGTCGTTCTCTACCAGCAGCTGGACCGGGTGGCGGGTGAGCAGGGCGTGCAGGCTTTCCAGGTCGTTAGTGTCGGTGAAGTAGCCGAGGGAGACTTTTAGCCAGCTTGAGCCAAAAGCCTGCGCTCGGTCCAGGGTGGCGGGGAGTTCGGCGTTCGGTTGCGCGCGGCCGGCGACCCAGAGTTCCAAGGGCGATGAGAACACTGACTCCAGCCGATGCTGCGCAGCCGCATGGGCCAGTTCGGCGGGCTGTTCGTGGGTTAAAAGCTCTTCACGCCACTCGATGCGCTGGGCGCCTGCGGCCGCCAGTACCTCGACAAAACTCGATTGGCCCTGTTGGCGCACCAGGTCGGCGCCGTAGCTGGAAAGGCTGATAGAGACGGGGTATTTGTGCATTGTTGTTTACCTCTGAAACCGGTTTCATTTTTGTATGCAAATCTTGAAATGAGAGTGGCGTAGCAGCTGTCGAGCCCCGGCGAGGCTGCGTCAGCGGTGTCTCTGATGTACCGCCGACGCAGCCTCGCTCGGGCTCGACAGTTGCTACGGGGTGGTTCCTGGTTGAGGCTGGGTTGAGCCGCGAATGATCAGCTCGGGAACAAAATCCACGGTGCGCGTCGGCTCGGTATCGCCGCGCAGGCGCTTGAGCAAACAGTCGAACGCCGTGGCGCCAATCGCCTCGGTCGGCTGGGCGAGGGCGGTGATGCCAGTGCCCACCAGTGGGTACCAGTCCAGATCATCCAGGGCGATCACGCCAACATCCTCGAACAGGTTGCAGCCCAGGCGCTTGAGCGCACGGGTACAGGTCAACGCGGCGACGCCGTTGGCGCAGAACAACGCTTTGGCGCCGGGTTTGGCCAGAAAGGTTTGCAGATGGGTTTCCAACTCGCTATCGAGCTCCAGCACCGCACCGGTCAACGCCGGACGGCTGGCAATGTGTGCGTTGAAACTCTCCAGGCGCTCCAACCGCGAACTGGTGCCATCGGTGGCTTCGCTCACCAATAGCACATTGCGGTAACCCTGTTGCTCCAGGTGTTCCACCGCCATACGCACCGCCGCCGGGTTGTCCAGCCCGACGAGGTCGCTGTGCAGCGGCTCGACCTTGCGGTCCACCAATACCAGCGGCATTTCCCGTTGCAGTTCCAGCAGTTGGTCGAGGTGATGACCGAGGGTGTTCACGATCAGCCCTTCGATGTTGTACGAACGCAGCGCGGCCAGGTGCTGGCGCTCCTGTTCGTCATCGCGGTCGGTATTGCACACCACCAGGCTGTAGCCGTGCTGGCGGCAAGCGGTTTCGACGCCGTGCATCACGGCAATGGAATAGGGGTTGCGGATATCGGCGACCAGCATGCCGATCAGGCGCGTGCGGCCACGCTTGAGACCACGGGCCATCTGGTTGGGGCGGTAGCCGAGGTGTTCGATGGCTTGCTCGATGCGCAGGGCAATGGCATCGGAGAGCAGGGCGCGGTCGTCGCCGATAAAACGCGACACGCTGGCCTTGGACACACCGGCGCGCTCGGCGACGTCGAGCATGGTAACGCGGCTGCGCTGGGCGGCGGAAAAAGGGGTCACTGTGTCAGGCCTTTCTTATTGGATGAGTGACAGGAGCTGAAACCGGTTTCAGAAAACACCAAGTGAAGGGGGGCGTCAAGCGATGGAGAAAAAATGTTGGGGACGTCGATGGAAGGGAAACGACGAATGGGCCGATGAACCTGTTAATTCTGACAGTAGTCAGGAAAGGACAACGGGCGCTTAATTGTGCTCAACCAATCAGCTTCTTACAGGGAGCGCACACCATGTCTGGAAAGGAAAACCCTGGCAACAATCTATCGAGGCGCAACGGTGTGTTGGCGCTGGATCCCTTTGCCGAGATTGTCGGTGTGCCGGTATCTGATCCGGAAGGCCTGATCGTTATCCCCTATCGCGAGATGCCTTTGGTTTGCTGGATCAAGAAATGGGTGCCAGGCCCCTCGCTGCTAAGGGACAACACGGTGGAGTTGATTTGGCGTGTTAACGGTGTCGAGGCGGTTGCGGATTCACGTGTGTTCAATAAAGCCGATTACTTAGCGGAACCTGACCCATTTTCGTTGTCCGTACCCCGCAATTTCATGCTGTATTTCGACGCTGTCATTGAGCTGCTGTATCGAGTGAAAGAGCCCGGCAGTCCCGATGTGAATTCCCCCTTCAGGACATTGAGGGTAGATCGAAACCCGCCGACCTTTCTGCTTCCTTCCGATGGCCCTAGATTTGTTGACCCAAGCATCGCCGCCACAGGCATAACCGAACAAGTGCTCGCTGACAATCCGTGCATAGAGATTGAGCTCCCCGCCTTTGTGGCCCGAGCCAAAGGTGACCAGATTTCTATTTATCTGTCGAAGGTGACACCGCCGTTCCCATTGATCCATACGGTTATCAAGACCCTCGATTTTACCGATGAACCTTTGATCATCTGTGTCGATCGAGACTATTTCCGAGCCCTGCCTAATGGCACGGTTTACATGACCGGCCGGGCCTATGATCGGTCAGGAAACTTCAGCCCTTTGACGGCCTCCACGAGCTTTCCCGTCAGCTTGATCCCGTCCCCTAGCGGCCTGCTGGCGCCGGTCATTCGACCCCCTGCCTACCTTGACTTATTACTCAAGAGAGACGATGCACGTGCAGGTATTGCCGCTCAGATACCCGCACCTCAATACCCCGGATTCATGGAGGACGATAAGGTAGTGATGGTCTGGAACGGGCAGCGCGTACTGCCACCGCTAGAAATCACCGGTTTTCCGTTTTCTGTAACGATTCCCTGGAGCATTTTGCGCCAACCCGGCCCCTTGGTCCGTGAGCAGGTACCTGTGCAATATGAGATACACCGGCCGGGAAGACCCACTCCATTCCTCTCGCCTATCGACTTTTTCTGGCAAGACTGGACCCTCGCGGGCCAAGACCATGCCGGTGCGCCGGCCAAGCTTAACCCTACGCTTGCAAAAGTTCAGGTCATCGGCAATGGGTCGGGGTTGATCAACGAGCTGGATCAGCGGGACCGGGTGTTGGGTGCCAGTGTCTGGGTGCGTTTGTACGTCGATCCCAAACCGGGTGAAGTACTTGCCCTCTATTATGGGAGCAGAGGGCCGCTCGCGTACTACACCGTGCAAACAGGCGATGCGCTCGATCAACTGGTTCGTTTTGTACCCGACATCTCGGGCACGGATATTGTTGCAGAGGGCAATCACTCCGCATTGCCGGTGTTCTATACCACCACCAATGGCGTGAATGAGCAGCAAGCGCCTGAAACCCCGGTGAATGTGCATGTCGATCCGTTGTTTGATCTTGACGCGCCGGTGATTGCCCATTCGCTGCACGGTGGGGCCCGAAATCTGACATGTGAGTCGCGCCCTGCCATTTGTCATGGCGTCCGCTGGACCGTACCTATCGACGCACGCATGCGGGTTGATGACGAAGTCAGATCGTTTTGGCAGGGCTACAAAACCATTAATTGGGAGCAACCGATCTTAGGTACAGAGTTTGAAGGGCGCGAGCCCATCACGCCTGAGCACTTGATCAATGGAATGTCGATTGTGGTCTTGCCATGGGACACCAAGATCGAGCCGATGCGCAGGTTCGCTTCGGCCACAGCAGAATATTACCTCTACCGGAACGGCGTGCTGATTGGTCATTCATCCATCGGGCGGGTGCGCATAGACCGAGTGTTCCCTAACTCCGAAGAGCCCTGCCAACCCGGTGATCACGGCTTTTGTGATGGCGCAGATGTGCAATGGCTTGAGGCACCGGAGCGCTCGCCTAGCGGACAACTGGGCAAACTCAATGAGTTGATTGATAAGTTGATAAAGCTCTTACAGGACGTTAAGAAGTTTAAGTAGTAGCGACGTGATGTGGTGCTGACGCTTGCTCGCGATCGGGTGTGGTCTGAAGGGCAGTGGTGCGGGTGTTTTAAGTAGTCAGGCATTCGCCGTGTCGTACGCTTTAAATAGGTTCGCCTCGTCACCGGGGCGAGTTATCGATACTCGTGTGTTCAACTATGGTGAGTAATTGACATGAAAAAGAAACTGGGTCCATTCGCGCAAATAAAAAATAAAAATACGATTACTGCTGTGCCTATTACACTTGCAGCAGCGGTGCCTCGAGGTTATGTTGATAACACTCTGTACCCGGGCTTATTGACACGGGAAGCGGTCGACGCTTCTAAGTTACTGCTTGATGTGCCCACATGGTTTCCTCCGTCCTCCGTTACTAATCCTTCTACGCGAGATGATCATATTGATGACATTGGGGATTTTCAAAGCGGGCGTTTTCGGTCGGAAGAACTCATTGCGGCGGGCCCTTATGTAGCGGAAATTCCCCAGAACCGGTTGACCCAGGGAACCCACACCTACAAGTATGCAGTGTTGAGGAATATACCGGGTGGTGGGATAAACAAGTCTGGCTCCGCGACAACAACCTTCATCGTCAATCGAATTGCACCCTTTGATTCAGCAGGTATTAGACCGTTCCCCTTGTTGTTGCCCGCAGGGCATTCCGGTCCTCTGACTAAAGCGTATTTTGATGCCAATGGTGGCGTGGCAAAACTTCGGATTCAAGATTACGACGCTCAGGGTGCGCATATAGGAGACAAGTGGGAGCTGTTGGACGGTCCCAATGGGTCAGTGGTTGCAACCGGTAATGTCTTCCCCGATGAAGTAGTGCTATTGACCGAGGCTCAGGCCGCGCTGTGGGAGGGCGCGAAAGACATTTATTACCAACTGCGGACTATTGAGGGTAATGTCAGTGGCGTCTCCCTCGGGCTGCCCGTGAGCATCGCGATTCGTCCCGCCCCGATTTTGAAATCTCCAGGTGTCAAGTTTGCCGTCAACTTAGTGGGCTCAGGCGACCATCTGCTCGACCTGGATGATACTGAAGCGGGGTCGGGAGCGCTGATCATCATCCCTAATTATGATACGGATCGTGTGCGGGACAATATATACATCAGGCTCACCACCGCCCATGGCACTCGCCAAGTCGGCCCGCTGCCAGTGGGGTCGACCGTATTGCCCGGGGAGTTCCCTGTCGACTATCCGGTACTCGAGTTTTTGTATGGCACCGCCAGTTTTGGGCCCATTGCAATGAGCGTCAGCTATGCGGCAGAACGCGGAGGGGTGTTCTATTGGATCGCTACGGCCGACGAAGTCACTGTTGAACTGGACTTGTCCGATGCGGGTCCCGTGAACCCAGACAGACCTACTCGGCCTAATAGGAATCTCCTACGTCCGATATTGACGGGGGCGGGGTCAGGCTTGACGAATCAACTGGATGGCCGTGACAAGGGACTGGACGCGCCCGTCAAGATTCCTTTGTGGACTGTTGCACCATTGCCTTCCGCCAGGGCGTTCACCATTCATCTGTATTACTCGGGTGAAAGGGTTGCCGTTATCCCGGTCGACAACTTGAACCTTCCGCCTTCCGGTGTCATTGATACGAGGGTGCCGTGGCCGAGCATTGCCAAATATGGCAATTCCCTGGCCGGCAACCCTCTTCCATTGCATTATGAACTTGTTACTACAGGCACCAGCAATAGAAATGTTTCACCCGCTCAAGGCATTGATGTCGCGGCAAACGTAATCTCCTTCGATGCACCGACTGTAGAGGGGGCGGCTGTAGCCGGCGGTGTCACGATCATTGCCTGTAACGCAGTCAAAAATGTAACTCAGACCGGTGGTTATGTGGAGGTTAATGTTCCGCCGAGCTCGAGTTTCGCTTTAGGTATGATTATCCCAGTGTCGTGGCAGGCACACAGCAATGATGCCGGTAACATGCCAATCGCTGCGGCTTCGGGAATTTTCAATCATACGATAACAACGACCAGCGAGATCGCGTTCGGTTTCAAAGTTCGCATCCAAACGGGAGCGATGTATATCAAGCCAATCTACGACTACATGACGGATATGGGGTCGGTACGCATCAAGTATTCGGTACCCATTGTGGGAACCACGCCTGTGGACTCTGCCGAAACGCTTGCGTTGGTAAGGACTTATCTTTCCGGCTCGACACCGACTTATTGCGACGGCTCTCTTTGGCCTTAGTGATGCTTGGCTTGAAGAGGAGCAGAGGTGCTCCTCTTCAAGCCCCATTAATACCCCTCCGTCATTGCGCATTACATCTCAGATAAATCCTACATATTCATTCTTCCTTTCTCTCTAGTCTGCGGCCCCTCAAGGCCTGCTCCTATCTCGCTTGGTGCCGGTCAATTCGTTCCCTATGGGAAGGTTCTTCACGGGTATACACGCAGAATGACTATCAACGCATGTTTCCAAAAACATCCATTGGCCATCGCGGTTCAGGCCCCTGCAATGGGTTTCCTGCTGTTTGGCGCTTCACTCGCCCAAGCAACCACGCACTTGATTGATGGTCATGAATACACGATCGGGTCGGGTCAATACCTCGACAGTTGGGTTATCGAAAATGACTCTCATCTGATCTCCAATGGTTCGACCTTGCGTCAGTCGCAGGTCGTTGGCGCACGGATGACCTTGAATGCAGGCACCCTGGCCCAGGACATTGAGGCCATCAATGGATCGAAAATCACCTTGAATGGCGCGACGGTCGAAGCGCGCAGTTCTTCGCCGTTTGCCCTGCAACTGATTGGCAGTGACGCGGATATCACCACCAGCACGGTCACCAATGCCGACGGGGCGGCTATTGTCGCAGGGCGCGATTTCTTGACGACTGACGGCTCGACCGTGAATGTTTTCGGCAGCACCGTCACGGGTTCGACGACGGGCGCAGTTGCGTCGGCGTACAGTCAATTGAATTTCACCTACTCAGATGTCACAGCAACCCGAGAGGATGGTGTGGGCGTCTACCTGGTGGGCGCGGACGCTACCGCCATTGGCAGCCGTATTGTCGGCGGCCAGAATGGCGTGGTGTTGGAGAAGGAATACTATATCAATAACCCAAGCAGCCTTGTACTGGACGGTACACATGCCGAGGGCCGAAACGGTGCTGCGTTGCTGGTCAAGGGGGATGAGCTGGGCGGTGGTCAAGTTGATATTCAGGTGCGCAATGGCTCGACCCTGACCGGCGGCAACGGCAATATCCTGGAAGTCACCGGCAATTCCGTTGCCAACATGAACGTCGACCACAGCGAGTTGTTCGGCGACATCGTGGTCGAAGAGGGTAGCACCGCTAAAGCGCAGCTCAACAACGGCGCCTGGCTGACCGGCCAGTTGAAAAACGTCGCCGAGCTGAGTGTGAACGACGCCTCCCATTGGGTGCTGGTGGGCGACAGCAATGTCACCGCCTTGAAAATGGGCGGCGGCGCCGTGCATTTCGGTGGGCCGGATGAGTTCTATCGGTTGGACGTGAAAAGCCTGGAAGGCAACGGTACGTTCATCATGAACACCGATTTTCTGACCCATCAGACCGACTTCCTCAACGTGGAAGGCAAGGCCAATGGCAATCATAGCCTGATGTTGGCCGCCAGCGGCTCGAACCTGGCTGACGGCCAGCCGATCAAGGTAGTCCACACCGAAGGCGGTGATGCGCAGTTCAGCCTGGCGAGCGGTACGGTTGACGTGGGTGCCTACGCTTATGGCTTGCAGCAGGACGGCACCGACTGGTTTCTCGACCCGAACCGTAAGGGCACCAGTACCAGTGCCCACTCGGTACTGGCCCTGTTCAACAGTGCGCCAACCGTGCTGTATGGCGAGATGAGCATCCTGCGTACGCGCATGGGCGAATTGCGCTTCAGTGAGGGTGCGGGCAACGGGATGTGGATGCGCAGCTACGGCAACAAATTCGACGTGGCGGCGAACAAGAACGGTGCGGGCTACACGCAAAACCAGAAGGGCTTCACCATTGGTGCCGATGCGCCATTATCGGGTGGCGACGGCCAGTGGATCGCGGGTGTGATGGCCGGTCACAGTGTCTCCGACCTCAGCCTGACCCGCGGCAGCAGCGGCGAAGTGAAGAGTTACTACGTAGGTGGTTACGCCACTTGGTTGGACGCCGAAAGCGGGCTGTACTTCGACGGTGTGGCCAAGCTCAACCGCCTGCACACGGAAAACGACGTGACCATGAGCGACGGCAAGAAAGCCAAGGGCAACTACGCGCAAAATGCCGTGGGTGCCTCGGCGGAGTTGGGCCGTCATATCAAGCTGGACAACGACTTCTATCTGGAACCCTACGGGCAGTTGTCGGCAACCATCACTCAGGCGCAGAGTTACGAGTTGACCAACGGCCTGCAAGCCAAGGGCGATCGTTCCAGCTCGGTGGTGGGCAAGCTTGGCGTGACCGCAGGCAAGAACATCCAGCTGGAAAGCGGCGGTGTGTTGCAGCCTTACTTGCGTACCGCAGTGGCCCATGAGTTCGACCAGAGCAACAAGGTGTTCATCAACGACCAGAGTTTCAACAACGACCTGTCGGGCTCGCGCATCGAGTTGGCGGCCGGTTTGGCGATGTCGGTATCGGAGAACGTCAAGTTGCATGCGGACATCGAAACCAGCCAGGGCAAGAAGATCGATCAGCCGTGGGGTGTCAACTTCGGCGTACGCTACGACTTTTAAGACAATCGCTCAATGAAACGGGGGAAGCTGCGGCTCCCCCTTTTTTTGCGTTCAGATCAGCACGCTTATCCAATGCATGGCAACGTGAACCTCGGGTAACGTCGCCAGCGACTGGCCGAGACCCCCGAGCCCACTATCAGCTCGATCCAATTGCGCGCGGCCATAAAACACCGAGGCGGAGTAGGTGGTTATTACCGCCCAGCGATCAATGGGCGTCTAGACGGTTTGTACAGCGTCACCCAAACAGCCCGGCGGCGATATTGATCGAAAAACCCAGGATCGCCGTGTTGAACACAAAGCCGATCACCGTCAGCCCGGTGAAGCCCAGTGCAGCAGGCGCTCAGAGGTGGCGAGGCCCTTGCGGCCGACCCGTTCGAAAGTGATGGTCGCCAGGCTGGCGATGGCGGCGATGCACACGGTGAACAGGGCCGAGCCGGCGTTTTCATCTTCGATCTCGGCGATGCGCTTGACGTCCTCGGCCTTGGCACGGCGGGTCAGCCACAGCATCAGCACCAGGTATGTCCAGCCCCCGGCGTTCCAGCCGATGAGGATTTTGCTGAGCCACGTATCGGCCGGCGCCAGGATGCCCACGGCAAGCCCGAACACGGCGGCGGCGGAGAGGCGAGGGTGGGTACGGGCGAGGAAGGGCATGGCGCTCACGAATCGGGGGAATTGAGAGCACCATAGGTTGCGCCGCTGCAAGCTTCAAGCTGTAAGCGGCAAGTTAGAAGCAAGTCTGCTCTTACTTGCCGCTTGAAGCTTAAATCTAGTCGCTGCGTTTATGCACCAGCTTCATCACCACCACAAAAAACACCGGCACAAACACCACCGCCAGTGTCGCGGTGATCATCCCGCCGATCACGCCCGTACCAATCGCCTGCTGACTGGCCGAGCTGGCACCTGTTGCAATCGCCAGCGGCACCACGCCGAGGATGAACGCCAGCGACGTCATGATGATCGGGCGCAAGCGCAACCGCGCGGCTTTCAACGTGGCGCTGATCAGGTCTTCACCCTGGTCATACAGGTCCTTGGCGAACTCGATGATCAGAATCGCGTTCTTCGCCGACAGGCCAATGATGGTGATCAAGCCGACCTTGAAGAACACATCGTTGGGCATGCCGCGCAAGCTCACCGCCAACACGGCACCGAGTACGCCCAACGGCACCACTAGCAATACCGAGGTCGGGATCGACCAGCTTTCATACAGCGCCGCCAGGCACAGGAACACAATCAGCAGCGACAGACCCAGCAGTATCGGTGCCTGGGAGCCGGACAGGCGTTCCTGCAACGACAAGCCGGTCCATTCCTGGCCCAGGCCGGCCGGCAGTTGGCTGACCAGGCGCTGGATTTCATCCATCGCCTCACCGGTACTGTGGCCCGGTGCCGCTTCGCCGGAAATCGCAATGGCCGGGTAGCCGTTGTAGCGCGTCAACTGCGCCGGGCCCTGGGTCCACTTGGCTTCGACAAAGGCCGACAGCGGCACCATCTTGCCGGCGTTGTTGCGCACGTGGATCTTCATCAGATCCGCCACCTGGCTGCGCTGGTCGCCTTCGGCCTGCACCACCACCCGTTGCATGCGGCCCTGGTTGGGGAAGTCATTGATATAAGCCGAGCCGATGGCCGAGGACAGCACGTTGCCCACGTCTGCAAAGGCCACGCCGAGTGCGTTGGCTTGCTTGCGGTCGACTGCCAGCTGCACTTGCGGTGCTTCGGCCAGGGCGCTTTCGCGCACGTTGGCCAGGATCGGGCTTTTCTCGGCGGCGGCCAGCAATTGCGTTCTCGCGGCCATCAACGCGGCATGGCCGACACCGCCCCGGTCTTGCAAGCGGAACTCGAAGCCGCTGGATGTGCCGAGGCCATCCACCGGCGGCGGCAGGACCGCATAGGCAATCGCGTCCTTGAGCTCGTTAAAGGCCATGTTGGCGCGGTCGGCAATCGACGCGGCAGAGTCATCGCTGCCGCGCTCCGACCAATCCTTGAGCGTGGTAAACGCCAGCGCGGCGTTCTGCCCGGAACCGGAGAAACTGAAGCCCATGATCATGGTGGTGTCGCCCACCCCAGGCTCCTCGGCGTTGTGCGCTTCGATCTGTTCGGCAACCTGCACCGTGCGGTTCTTGCTCGCGCCCGGTGGCAGTTGGATGTCAGTGATCGTGTAACCCTGGTCTTCCACCGGCAGGAACGAGGAGGGCAGGCGCGTGAACATCCACCCCAGGCCCACTAGCAGCACCAGGTAAATCAGCAGGTAACGGCCGCTGCGCTTGAGGGCATAGGCTACCCAGCCTTCGTAGCGGTCGGTGAGGCTTTCAAAACGCTGGTTGAACCAGCCGAAGAAACCGCCTTTGGCAGTGTGCTCATCCTTGGCGATCGGCTTGAGCAAGGTGGCGCACAAGGCCGGGGTCAAGGTCAGGGCGAGGAACGCCGAGAACAGGATCGATACCGCCATCGACAACGAGAACTGCTGGTAGATCACCCCCACCGAACCCGCCATAAAGGCCATCGGCAGGAACACCGCCACCAGCACCAGGGTGATGCCGATGATGGCGCCGGTGATCTGGCCCATGGCCTTGCGCGTCGCTTCCTTGGGTGACAACCCCTCAGTGGCCATGATCCGCTCGACGTTCTCCACCACCACAATCGCGTCGTCCACCAGGATACCGATGGCCAACACCATGCCGAACATGGTCAGCACGTTGATCGAAAACCCCAGCAACAACATGGTGGCGAAGGTGCCCATCAGCGCAATCGGCACCACCAGCGTCGGGATCAGGGTGTAGCGCACGTTCTGCAGGAACAAAAACATCACCGCGAACACCAGCGCCATCGCTTCGAGCAGGGTGTAGACCACTTTGGTGATCGAGACTTTGACGAACGGCGAGGTGTCGTACGGGATCTTGTACTCAACATTGGCCGGGAAGTAGCGCGACAGTTCGTCCATCTTTGCGCGCACCAGGGTTGCGGTGTTCAGCGCATTGGCGCCAGGTGCCAGCTGCACGCTGACCGCTGTCGACGGTTTGCCATTCAGGCGCGTGGAGAACTGGTATTCCTGGCTGCCGACTTCCACCCGCGCCACATCGCCGATGCGCACGGTGGAACCGTCGGGATTGGCCTTGAGCACAATATCGGCGAACTCGGCCGGCGTGGACAGCTGGCCCTTGACCAGGATCGCGGCAGTGATTTCCTGGGTGTTGGTGCCCGGCAAGTCACCGATGCTGCCCGCGGATACCTGGGCGTTTTGCGCGCTGATCGCGGCGTTCACATCGGCCGGGGTCAGGTTGAAACCGATCAGCTTCTGCGGGTCGATCCAGATCCGCATGGCACGTTCGGCGCCATACAGCTGGGCCTTGCCCACACCGTCGAGGCGCTTGAGTTCGTTCATCACGTTGCGCGCCAGGTAATCGCTGAGCGCTACATCATCGAGCTTGCCGTCGCTGGAGGTGAGGGTCACCAGCAACAGGAAGCCGGCCGAGACTTTCTCCACCTGCAAGCCTTGCTGGGTCACCGCTTGCGGCAGGCGTGGCTCGACCGCTTTCAGGCGGTTCTGCACATCCACCTGGGCCATTTCCGGGTTGGTGCCCGGCTGGAAGGTCGCGGTGATGGTCGCCGAACCCAAGCTGCTCTGGGACTCGAAATACAGCAGGTGATCGGCGCCGTTGAGCTCTTGCTCGATCAGGCTGACCACGCTCTCATCCAGGGTCTGGGCCGAAGCGCCGGGGTATACCGCGTAGATTTCGACTTTCGGCGGCGCGACGTTGGGGTACTGCGCCACCGGCAGTTGCGGGATTGCCAGCAAACCGGCAAGCAGGATAAACAGAGCGACCACCCAGGCGAAGATCGGGCGGTCAATAAAAAACTGCGGCATTGTCAATGATCCTTATTGGCCGGGAGCCTGGGCGAGGGGCGTCGGGCTGTCATCTACTTCGACTTTTTCACCGGGGCGCGCGTGTTGCAGGCCTTCGACGACGATGCGGTCACCGGGCTTGAGGCCACTGCTGACAATCCAGCGATCATTGATCACCGCGCCCAGCTCTACGGGCTGCTGGCTGACGGTCTGCTCGGCGTCCAACAGCAGCACCATCGGGATGCCAGCGCTGTCACGGGTAATGGCGCGTTGCGGCACGCTGATGCCTTGCTTGTCGATGGCTTGCTCCAGGCGCACCCGCACAAAGCTGCCGGGCAGCAGGTCGAGGTCCGGGTTGGGGAATTCACTGCGCAGGATGATCTGGCCGGTGCCAGGGTCGACGCTGATCTCGGCAAACAGCAATTTGCCCGGCAACGGGTAGAGGCTGCCGTCGTCCTCGATCAACGTGGCCTTGGCCTGGTCCTGGCCGACCTGCTTCAAGCTGCCGGCACGGAAGGCGCGGCGCAGGTCATTCAGCTCGCGGTTTGACTGGGTGAGGTCGGCGTGGATCGGGTCCAATTGCTGGATGATCGCCAGCGGTGTGGCCTCATTCTGGCCGACCAGGGCACCCTCGGTGACCAGCGCACGGCCGATACGCCCCGAAATTGGCGCGGTCACGGTGGCGTAGCCCAGGTTCAATTTGGCCCGCTCGACGGCCGCCTTGTTGGCGGCGACGTCGGCGTTCGTCTGGCGCACGGCGGCGCGAGCATTGTCGTAGTCCTGGCCGCTGATGGCGTTGCCTTCCACTAACTGGCTGTAGCGCTGCTCTTGCAAGCGCGCCTGGAAGGCATTCGCCTCGGCTTTGCTCAGGTTGGCCTGGGCGCTGTCGAGGTCGGCCTTGAAGGGCGCCGGGTCAATGCGAAACAGCACATCACCCTGTTTCACGTCACGACCTTCCTTGAACACCCGCTGCGTCACCACACCCGCGACCCGTGCGCGCACTTCAGCGATACGCGGCGCGGCAATGCGCCCGCTCAGTTCGCTGGTGATCGACAGGGGCTTGGCTTCAAGGGTTTCGATGCGCACTTTGGCCAGGGGCATTTGCGGCGCTTCGGTGGCGGAGTTGTCACACGCGCTAAGGGCAAGGGTGAGGGCCAGCAGGCAAAACGGCGCAAACAGATTCTTCGACATGCTCTTATCCCAATATTGACTGGCGCATCCTAAAGTCACCCGCGCCGTGGTGCTGTGAAGCTGTGTAGCGCGTCTGTGAAGAAATGTAAGGTGCGGCGCGTTGTGAGCGTTGGGCGTATATCCTTGCACAGCCCTACATACGCCGAAGATCCAATGTGGGAGCGAGCAAGCCCGCTCCCACATTGGATTTATGTACGACCAATAAATGTATTTTCTGGAAACACCTTCATGCCCAACATCCTCCTGGTGGAAGACGACGCCGCACTCTCCGAGCTGATTGCCAGCTACCTGGAGCGCAATGGCTACCACGTCAGCGTGCTCAGTCGTGGCGACCATGTGCGTGAGCGCGCACGCTTGAATCCGCCGGACCTGGTGATCCTCGATCTGATGCTGCCCGGCCTCGACGGCCTGCAAGTATGCCGCTTGCTGCGCGCCGACTCGGCGGGCTTGCCGATCCTGATGCTCACGGCGCGGGATGACAGCCACGATCAGGTGCTGGGCCTGGAAATGGGCGCCGACGACTACGTGACCAAACCCTGTGAACCGCGCGTGCTACTGGCCCGTGTCCGCACTTTACTGCGGCGCAGCAGCTTGTCCGAACCCCAGGCGGCCAACGACCAGGTCGTCATGGGCAACCTGTGCATCGACCTGTCGGAGCGCACCGTGACCTGGCGCGAGCAGGCGGTGGAGTTGTCCAGCGGCGAATACAACCTGCTGGTGGTGCTGGCCCGGCATGCCGGCGAGGTGCTCAGCCGCGACCAGATCTTGCAACGCCTGCGCGGTATCGAGTTCAACGGCACCGACCGTTCGGTGGACGTGGCCATTTCCAAGCTGCGCCGCAAGTTTGACGACAACGCCGGTGAAGCGCGCAAGATCAAGACGGTGTGGGGCAAAGGCTACCTGTTCAGCCGTTCCGAGTGGGAATGCTGATCGATGGTTCGCGTATTGTTTCGCCTCTATCTGATCACCATCGTCACCTACAGTGCGGCGATTTACCTGGTGCCCACGCTGGTGATCCAGCTGTTCGAGCACCGCTACGTGAATTACAACATCGAGCAGACCCGCGGCCAGCAAAAGCTGATTGTCAAACAATACCTGCGCGCACCTGTGGAGCGCTGGTCACAGGTCACCGACCAACTGGGCCGCGAATTCGCGCCACTCAACGTTCAATTGCTGCTGCGCCAGGACGCCAGCTACACCCCGGCTGAGGAACAGCTATTGGAACAGGGCAAGTCGGTAGTGCGCCTGGGCGAATGGGGCTGGATGGAGCAAATCAGCACTCCGATCAATGAGCAATTTGTGGTCAAGCTGACGATACCGCCTGACCCGATGGACATGAACGTGCTGTATTGGGCGATCAACGTGTTGATTGTTGCGGCGCTGCTGGCCTGCCTATTGGTGTGGCTGCGCCCGCACTGGCGCGACCTGGAACGCCTGAAAAGCACCGCCGGGCAATTGGGCCAGGGCAATATGGCGGAACGCACGCGCATTCCGGCCAGCTCCAGCATCGGCAGCCTGGCTTCGGTGTTCGACACCATGGCCGACGACATCGAACACCTGCTCAATCAGCAACGCGACCTGCTCAACGCCGTCTCCCATGAACTGCGCACGCCGCTCACGCGCCTGGACTTCGGCCTGGCCCTGGCGCTCTCCGAAGACTTGCCCGAGGCCAGCCGCGAACGCTTGCAAAGCCTGGTGGCGCATATCCGCGAGCTGGATGAACTGGTGCTGGAACTGCTGTCCTACAGCCGCCTGCAAAACCCGGCGCAATTGCCGGAGCGGGTGGAGGTGGTGCTCGACGAGTTTATCGACAGCGTGCTGGGCAGTGTCGATGACGAACTGGAAAACCCCGAGATCGTCATCGATGTAGCGCTCGACTGCGCCGTGGAGCGCTTCAGCCTCGACCCGCGCCTCACCGCCCGCGCGCTGCAGAACCTGCTGCGCAATGCCACGCGTTACTGCGACAAACGCATTCAGGTCGGCGTGAAGGTCTGCCCCAAGGGCTGTGAAATCTGGGTGGACGACGACGGCATCGGCATCCCGCCGGACCAGCGCGAACGCATCTTCGAGCCGTTCTACCGCTTGGACCGCAGCCGTGACCGCGCCACCGGTGGTTTTGGCCTGGGCCTGGCCATCAGCCGACGCGCCCTGGAAGCCCAGGGCGGCACCTTGACGGCATTGGCTTCGCCGCTGGGCGGTGCACGCTTTCGCGTGTGGTTGCCCAGCGTCGCCTGATCAGAGCACCTTGACCGCGCGGCCAATCGCCTGGATCGGCCCGGTGGGTTTGCCGGTCGGCGAGCCGCGCGGGTCTTCCAGGGTCAGTTCGAACAGCTGGTTCTGCGTAAGCGGCGGCAGCTTGTCCAGCGGCACCGACAGCGTTTGCCCGGGTTTGACCAGCCCCAGGGATACCGGCCCCTGCCAACCGTCACCCTTGGTCCAGAACTGCAGGGCCTTGTCCGTTGGCACTTCCATCATGCGCAGCGGGATCAACTGAATCTGCTGATTGTCACTGGCCTGGATCACCCAGCCCGGGGCCTGGCTTTGCGGCGCCACCAGCACCACCACAAAAGTCGGCTCGGCGGCGGGCGGGCGGGTCAGCAGCAGTCCGGCGAGGACCAGCGTAGTCAGCAACCCGGCGCCGGCCAGGCCGCGCCACACGGCCAGCAGGTCCCACCAGTGCGTGCGGGCGCTGGCGATGTTGCGTTCGATACGCCGCCACAACTCAGAGGAGGGTGGCACGGGCTCCGCCAAGGCGGTCAGCGGCAACAGACGCTGTTCCCAGGCGTCCACTGCGGCGCGTAATTCGGCGTCGTGCATGAGCCGTTGTTCCACCTCGGCGCGTTGTTCGGCGAGCAGGGTGCCCAGTACGTATTCGCTGGCCAGTTCGTCCAGTGGTTTGCTCATGCCATGCACTCCCGCAGCGCCGCGAGGCTACGTTTGATCCAGGCTTTGACGGTCCCCAGTGGGGTGTCCAGTTTCTGGGCGATTTCGCTGTGGGAATAACCGTCGACGTAGGCATGCAGGATGCAGGTGCGACGGGCCGGGTCGAGCTGCTCCAGGCAGAGGTGAACCTGCCCGGTGCGTGCGCTGAATTCAAAGGTGTCGGTTGCAGCGACTTGCTCGTGTTCTTCGCCCAACGGTACTTCGCGGTACTGGTTACGCACGACGTTGAGCGCCACGTGCCGGGTCACGCTGAACACCCAGCCACGCGCCGAACCGCGACTGGGGTCGAAACTGCCGGCACCGCGCCAGATCTTGATAAACGCGTCATGCACGATGTCTTCAGCAAGGGGCTTGTCCCTGGCGATGCGCAACGCCACGCCGAGCAAACGGCTGCTGTCCTGCTCATAAAGCTGGCGCAAGGCGCGTTGATCGCCACGGGCACAGGATTGCAGACAGGCTTCGTAATCAAACACGTGGTGCTCCCCCCAACGATCGGCATTGGGGGCAGCGTAGCCGACTTTGCTCAGTTGGCCGCCCAGAAAATGTAGTCGGCCTGGTACTTCACCACTTCCTGCTTGCCCTTGTTGGCCGCCGTGCACGCGCTGCTCGGCGCCACGCCGCCTTGGAGGGCAACCCGCTGGATGTAACTCACACCGCTCATCGCGCCCTTGCCTTCAGCCGGGTTGGCCTTGACCAATTGGTACGGCAGGTTGCCCGCACCCGACGGCGCCACGGCCAACTGAGTGCCGGTGATTTTTGAACCGTCCTTGGCTTGCCAGGTGGCAGGCGGGCCGAAATAGGTGCCGACTTGCTTGCCGCTGCGGTCATTCAACACGGCCTTGGGGCCGACGAAGGTCCACTCGGTCTGGCCGGCGGCGTTGGCTTTGTCGCGGCACTCGTAAGTGATTTCGCCGACACCGGTGGTTTCCAGCGCTACCTTGTGGCCGTCCGGTACCTTGATGCTGTCCGGCAAGCCGGTCTGGGCGAAGGCAGCGGGTGCGGCAGCCAGCAGGGCGGTGAGGCAGAACAGTGCTTTAGCGTTCATGGGTGTTTCTCCATTTCAGTAAAACAGCGGGGTGACTGAAAGGACTACCCAGCTTGCGCAGGATTGGATGCACGGATTAGAAAATAAATGTTTGAGGGCGCACACTGTGCCCCCGTTTTACCCCTGAGGAGAGATTGGCAATGACTGGCGTCCACGTGTCTGCTCAACAAGGTTTCTCCACCCAGGCCGTCACTTACGCCCAGGGCCGGCCGAATTACCCCAGGCAACTCACTGGCTGGCTCACTCAAAGCCTGCGCATTGATGCGCAGTCGACAGTGATTGACCTAGGTGCCGGCACCGGCAAATTCACGCGCTTGCTCAGCACCCTGGCGCCAGCGCTGATTGCCGTCGAGCCGCTGGCGGCGATGGGCGCGCAACTGGCTAAGCTGCTACCGGGCGTGCGCCTGGTGAGCGGCACTGCCGAAGCCATCCCCCTGGCGTCCGCCAGCGCCGATGCACTGGTCTGTGCGCAAGCCTTCCATTGGTTCTCCACCGAGGCCGCATTGTCGGAGATCCATCGCGTACTCAAGCCCGGAGGGCGCTTGGGGCTGGTGTGGAATGTGCGCGACGAATCGGTGGGCTGGGTGGCGGCAATCACCGAAATAATCACACCGTACGAAGGCGACACCCCGCGCTTTCATAGCGGGCGTTGGCGTGAAGCTTTCACTGGCAAGTATTTTTCCGATCCTGAAGTCACCTGTTTTTCGTACAGCCACGTCGGCAGCCCTCAGGAAGTGGTCATGGATCGCTTTCTGTCAGTGAGCTTTATCGCGGCGCTCCCAGCCGCAGAAAAGGCCAGCGTTACCGCGCAATTGCGCACCTTGGTCGACACCCATCCCGACTTGCGCGGGCGGGACACCATCGCCTTCCCGTATCAGACCCAGGCCTATGCCTGTCATCGCCTGCCATAAAAGGCATAAAGTCAGATCATATTGATATAAGTCGTTATAAGAAAAATCGCTATCCTGCGGCCAGAAATTTACAAGGCCGCAGGTAGCGTTGATGGAAGTGGGTAATGTTGGTTTTGTGATTGCCGGCCTGATCGTAGGTTTTATCGTGGGCATGACGGGGGTGGGTGGGGGCTCGTTGATGACCCCGATCCTGCTGTGGTTTGGCATCAACCCGGCGACGGCCGTGGGCACCGACTTGTTGTACGCCGCCATCACAAAGTCCGGTGGGGTGCTGGTGCACAGCAAGAACAAGAACATCGACTGGACCATCACCGGTTGGCTGACCCTGGGCAGCGTGCCTGCGGTGTTGCTGACCCTGTGGTTCCTGGCCAGCCTGCACACCGACCCCAGCGCGATGAACGCGGTGATCAAGCAAGCCCTCGGTGTGGTGTTGCTGCTGACGGCCCTGGCGATTCTGTTCAAGAAAAGCCTGTTGGCTTTTGCCCAGCGGCATGCCGGTGATGACTATCACATGAGCCCGCGCAACCTGAACATGCTGACGGTGGTGACCGGCGCTGTTCTGGGCACCATGGTTGCGCTGACGTCCATCGGCGCGGGTGCTCTGGGGACTGTGGCGTTGTTTATTCTGTACCCGTTCCTGGCCACGCGGCGGCTGGTGGGGACCGAGATCGCCCACGCCGTGCCTCTGACCCTGGTGGCGGGGTTGGGGCATGCCAGCATGGGGAACATGGACTGGCATTTGTTGGGGTTTTTGTTGATGGGGTCGTTGCCGGGGATTTACGTGGGTAGCCATATGACGGGCAAGCTGCCGGACGGGGTATTGCGGCCGTGCTTGGCGGTTATGTTGATGGCAATTGGTTACAAGCTCGCGTTCTGATTGGGGGGGGGTATATCCGTTATTTGGGTCACGGCTAACCCGGCGTCCTGCCGGGTTACCCACGGACTCAACCCCGGCCCGGGCCATTCCCAATCTGCCAAACAAACGGCGGCTCAGCCCCATTGATCACCCAGTCCCCCACAACCCGCGCCTTATAGATCACCGGATTATGCGACGACACCGTCCGCGCATTACGCCAATGCCGATCCAGCGCTTTACCCTGACGCACATCCGAAGCCCCCAGTGCGTTGAACAATTCACTGGTAGCCCGCTGGATCAACGCCGATTTCGGTCCAGGCGCAGCCGACGATATCGCCTTCCACAAAGCGCTTGAACCACAGGTCACGGCCAGCACTGGGTGGCGCGTTCAGGCGGTCTTCGGCAAAGGCGAAATGCCCGCGCAGGGCCTGGGGCACGTTGGAGTCGGCTTCTGCCAGCTCGATCAGCAATTCGAACAACTGCGGCAGGCAAGCACCACCACCGCCGTATTCCACCGGCACCCGTACCGCGCCAAAACCGGCCTCTTTGAGCCACTGGATGGGTTCATGGGGCAGGGTGCGCGTGTGTTCGCGCTCTACCGCGCCATCGGCGATGCGCTGGAAGATCGGTCGGAATCGCGCGGCTAACGTGGGGTAGTCGACGCCAATGGACAGTGGGTTGATGACGTGGTGGTCGCTCATGGGCAAGGTTCCTGGGCAGTGATCAGTACCGGGGTGATTGCACACTCCGTGCCGGGTGCCGGCGCTCGTATTTGCTGAAAAAAGCCCTGATGCACTGTTGCCCTGGCAACAGCTGATCGACAAACCTGCGCAATCCGCAACATTGGCCTCTGCCCCCAGCATTGGCGGCAACCCCCTTGGCCTGGGCGTTTCCCCGGCCTGGCACGCTTGGTGCTCAAGCGTTCGGTACATCCTTTTGTGCGAGGTACCGATTGATGAGTCAGCAAGCCGTGAAATTTGCCTATTGGGTGCCCAACGTCAGTGGTGGGTTAGTGGTCAGCAAGATCGAGCAACGTACCGATTGGGGGATCGACTACAACCGCAAACTGGCGCAACTGGCCGAAGCCGCGGGCTTCGAGTATGGCCTGACCCAGATCCGCTTCACCGCCGGCTACGGCGCCGAGAACCAGCACGAATCCGTGGCGTTCAGCCATGCGCTGCTGGCCGCGACCACCACACTCAAAGTGATCGCCGCGATCCTGCCCGGCCCGTGGCAGCCGGCGCTGGCGGCCAAGCAACTGGCGACCATCGACCAGCTCACCAACGGCCGTATCGCGGTGAATATCGTCAGCGGTTGGTTCAAGGGCGAGTTCCAGGCCATCGGCGAGCACTGGCTGGAGCACGATGAGCGCTATCGCCGCTCCGAAGAATTCATTCGCGCCCTCAAAGGCATCTGGACCCAGGACGATTTCACCTTCAAGGGCGACTTTTACCGCTTCAACAATTACACCCTCAAGCCCAAGCCCATCGGTCAGCCGGAGGTGTTCCAGGGCGGCAGTTCACGGGCGGCGCGGGACATGGCCGCGCGGGTCTCGGACTGGTACTTCACCAATGGCAATACCCCAGAAGGCATCAAGGCTCAGGTCGATGACATCCGCGCCAAGGCAGCGGCGAATAACCATTCGGTCAAGGTCGGCGTCAACGCTTTCGTGATCGCCCGTGACACTGAGGAAGAAGCCCGCGCGGTGCTGGCGGAGATCATCGACAAGGCCGACCCGGAAGCGGTGAATGCCTTTGGTGACGCGGCCAAACAGGCCGGCAAGGCTTCACCCGAAGGCGAGGGCAACTGGGCCAAGTCCAGCTTTGAAGACCTTGTGCAGTACAACGACGGCTTCAAGACCGACCTGATCGGCACCCCGCAGCAGATCGCCGAACGCATCGTTGCGCTCAAGGCGGTCGGTGTGGACCTGGTGCTCGCGGGGTTCCTGCACTTCCAGCAAGAAGTCGAGTACTTCGGCAAACGCGTGTTGCCTTTGGTGCGCGAGCTGGAGGCCAAGGCTGCACTCAAACAGGTGGCTTAACGGATCCTTCAGGGTACGCAGGCTTTTGTAATGAGCGGGCTGCCGCGCGCTGGGCCGCAGTGTGGTCTTCGTAATAGTCGTTGGTCAGCGCAAATCGCCGGTAACCCTTGCGTTCATACAGAGCCAGGGCTGGTGACCCGGCGATGATCCAGCGCTTTGAGCTGACCGATGGCAAGCGCCGCCCGTTTGGTTCAGGAGGGGGTTTGCAGGGTCAGGACTTCGAAGCCATCCGCTGTCACCGCCACGGTATGTTCCCACTGCGCCGACAGGCTGTTGTCCTTGGTCACCACGGTCCAGCCATCCTTCAGGCTGCGCACTTTACTGCTGCCCTGGTTGAGCATCGGCTCAATGGTAAACACCATGCCTTCGCGCAGTTCCAACCCGGTGCCGGGGCGGCCGAAGTGCAGGATCTGCGGTTCTTCATGCATCTGCCGACCAATGCCGTGGCCGCAGTACTCGCGGACCACGCTGTAGCCGTTGGCTTGCGCGTGGCTCTGGATGGCATGGCCGATATCGCCCAGGCGGGCGCCGGGCTTGACCTGGCGGATGCCGGCCCACATGGCCTCAAAGGTCATTTCCACCAGGCGCCGCGCTTTGGGGGCGACGGTGCCGATCATGTACATCTTGCTGGAGTCGGCGATAAAACCGCCTTTTTCCAGGGTGATGTCGATGTTGATGATGTCGCCGTCCTTGAGAATCTCCTTGGCGCTGGGCATGCCGTGGCACACCACCTCGTTGATCGACGTGTTGATGGAGAAGGGGTAGTCATACTGGCCAAGGCTGGCAGGGCGGGCCTTGAGCTCATTGCGAATGAAGGCTTCGACGGCGCTGTCCAGCTCCAGGGTAGAGCGGCCGGCGGCGACAAAGCCGTCGAGCATGCTGAAGACCTGTGCCAGCAGGCGTCCGGCTTCACGCATCACGGCCAGTTGCGGGGCAGTCTTGATCATCAAGTGCGCCCCCGTATCAGGTCGGGCTTGTCGAGCAACAATTTGTTGATCAACGCGTTGTAGGGCAGGTTGGGGTTGAGTTCGGCAAGCAGGCCGATCTTGATCCAGAACTCGGCCTGGGCGTTGATGGAGCGGTCCATCGCGGCGCTGGCCAGGCGCAGTTGTTCGTGCAGTTGGTCGGTGATCTTGACGATGCCCATGATGTTCACTGTGCGGTATGAATATACAAATCGTATATGTTTCGTATATCCATCGTAAAGCCCCGGATGCTAAATGGTGCTTCATCATTGACGAAGTCACGGGCCGCCGGTTAGTTTCGCCACATGACCTTTCAAACCGTGTGCAGCCAGCAGAACATTATTATTACCGCCGTTCCTCATTTGGCGGGATAGCGCACGGCTGTACCCATACCCGCCCTAGAGGCGGGTTTTGTTTTTCCGTCTCCCGGGCCCTTTACAAGAAGCCAGGAGATACCTATGAGCACCTGTACCGCGCCTCACACCGCCGACCCGGGCCTGCTTGAACATTATGTGAAGAAGATTCTCGCCGCCCCGGTGTATGACTTGGCGGTGCGCACGCCCTTGCAGGCCGCCCCGGCGTTGTCAGCGTTGTTGGGTAACCAGGTGCTACTCAAGCGTGAAGACCTGCAACCGACCTTTTCCTTCAAAATCCGTGGCGCCTACAACAAGTTGGTGCAGCTCACGCCTGAGCAAAAGGCGCGTGGCGTGATCACGGCCTCCGCGGGCAATCATGCTCAGGGCGTAGCGCTCGCAGCAAAGGCGTTGGGGATCCAGGCGCGGATCGTCATGCCGAGCACCACGCCGGAGTTGAAAGTAGTGGGTGTACGTTCACGGGGCGCCGAAGTGGTGCTGCACGGGGCGAATTTCCCCTTTGCCCTGGCCCACGCGCTGCAGTTGGCCGATTCATCCGGGTGCACCTTCGTTTCGCCTTTCGATGACCCGGAGGTGATCGCCGGCCAGGGCACCGTGGCCATGGAAATCCTGCGCCAGCAGCAAGGCTCGTTGAGCGCGATCTTCGTGCCGGTTGGGGGCGGTGGCTTGATCGCTGGCGTGGCGGCCTACGTCAAATACCTGCGCCCCGAAGTGCGCATCATCGGCGTCGAGCCCGAGGGCTCCAGTTGCTTGTTGGCGGCGCTGCGGGCCGATGAGCGGGTGGTGCTGCCCAGCGTTGACGGGTTCGCCGACGGCACGGCAGTGGCGCAGGTCGGCGCCTATGGGTTTGAAATCTGCCGGGACTGGGTGGATGAGGTCATCACCGTGAGTAATGACGAACTCTGCAGCGCAATTAAGCTGATCTACGACGATACGCGCTCTATCACCGAGCCTTCAGGCGCTTTGGCGGTAGCGGGGATTTGCAAGCACGTTGCTGAACGTGGCGTGCGCGGGCAGACGCTGGTGGCGATTAATTCTGGAGCCAATATCAACGTTGATGGTTTGCGATATGTTGCTGAAAGGGTGATCGCGCACGGCGCTGTCTTCCACAACGTAGCGGGTTAAACGTTTAATCGAAGCCGTTCGATGATTATTTAACAGCCTCTATAAGTTCAAGTTTTAGTTATATGAAATCGACGCCTGCTTATGAGGAATCGTTACAACGAGGTTGGAGTTTGCCGAGTAGGCTTGGGTGCAGTAAGCGTCTTCCAAGGTCGGTAAGGCGCGGCGGGCAGGCGCTCGCCGGATTCACAACAATCTGTTGGCAGTCGCAAGAAAGGAGAGGTTGACCATGCTTTCGGAATTAGAACTTCGCAGCATTATTGAAGGAAGTTTCCTGCCCAAACGGTGTGAATGCACCAAAGCCGAAGATGCTTCGCTGACGATCAAAGTCTATGACGACCGCGACCGTGATCGGGTGGATTTGGAAGTCAAAGGCATAAACGCTGACAAACTCGACAGCAGCCGAGCCATCTGCAACCTGATCACCGGTTTGCGTGAAGACCTCAAGCACACCCAGGCACCCGTCCTGAAACAAGTGGCAGGGCGAAGCTACAACTAACGGGACGCCTGAGGTTGGACGACCGCAGACCTGTGGGCCTGGATAAACGCCAGGCCCAATACGGTTTCCGTTCCCACCGCCAGCAGAATGCCGGGTCCGGCATTGCCGTTTATCCATTCACTGAACCCCAGCGCCGCCAACACCAGGCATCCGGTGATAAAACCGGTGGTCATGGCGCGTCGCGTATGGGAGGGCGGTGCATAGCGAGCGAGATAAAACATCACGCCGATGGCCAGGAACAGCGCCGCGTTACGTCGGGCAACCAGGCCCGTGGGGCTGGCGTACTCCACGCTCCACAGCCACAACATCCATTCGGGGCGCAGGCCCCATATCAAGGCCAGGGCGAAGCAGAGCAAGGCGGTACAGAGGGCGAGCGTGTGAAAGCGCAGTTGCATGGCGAATCCTTTCAGCCGTTTGACGAGCGCGCAAGGATATCCCCTGTTGACGCATTACGCCGCCCTTATCTGCAGCCTGCTCAGTTTTGGAACAGGCAAGCCTCGGACATTTTTTTGTAGCTCACATAGTGCAGTTCACCGGCTTTGTCCAAGAACTTGATCTGGGCTTCGATGAGCTTGCAGTCATTGGTCTGGGGCTCGGTCATGGCAATCACTTTCTGAATGTCCATGGGCATGCCGTAGTGATACGGCACGGGTTTTGTTTCAGCCTGTGCCATTGCCGACAGGGTGGTGAGCGCCAAGGTGCAGCCGAGCAGGAATACGCTGTGCATGTTCATGAGGATTCTCCGTCAGTGGTCCGGTCCATCAACGCGATGAAGCGGTGACCGCCCCTTTAGCCAATAGCCTTGGAAATGCGGTTGGTCTCACTGTTGTCTCTCCACCTTAATCATTGATTAAATGGGAGTTTCTGGGGTATTTCCTACATGTTTACTGGTGGCTTTCCCACGGTATCGCCCAGTTGTCTTAACGTCTCAGTTTTGGACGTCGCAGGCATCGGACATTTTTCGGTAGCTCACGTCTTCGACTTTGCCCGCCTTATCCAAAAACTTGATATCGGCCTTGATGACTTTTCATTCGTCGGTCGGGGTTTCGTTCATCGCCAGGACCTTGTCGATATTCATCGGCATACCGTACTGGTAAGGCACGGGTTTGGCAGTGGCGGGTTGATCGTCGGCCTGGGCCAGGCCTGAGGCTGCGGCCAGCGCCAAAGCGCTGCCGAGCATTAAAGTGCGTAGTGTCATAGGGGTTCTGCGCAAGTGGGTACGACTTGCCTGTCGACTTGCGGGATTAACCATCGATTAATGGTTACTTGGCTGACAAAACCTTCATCAGAGCTGCTCGCGATACGGCAGGTCGGGCCCGGTCTTGGCACAGGTCAGGGCAGCGGCGCGAATGGCGAAACCCAGCATGGCATCAATCTGCGCGCGCGTGAGCTGTTGCAGGCCTTGCACTGAATCCAGCTGATGCTCGGTCAGCCAGGCAATCAAGGCAGCCTGGAAGGTATCGCCGGCGCCCACCGTGTCGGCCATCACAACCTTGACTGCGGGTGCAGACCAGGTGCCATGCTGACGGCTGAATACGCTGGCGCCATCGCCACCGCGTGTCAGGAACACTAACTGACAACGATGTTGCAGCCAGCCCTGCAGCACGCTCTCGGGCGACTGGTCGGGGTAGAGCAGGTGCAGGTCTTCATCGCTGACTTTGATCAGGTCGGCATGCTTGGCCAGCTCGGCGACACGGTCGCGCCACAGTTGGAGGTCCGGTTGCGGGTTGAGCCGCACGTTGGGGTCGAGGCTGATCAGGCGCTTGCCGCTTTCGCGTTTGACCAGGCTCAGCAGGGTGTCGCCAATCGGCTGCACCACCAGCGAGAAGGAGCCGATATGCAGGCCGCGAATGTCATCGCCCAACTCCGGCAGGTGGGCGATTTCCAACAATCGATCGGCACAGCCTTCGCCGCGGAAGTTGTACTGCGGTGAGCCATTGGCGCCGACGGCGACCATCGACAAGGTCGTCGGCGCGGCAAATTCCACCAGGAACTGCTCGCTCACGCCTTCATCCTTGAGCACCTGCAACAAGCGACGCCCCAGGAAGTCGCTGGATAAACCGCCAAACAGCCCGGCTTCGATACCCAGGCGACGCAACCCGACGGCGACGTTGAACGGCGAACCGCCGGCAATCGCCTTGTAATTGACCTTGGAAGCCTGCCCGCTGGCATCTTCTTCGCTGAAAAAATCAAACAGCGCTTCGCCACACACCAGATACATAGTCGTTCGCTCTTAAAGGGTTGCCACAAGCTGCTGATAGCGCTCGTATGCCTGTTGATAGGCGCTGACATTGGCCGCCACCGGGAGGGTCCGGCTGGCCGGGTCGACGCTCACGCATTTGTCGCACAGGCTGGCCAGGGGTTCGCCGGATTGACTCCACGCCGCCTGGATCGCCGCGCCCAGGGCGGCGGCTTCGCTTTGTTCAGTGCAGATCACTTCAGTGTTCATGATATCGGCGACCATCTGCCGCCACACAGGGCTTTTCGAACCGCCGCCGATCAGGCGGATGCTGTGGCTTTGCAGGCCGGTCTGGCGCAGCAGGTCGAGGCCGTAGCGCAGGCCGAAGGTGGTGCCCTCGACCACCGCGCGACACAGGTTGGCGCGGGTCAGGTTGGTCATGGTCAGGCCATGCAGGCTCCCCGTAGCGTGGGGCAGGGCGGGCACGCGTTCGCCGTTGAGGAAGGGCAGCATGCTCACGCCCTCGGCCCCGACAGGGGCGTGTTCGACCAACGCATTGAACGCGGCCAGGTCGAGGTCGAAGAGCTCGCGGATTACCCCGGTGGCATTGGTCAGGTTCATGGTGCAGATCAGTGGCAACCAGCCGCCGCTGGACGAGCAGAACGTGGCGACCGACGCCTGCGGGCTCACGTTAGGCTGGTCGGCGAACGCATACACGGTGCCCGACGAACCCAGGCTCATGGTGATCACGCCTGGGGCAATGTTGCCGGTGCCGATGGCGCCCATCATATTGTCGCCGCCGCCGCTCGAGACAATGGCGTTGGGGTTGATGCCCAGGCGTTCGGCGATAGCGGGCAAGAGAGTGCCGACGGGTCGATCGGCCTTGATCAGTTCCGGCAAGGCGTGTTCCAGGCGACCGCTCGGGTCGATGTGCTTGAGCAGCGCCACATCCCACTCACGGCTGCGCACGTTGAAATACCCCGTACCGGACGCATCGCCGTATTCCGCGACCGCGCGACCGGTCAGCCAGTAGTTGAGGTAGTCGTGGGGCAGCAGGATGTGCGCGATGCGCGCGAAAATGTCCGGATGCTGTTCGCGGGTCCACAGCAGCTTGGACACGGTGTAGCCCGGCGCAACCGCCACGCCGAGGCGTTCCAGCGAACCACTTTCGCCACCGAGGTGGTGCAGCAGGCGGTCGTTCTCCGGCGCCGTTTCGGTGTCGCACCACAACTTGGCCGGGCGCAGCACCTGACCTTTCTCGTCCAGCAGCACCAGGCCATGTTGCTGGCCGGAAACACCGATGCCGAGGATGTCCTGGCCATCCACACCGGCCTGTTGCAGGGCGCGGTGGGTGGCCTCGGTGAAAGCGTCCAGCCATTCCTGGGTGTGCTGTTCGCGACGGCCATTGGCGCCGCTGATCAGCGTGTGCGCCGCTGCGCCGAGTCCCAGCACCCTGCCGCTGGAGGCGTCGAGGACGATGGCTTTGGTGCCCTGGGTGCCGCAGTCGATGCCGAGAAACAGGTTTTGCTGGGTCATGAGGATTTTTGCTCAGCAGTATTATTGTTTGAGTGGTAACCCGGTCAAAATGTGGGAGCCGGTTTCTTGAGTAGGTGTTGCAGTGTTGCGGTGACACCGTTGTCACGCAAGCTGACAAAGCACCGCTCGAAAGCTGCCACAAACGCAGGCGAGTTGGGAATAGCTGTACCAAAAATCTCTTCCACCCCCAACAGGCGTTTGCTGATCAGCGCGTCATCACTCACCAGTCCCTGGCAAAACTCAGCCCGCGGATCCGGGATCTTGTAGCTCTCCCCGTTCTCATCCACACCTTTCAAATACAGCGCCCAGGCCGCCACCACCAACGCGGCGCGCTCGGTCTCGCGGCCATCGGCGATCAACCGGTTAATGGTTGGGACGGTGAACTTGGGAAACTTCGACGAGCCGTCCGAGCACACGCGCTCCAATTGATCGGCAATCGCCTGATTGGAGAAGCGATCCACCAAGGTCTGCTTATAGTCCGTCAGATCAATACCCGGTACCGGCGCCAGGTTCGGCGTGACATCAAGGTCCATATAGGCACGCATGTAAGCGACAAACACCGGATCGTTCATGGTCTCGTGAACAAACCGATAGCCCTTGAGAAAGCCCAGGTAGGTCAGTGCCAAATGACTGCCATTGAGCAGGCCGATCTTCATTTCTTCATAAGGCGTGACGTCATCGGTGAACTGCACGCCGACCTTTTCCCAGGCCGGGCGTCCGTTGACGAATTTGTCCTCCAGCACCCACTGCACGAAGGGTTCGCACACCACGGGCCAGGCATCGTCGATGCCGTGTTCGTCGTGCAGTTGCAGGCGGTGGGCGGTGCTGGTCATGGGCGTGATGCGGTCGACCATGGCATTCGGGAAGCTCACATTGGCCTTGATCCAGTCATGCAACTCGCCATTGTGCAGGGCGGCGAAGGCCAGCAGCGCTTTGCGCGTGACAGCGCCATTGTGCGGCAGGTTATCGCAGGACATCACGGTAAACGCCGGGATGCCGGCGGCGCGGCGTTTGGTCAGGGCGGCGCAGATAAAGCCAAATACGGTTGTCGGTGACGTGGGGTGCGCCAGGTCGTGCTGGATCTGCGGCAAGTGGGCCATGAACTCGCCATTGCTGTCGTCGATGCAGTAGCCGCCTTCGGTGATGGTCAGCGAGACGATGCGAATCTGCGGGCTGGCCAGTTTGTCGATCAGCGCCTGGGCGCCGTCTTCAGCCAGCAGCATGTCGCTGATCGAACCGATCACGCGCACCTCGGTGTCGTCGGTGTCGCCCAGCTCATACAGGGTGAACAGGTAGTCCTGGCCAGCCAGATCGTCACGCGCCTTGCGGTCCTCACTACGCAGGCCGACGCCACAGATGCTCCAGTCCAGGCCTTCGCCCGTGTTCATCAGCGCATCGGTGTAATACGCCTGGTGCGCGCGGTGAAAGCCGCCGACACCGATGTGCGCAATGCCCTGGGACGTGCTGGCAATCGCATAGGTTGGCAGCTTCACTTGCGGTGCCAACTGGGTGAGGTTCTGTTTATTCAGCTTCATGACGGAATACTCGCGAGATCAGGCGGCAGCGCGCAGTGGGCGGGCCACGGCAACACCGTCGGTGTCGAACAGATGGCAGTGCGCCGGGTCCAGGTGCAGGTGCAGCGTCTCGCCGTACTGGCTGGCCATATCGCCACGAATCCGCATGGTCAGCGGCTCGCCGTTGGCGGTAATGACGTGGCAGAAGGTGTCGCTGCCCAGGCGTTCGCCGACATCGGCGGTGACGGTCAGGGTGGTTTGCCCCGGTGCGGCGATTTCCAGGTGCTCAGGGCGGATGCCCAGGGTCACCGCACTGCCGACGCTCAAGCTGGCACCGCTCAACGGCAGGCTGATGGTGGTGCCAGCGTCCAACTGCACATCGCAGCCTTGGCTTTCGATACGGGTGACCGTGCCCTTGAGGAAGCCCATCTTCGGCGTGCCGAGGAAACCCGCGACAAACAGGTTGGCGGGCTGGTGGTACAGCTCCAGTGGCGAACCGACTTGCTCGATACGGCCGCTGTTCAACACCACGACCTTGTCGGCCAGGGTCATGGCTTCAACCTGGTCGTGGGTCACGTAGATCATGGTCGCCTGCAGCTCTTTATGCAGGCGCGCCAGCTCCAGGCGCATCTGCACGCGCAGGGCGGCGTCGAGGTTGGACAGCGGCTCATCGAACAGGAATATCTTCGGGTTACGCACAATCGCGCGGCCGATCGCCACACGCTGACGCTGCCCACCGGACAGCTGCTTGGGCTTACGCTCCAGCAACGGGCCCAGCTCGAGAATGCGCGCCGCTTCGCTGACCTTGCTCTCCACCAGCTTCTTGTCGATACCGGCCAGGTCCAGCGCAAACGACATGTTCTTGCGCACGCTCATGTGCGGGTACAACGCGTAGGTCTGGAACACCATGGCCAGGTCACGCTTGGCCGGGGTGACTTCGGTGATGTCGCGGCCATCCAGCTCGATGGTGCCTTCGCTGACTTCTTCAAGGCCCGCGATCAGGCGCAGCAGCGTGGACTTACCGCAGCCCGAGGGGCCGACGAATACTACGAATTCCTTGTCGTTCACTTCCAGGTCGATGCCCTTGATGATGGAAAAGCCTTCGAAGCCTTTTTGCAGATTCTTGATTTTCAGGTTGGCCATGGGATGGGCCTCCGCTTTGAATTTTTTATTAGGCAGCCGTTACTTCACGGCGCCGAAGGACAAACCGCGCACCAGCTGTTTCTGGCTGATCCAGCCGAAGATCAGGATCGGCGCGCAGGCCAGGGTCGAGACGGCGGACAATTTGGCCCAGAACAAGCCTTCAGGGCTGGAGTAGGAGGCGATCAACGCGGTCAGCGGCGCGGCGCTGGACGAAGTCAGGTTCAGCGACCAGAACGCCTCGTTCCAGCACAGGATCAACGACAGCAACACCGTGGACGCCAGGCCGCCCTTGGCGATCGGCAGCAGTACGCGGACCATTTCCTGCCACAGAGTGGCGCCATCCAGGCGGGCGGCTTCGAGGATGTCCTTGGGAATGTCCTTGAAGTAGGTGTAAACCATCCACACCACGATCGGCAGGTTGATCAGGGTGTAGATGATGATCAGCGCAATGCGCGTATCCAGCAGGCCCATGCTCTTGGCCAGCAGGTAGATCGGCATCAGCACGCCTACCGGCGGCAGCATCTTGGTAGAGAGCATCCACAACAGCGTGCCTTTGGTGCGTTTGGTTTCGTAGAACGCCATGGAGTAGGCGGCCGGCACCGAGATCAGTAGGCATAGGGCCGTGGCGCTGAAGGAAATCAGCACCGAGTTCCACGCATAACTGAAGTAGTTGCTGCGCTCGTTGATGTGCAGGTAGTTCTCCAGCGTTGGCGTGAAGATGAACTGCGGCGGTGTGGCGAACGCGTCGATTTCGGTCTTGAAGCTGGTCAGCACCATCCAGAAGATCGGGAAGAAGATCAGGATCGCGATGGCCCAGGCCAATGTGCCAAGCAGCAGGCTTTGCAGGCGGCGGGATTGTTGAAGCGTCATGGCGCGGCCCTCAAGGCTTGTCAGTCAGGTTTTTGCCGATCATCCGCACCAGGATGATCGCCGCGATATTGGCGATGACCACGGCAATCAAGCCGCCGGCCGAGGCCATGCCCACGTCGAACTGCACCAGCGCCTGGTTGTAGATCAGGTAGGCGAGGTTGGTCGAGGCGTAACCGGGGCCACCGTTGGTGGTGGTGAAAATTTCGGCGAATACCGAGAGCAGAAAGATCGTTTCGATCATCACCACCACGGCGATCGGGCGGGCCAGGTGGGGCAGCGTCAGGTGCCAGAAGATCGCGATGGCGCCGGCACCGTCGAGGCGTGCGGCTTCCTTTTGCTCCTGGTCGAGGGATTGCATGGCAGTCATCAACAGCAGGATCGCGAAGGGCAGCCATTGCCACGACACAATGATGATGATCGACAGCAACGGGTAGTGCGCCAGCCAGTCCACCGGCTCGGCACCGAAAAACTTCCACACGGCGGCGAGAATCCCCGACACGGGGTGGAAAATCAGGTTCTTCCAGATCAGCGCGCCGACGGTGGGCATAATGAAGAAGGGCGAAATCAACAACACCCGCACCAGGCCGCGACCGAAGAACTCACTGGCTTCCAGCAGGGCACTGATCAACACGCCGAACACCACGCTGATCAGCAGCACGCTGCCTACCAGCAACAGAGTATTGGTGGCACCTGGCAGGAAGCCCGAGTCGGTGATGAAGTAGGTGAAGTTCTCCAGCCCCACGAATTGGTTTTCGCCAGGGTAGAGCAGGTTGTAGCGGATCAGCGAAAAGTACAGGGTCATGCTCAGGGGCACGATCATCCACAGCAGCAACAAAGCCACGGAGGGGCTGACGAGGAACCAGCCGGGGTTGGCCAGGCGATTTTTGGGTGTTGTATTCATGGTATTCGAGACCGGTACAGAGCAAGAATCGGAGTGCGGTCAAATGTGGGAGCAGGCTTGCTCCCACATTTACAGTGGAAGGCTCACCTTACTTGGGGTAACCCGCCCGCTTCATTTGACGCTCGGTGTTGGTCTGCGCGGCGGTCAGTGCAGCATCCACCGTCTGCTGACCGGTCAGAGCGGCCGAGAAGAACTTGCCGACCTGGGTGCCAATTGCCTGGAACTCAGGAATGGTGACCAACTGGATACCGATATACGGCACCGGCTTGAGCGTTGGTTTGGTCGGGTCCGCCACTTTCAGCGATTCCAGGGTTACCTTGGCAAACGGCGCGGCCTTCATGTACGCGTCGCTGTAGGTCGACTTGCGCGTGCCAGGGGGTACGTTGGCAACGCCGTCGGTCTTGGCGACCAATGCGCCATATTCCTTGGAGGTGGCCCAGGTAGTAAACACCTTGGCGGCGTCCTTGGCCTTGGAACTGGTAGGGATTGCCAGGCTCCAGGAGTACAGCCACGACGTACCTTTGTCGGTTTTTTCGTGCGGGGCAAAGGTGAAGCCGACATGGTCAGCCACTTTGCTTTGGGTGTCGTCGGTCACAAACGAGCCGGCGACGCTGGCGTCGACCCAGATTGCGCACTTGCCGCTGTTGAACAGCGCCAGGTTTTCGTTGAAACCGTTGCTGGAGGCACCCGGCGGGCCTGATTTCTTCATGTTGTCGACGTAGAAGTTCAGCGCCTCCTTCCATTCAGGGCCGTTGAATTCCGGTTGCCACTTCTCGTCGAACCAGCGCGCCCCGTAACCATTGGCCAGGGTGGTGATCAGTGCCATGTTCTCACCCCAACCGGCTTTGCCGCGCAGGCACAGGCCGTATTGCTCTTTGGTCTTGTCGGTGAGTTTGCTGGCGAATTCGCCGATCTGGGTCCAGGTCGGGTGCTCGGGCATGCTCAGCCCGGCGTCTTTGAACAGGTCGGTGCGGTAATAAGTGATCGAACTTTCGGCGTAGAACGGCAGGGCATACAGCGAGCCTTTGACAGACAGACCGTCACGCACCGAAGGGAATACGTCATCGAGGTCGTAGGACGCCGGCAAGTCCTTCATCGGCTCCAGCCAACCCTTGGCACCCCAAAGTGCTGCTTCGTACATGCCGATGGTCAACACATCGAACTGTCCGCCCTGGGTGGCAATGTCAGTGGTCAGGCGTTGGCGCAGTACGTTTTCTTCGAGCACCACCCAGTTCAACTTGATTTCCGGATGCTCGGCCTCGAAGGTTTTCGATAGCTTTTGCATGCGGATCATGTCGCTGTTGTTGACGGTCGCAATCGTCAGGGTTTGCGCGCCAAGGCTGACGGCGCTGAGGGTCATGCAAGAAAAGGCAATTAGAGCTTTTGCTGTGAACTTCATCGCGCACTCCATTTCTGCGCCCAGGGGCTACAGAAGGACAGTTATTGTTGTTGTGTCTTCCACGACAGCAGGAAGAGTGTGCGTTGATTACAGCCCTCAAATGGCGCTGTGACAAATCCTTGGGAGCACTGGGACTGATACTTTTTTGCACTCGGTCTGCAAAAGGTTCAACGGCACCTACAGTGGCGCCGACCTGTTAGTTCTGACAGTAGACGCTTATGAGCACTGGAGGGTTAATGGTTCGGCACAACCCAACCAGGAGATGTTTATGAACGGTTCTCGCGCAATCCTCAAAAACAACGCACTTTATAAAATCGCAGTGGGCTTGGTCATTGCTGTTTCGATCAGCGCCTGTAATACGCAGCTAACGGAACCTGCGGAAACACTTGAGCTTCCTTGCAGGGTAGCGGGCTATTTTAAAAGTCAAGACAGGGTGGGCGGGTTCTACCGATGTGTTTGGAACGCCAACATTAATCGGTGGCTTCAATATCCCTACACTTGCCCCACCGGACTGGAGTTCAGCGAACCGTTACAAGCGTGTGTAAAGCCCTGACATGTTTGCCTGGGTCTATTTATTAGCAGGATAAACAAGAAAGTGCACAGGGATCAGTACATGTACTGATCCCTGTTTGCATCTACCTCATATCGGATAGGGGGTCTGGATGATGCAAATATCATCCAGGTCATAGATCCCGCCGGTGGTTGGGTTTCTGAAGGCTATCGAGGCGACAAACGGGTTGCCGGGTAAGTAGCCGAGCGGAATGTCGACATTCAGCCAGGTATTGATGGCGGGGACCTGAGGCGTGCTGTTGAGTGTGCCCAGCCGGATTTCAATGAACGTTGGCGCGCCAATGGCGGCGAACTTGTTGATCCGATACCTGAAACTGATCCGGTAATAGCCTGCGGTGGCAGGCGTCAAGGTTTTGTACAGTCGGACCCCGTTGGCAGTCATGGGGCCTGCCTGCCAAAAGAAGTTGCCATTGGGTTCGCGTCGGATGCCCACATCAGGCCACTCACTGAGCCAGTAATTCACGTAATTGTTGGTGAATGTCGTGCAGTCGTGAACCATCACGTTTTTTACTGTGTAACGCGTTGGCGGAAACTCAATCGCTTGCCCCTCATCCCTGACGCCGTTGAACGCCACCTTTAACTGCAGGGTCAGCAGGCTGTTGCTTCCTAGGTCGTGCAGGTAACTGCTCAACACCGTCTCCAGGTGATAACCCTGGCTGATCCAGGCAGCGTCAACCTCGCCATAGACCGTACCGTCCAGCAGGGTCAAGTTGTGCGCCTTACCGTCGCGGTCGGTACCGAACAATTTGAACCATACGGGTTGGTGCCGTGCAATAAATGGCCAGGTCGTCGCCCTGGCGGTGGCATTACCGATCAATGTGTCCAAATCGATCACGCCGGCAGGTGTGGCTTCATCGATCTTGATCACGGTTTTTTTCAACTCGGATTGAGGCAACGGTTCAAGATTCACCGTGAGCAAGACAGAGGGCCGGGTATCCGTACCTTTGGTAACCGTGTACCTGATTGTGAATTGGCTCGTGGTGCTGCGGATATTGGCGGCAATCAATGGGGCGTCCAGGGGAACAATGACGGTGCCATCGGTTTCCCCGTAGATCGGCCCGATGGTAGCCGAGCCGGCGCCGGCACTGCCTAGAACTTCCACATAGATCTTGTCGGTGGTGCTCATCGGACCATAGCTCACCCGCAGATTCGCACCGTATTGTGCATTCAGCGGCGCCAATGTCACCAACGTGCCGGACCCGCTTGCCTCTTCCAAGATGGGCACCGGGTACTGCGCAGGCAAGGCCCTGACGGTGTAGTCGCGTTGCAAAAACCTTACAGCATTGGACAGGTCCGGGCTCTGGTCGAAAGTGACTGCGCAGCGCATGGTCAATTGCGTGCCGTCCAAGAGCTTGCGTATTTGCGCAATGGGTGCAAGTGGATGAAGACCGTTCTGCTCGCCGTCCAGTCCCACCAGGTCCCCATAGTAGAAGGCATGGTAAAACTGATTGCCGTCTGCATAGGTACCGAGCATTTCGAACCACGCCCGCTGAAAGTGATGGATGAAGAACCAGCGATCGACAAAGGCGCGTTCGGTGCCCTTCAGTGTGCTGATGTCCAGCACCGCATCCAACGCATGGCCCTCCAGATAGGGTTTGGGGAATGGCGGTGGTAACAACTCCAGGTTCAACACGGGCGAAGGCGTTCTGTGCAGGCCCCGGATTACGAAGTACTGCACTGTGATAAAGCGCCCTTGCTCCTGGATGTTGGCACCCACTACATCTGGGGCGATGTCGATATGCAGGACTTTCGATGTATTGCCATCCTGGGTTTCGCAATAGGTACCAATTTCTGGGATTCCTCTCCAGCAGGTCTCGATCTGGTCAGTGGGTCGCATTTGCGCAATATCGACCACGACCGTCGCTCCCTGCGTAGCGGCAACTGCCGCCAGTTGGTCGGGATAGCGGGTTGCTTCTGCGACTTCCGGTCGTGTCAGTTCGAGTGCTTTTCCCACTGTGATGAGCAGAACATCCGAAAAGCGTTTCGCGCTGCCATCCGCCGGTTGGAGTGTGTAGCTGAGACGAATTTCTCCATCGTTATTGGCAATGGCGTATTTCGCCTCTACTGGGATCACGATCTGCCTGCCCGCTGTCGATGAGTTGAGTGTCACGTCATCACTGACGGAGCCGTTGCTGGCAGAACCTCTCCAAAACCACTCGAGAATGTCGCCAGGGAACGTACGCGTTTCGGTCAAGGTCAAGTTGAGCGTGGTGCCGATAATGCTATCAATGTCCAAGTTCTTGAACAGGTCTGCGTATTGCAGTTTTGGTTCGGGCATTGAGCGTACTGCTGCGCCGAAAGTTACTTCCAGAACCTCGGATTTGCGCACCGCGTGAATGCCTTGCCCCATGATCCGCATTTGGCCGTCGTTGACGAGGTAGAACACGCGGACCAGTCCCAGCCCGATGAAACGCGAAAACTGCTCCTGGAGCACTGTGCGAGGGGGCGGGGGTGGCTCTTTTGCGCCAGCCAGCAATTCTTCTTCGTACTCGACCAGCCGGCCTGTCGAGTCCAGGGCCTCCATGCGGAAGATGACGCTCCAGTCAGCGTTATAGGGGGAGAATTTCGGGAAGAAAGCCTGGAAATGTTCGATCGATGGATCGATAAAGCCACCTTCGCTTTTATCGATGGTCATTGCCGGCATCGACTTTTTCGTGCCTGAAACCGGGACGTTCAAGCGTCGCGAGGTGCCGAGGAGCGTGCCAGTGGCGGTGGTCAGTGTGTAGAACAATTGGGCGCGGCCGTTAACCGCCAGTTGAATATATTTGGGGTCAATGTCGGTGGTGGCCGACAGGCCGATTCGAGCGGGAAATGGGGGTAATGGGGTGACGGTATTTTCGCCATTATCATCGAACACGACGAGCGTCAGGTGGATCAACGTGCCGACAGGCGTGGTCGTGCCATCGGGTAGCTTTCTGGGAACGAAGACCTCCCCTTCATAGGGGCCATCACCAACAAGGTCTACATTGACCTCAGTCACTGAATCCCCGTTGACCACCAAGTGTGGCCGTTCGAGCGCATATAGGTCCAGATCGGCTTCCACCTTCTCAGGCTTCGACCACTGCGGCACTTCCCCCGAGTAGTTGAACACGATGTCGAAGATCCGGAAGTAAATCACCACCACGCCGCTGCCTCCGGCGATGATGATTGCTTCCGGTACATGCACGACAATCGGCTTGATACCGTCGAGGTGGTCTTGATCAATCTCTAGGAACACTGGGTGACCGTTCCACCACACCTCGACAGTGTCTCCCAACGCCATGTTCGGGTAAGGATCAACCGTCAAGTCAACGCCTTGCTCAGCCCGCTCGGGGTCGAGTACACCCCCCACCAGATCAGGCGGTAGATGGATGACCAGGCGCGAGTGATAGTAGGGATTGGTGCTGACGCCGCCGGGACGGTCGGTTTTGACAAGCCAGGTTTCATAAGGGGAGGTGCTCGGGGTGTCGCTGCCCACTCTCTTCACTTGGCCAAAACACGGATAAACAAAGCCCCTCGGAACCAACCCCTCAGGGATCACCAGCGTTAAAAAATTCTTATCCGGATCCAAGTCCTCGTGCCTGACCTCATCGGCAGCAATGGCGTAGGTGAAACTGCCCATGAATAACCTGAACGTGTCGCCCTCGTTGAAGTTGAACCACTTGCTGAAACGCACCGTAAGCCAGGGCTCCACCAGTCGAATATTCAAGCCGCTATCAGCGCCTGGAGTCGGTCGTACTGCGTCGCTGACGAAGGGTGGGTCCAGCGGGTCGACAATGACAGGGGGCTTTGGCCCATGGCGATGGGGTTTGCAGACAGGGCAAGGCAAGTTGGAGGACGTGAATTTTTTCATAGCGAGCGCTCCTTATGCAGCGTAAAGCTGGGTAAGGAAATCACACACCCCTGGGTGTGGCGCGTATAGCTGTCAAAGTTGACAGTAGCGACGGGCGGTCAAGCCAGGTTCTGCTCTGTCAAGCGCTGCACCGCCAACCGACGGTAGTGCGACGGCGTCATGCCCTTGAGCTGCTGGAAGCGCCGATTGAAGTTGGAAATATTATTGAAGCCCGATTCAAAGCACACATCGGTCACCGGTTTGTCGCCGTCGGCGAGCAGTTCACAGGATTTGCTGATACGCAGCCGATTGACGAACTCGATGAAGGTGCGTCCGGTGGCTTGCTTGAACACCCGGGAGAAATACGTGGGCTTCATCCCGAGGTAGGCCGCGACTTCTTCCAGCGGCAACTCGCGTGCGTAGTGAGCAAATATGTAATCCACTGCACGGTTGGTGCGGTCGATGCTGTGCTCGTCCGCCAGTTGCGGGGTGGTTGCACCGGACAATAGTTGGTAGTCCTCACAGGCACTCAGCACCTCCAGCAAAATAAAGAAGTGTCCCAGGCGCGCCATGCCCTGGGCATCCTCGATGCGTTGCATCAAGGTCATCGCCTGGGCAATCGTGCGTTTGCAGCGAAATTCGATGCCGTACTGCGCCCGTTCCAGTAGCGGTGCCAGCGTCTTGAGTTCGGTGAAAATGTGGCTGCCGTTCTCCAGCAACTCATCGGTAAAGTTCACCAGCATGTCGCGCTTGGGCACCACCTCGTCTTCCTCGATCTGGCTGATCCAGTTGTGGGGCAGGTTGGGGCCGGTGAGAAACAGGCTTTCCGGGTAGAAGTTGCCGATATAGTCGCCGATAAACACCTTGCCGGAACTCGCGACGATCAGGTGCAGCTCGAATTCCTTGTGAAAGTGCCAGCGCACCAGCGGGCAGGGGAAGCCGTGCTGGCGATAGATGATGGACAGACCGTTGTGATCGTCCATCAACTCGTAGGAAGGGTCGGTGATTCGCGTTGCTCGGGTCATGCTGCCGTCGCTTTATTGTGGTTGCCGCGTAGGATAATGCCCCCTCGCACGTGACCTCGCCAGCGCTGGTGTTTATACGCTGCGGTTTTTTGCCTCGATCCACTGGGACATGTATTGGGTACTTTTATGGGCATGATGGCGCAGCATGCTGCCGGTGAAGTTGTCCCTGCGATGCGCAGCGAGATGGCTACGGCAGTGTTGCAAGCATGCCACCAGCGCGGGGCCATGAATGTTCTGGTCGTAGCGGCGCGCCACCAACTGGCGACCGTTTTCCTGGGCCTGGGTCCAGCGTTCGCGGTCCTGGTAGAGCGCCACGGCGGCGGCGGCCAGTGCAGGTGCGCTTTGTTCAATCACCCCGGGCCACGGTTGCTCATCACCCATCGCCTCGGCGCCGATGGGCGTGGTGATATTCGGCGTGCCACAGAGCATCGCGTCCGCCAGCTTGCCCTTGATGCCGGCGCCGAAACGCAAGGGCGCCAGGCAGATGCGTGCAGCGGTCATGACGTGTAGCGCATCTTCGGCCCAGTCCATCACATGAAAGCCCTGGGCCGGGTTGTGCAGCGCCGTGGCCTTGGGCGGGGTGTAGGCACCATAGATATGCAGCTGCGCCCCCGGCAATTGCTGGCGTATCAGCGGCCACAGGCTGTTTTTCATCCAGAGCACCGCATCCCAGTTGGGCGCGTGGCGGAAGTTGCCGATGCTGAGGAAGTGCGCGCGGTCTTCAAACGGCGCAAAAAGCTCGGTTGGCGATTCCAGCATCAACGGGCACCAGTGGAGCAGGGCGGCTGGCACGTTGAAGTGCTCCGTGAGCAGACGGATTTCCACGTCGGAAATCATCAGGCTGATATCGCAGCGGTAGATCGCCGCGATTTCGCGCTTGGCCAGGTCAGTGTCGGCCATCAGCTGGAATTCTTCATGCAATGCCGGGGAAAACAGCGCGCTGAAGTCGTCGCTGTCGGGGTGGGCCTTGAGGTGATCCTTGAGGCGCTGATGTCGCGCATCGCGCAGGCTTTGCAGGTCGGACGTTTCCAGTACGCGCAGAGCGTTGGGGCAGCATTTCTCGACGCGCCAGCCGAATTGCTCTTCCATCATGAAACGGTCAAACAGCACGATATCCGGCGCGAGTTCGCGTATAAAATCGTCGAAACTGCTGTTGTTCAATTCGATTGCGCATTCGGCTATGCCCAGGGCAGGCAGATCGGCCTTGTGCTCGCCAATGGTCGCAGGGCTGCTGAAGGTAATGTCCCAACCTTGCGTAAGAAAACTCTCAAGAAGCTGCATCATATGCCCGCCTGCGGCTGAAGAACGGGGCTCCGGCCAGACATAACCAATGACCAGGACTTTGGTGGCGCGGTGGTTCATTAACTCGAATCCTTGCACGTGTTCCGGCTGCATGGCCGGCAAAAATCAGCATTAAAACATGGAGTGACGACACCTACGCGTTTCCTGAACGTCAGAGATTGACTGCTCGATGATCGCGAAATGAACTAACTGACTGTCAATTATCACAGTTATGCAGCGTAGGCGGGGCAGGCAGTCTGATGAGGCGTCTCCCGGGCCTCTGGCGTGGGGGAATTCACCATCATCCGAGGAGCACATCTAAAATGGACAAAAAAACTTCGGCCCCCGCAAGTTGGGTAGGCGATACATTTTCAGGAAGTGCCAGCGGCTACACCGGCAATCTCGAAATGCGCTGGAATCGAGTGGGCAGCAGTCTGACAGTACAAACGCTCAGGTACATGTTCACCGCCAATGGTAATCGCCACAGTGCAAACATCAATTTCGAGGTAAAAGCCGAGAATGATGCAAAGTGGAAGGTCGATTCCCCTGATAACAGGCGGCAGGACGGTCAATGGCATGTCTGGGATACCACCCATACGATGGCCGTGGGAGGCTCCATCTGGATTGAGATCTTCGTGACGTTCATTTTTGACATGGGTGGCCCTGATGACCGCAGGACAGTCAGTCAGCGCTTTAATATTTAACAGTCGAGTGGGCGTCTGGCATCGCAGATGCCGGCGCCCGTATTTCTATAAATAATGTGTTTGCCATAGGTCCTCTGAGCAGTTTGTGGTTAACTTCGGCCTCTCGAATTCGTTAAACCCAACACAGCATAAGGATTCCGTTCATGGCTCAAGTCACCCTTCGTGGTAACCCTGTCCAGGTTGAAGGCGAATTGCCGAAAACCGGTACCCAAGCCCCTGATTTCACCCTGACTGCCGGCGATCTGTCGGACGCAACCCTGGCGACCTTTGCCGGCAAGCGCAAAGTGCTGAATATCTTCCCAAGCGTCGACACCCCGACCTGCGCCACGTCGGTGCGTAAATTCAACGCCCAGGCCAACGAGCTGACCAACGCTGTTGTGCTGTGCATCTCCACCGACCTGCCCTTCGCCCAGGCGCGTTTTTGCGGCTCCGAAGGCCTGGAAAACGTGAAGAACCTGTCCGACTTCCGTGATTCGGATTTCGCGGTGGACTACGGTGTTTCGATTGCCGATGGCCCGCTCAAAGGCCTGACCGCGCGCGCCGTTGTCGTGCTGGACGAACATGACAATGTGCTGCACAGCGAGCTGGTCAGCGAAATCGGCCAGGAGCCAAACTACGAGGCAGCCCTGGCTGTTTTGAAGTAACTGTTTCGGTACGTTACTGTCGTTTGGCAGTAACACGTATGATGCATGCTTGCGGCCTGGCCTAGTCCAGGCCGTTTTTATTTGTCGCTCAGGTGCTTAGCGAAATGGCGAACGGACTAAGCGCAGATGTTTACAGTTTTAAGCCCAAGGTAAATAGCCGGTAAAGGCGCTTTTCTTAACGCGCTCCAGTGCTTATCTTTCAGCCTCCCAAAGAAGAAGCTCTCGCGCCCAATGGTTGATCACTCCATGCAATCCCCCCCCCGCAACTCCCGCCGCTGGTTGTTCGGCCTGCTTGTGCTGCTGGCTATCGCCGGCCTGTGCTGGAAATTCTGGCCCAGCGGTGCCGCCCATAAAGACGCGCCGGGCGGCCATGCGAGCAAGACCGGCATGGCGCGCCCTGGGTTTGGTGGTTCCACTGGCCCGGTGCCGGTACGCGTGGCGCCTGCGGTGCTTGGCGAGTTCCCGGTGTACTACAAGGCCTTGGGCACGGTTACCGCACTGAACACGATCAATGTGCGCAGCCGGGTGGGCGGCGAGTTGGTGAAGATCGCGTTTGAAGAAGGGCAGAGGGTCAAGGCCGGCGACCTGCTGGCCGAGATCGACCCGCGCAGCTACCAGAACGCCTTGCTCCAGGCCCAGGGCACGCTGATGCAGAACCAGGCCCAACTGAAAAACGCCCAGGTCGACGTGCAGCGTTATCGCGACCTGTTCGCCCAGGACAGTATCGCCAAGCAGACCCTGGACACCGCCGAAGCGCTGGTCCTGCAATACCAGGGCACGGTCAAGACCAACCAGGGCGCGGTGGATGACGCCAAGCTCAACCTCGACTTCACCAAGATCCGCGCGCCGATCGGCGGCCGCGTAGGCCTGCGCCAGGTGGACGTTGGCAACTTGGTGGCGGCCAACGACACCACCGCCCTGGCCGTGATCACTCAGACCCAACCGATCAGCGTCGTCTTCACCCTGCCGGAAAATACCCTGGAAACCGTGCTTGCTCGCTACCACGCCGGCAACAAACTTCCTGTGGAAGCCTGGGACCGCGGCGATGTGAAAGTACAAGCCACCGGCGTACTGCAAAGCCTGGACAACCAGATCGACGTCACCACCGGCACCCTGAAATTCAAGGCGCGCTTTGATAACAAGGACCAGGCGCTGTTCCCCAATCAGTTCGTCAATGTGCACTTGTTGGCTGACACCCTGCATAACGTAGTGCTGGCGCCGTCGGCGGCGATCCAGTTCGGCAACACCGGCACCTTCGTCTACGTGCTCGACGGCGACAAGAAGGTCAAGGTGCAGCCGCTGGTGGTCGGCGATACCGATGGCGATAACACGGTGATCAAGCAAGGTCTCAAGGCCGGCGACCGCGTGGTGCTGGAAGGCACTGACCGTCTCAAGGACGGCAGCGAAGTCGAAGTGGTGAATGAGAGCAGCGAAGTGCCGACTACGCCGACCGAACACCTGCAAGGCAAGCCCGCCGCGAAAGGGGAGACCGGCGCTGCTGCCGGCAAGGCGCAAAAGGTCGGTTCATGAACCTGTCGCGACTGTTTATCCTTCGCCCGGTCGCCACCACGCTGAGCATGCTGGCCATTGTCTTGGCCGGCATCATTTCGTACCGCTTGTTGCCGGTATCGGCTTTGCCCCAAGTGGACTACCCGACCATTCGGGTGATGACCCTGTACCCCGGCGCCAGCCCGGATGTGATGACCAGTGCGGTCACCGCGCCGTTGGAGCGCCAGTTCGGGCAAATGCCCGGCCTCACGCAAATGGCGTCCACCAGTTCCGGCGGCGCGTCGGTGCTGACCCTGCGTTTCAACCTCGACATCAATATGGATGTCGCCGAGCAACAGGTGCAGGCCGCGATCAACGCCGCGACCAACCTGTTGCCAAAGGATTTGCCGGCGCCGCCGGTGTACAACAAGGTCAACCCGGCGGACACCCCGGTGCTGACCCTGGCCATCACGTCAAAAACCATGTTGCTGCCCAAGCTCAATGACCTGGTCGACACGCGCATGGCGCAGAAAATCGCGCAGATCAGCGGCGTCGGCATGGTCAGCATCGCCGGTGGCCAGCGCCAGGCCGTGCGCATCAAGGTCAACCCCGAGGCCCTGGCGGCCAACGGCTTGAACCTGTCGGACGTGCGCACCTTGATCGCTGCGTCCAACGTCAACCAGCCCAAGGGTAACTTCGACGGCCCCACCCGCGTGTCGATGCTCGATGCCAATGATCAGTTGGTCTCGCCTGCGCAATACGCCGAGTTGATCCTGGCCTACAACAACGGCGCGCCTTTGCGTCTAAAAGACGTGGCACAGATCGTCGACGGCGCCGAAAACGAGCGCCTCGCCGCCTGGGCCAATGAAAACCAGGCCGTGCTGCTGAATATCCAGCGCCAGCCGGGGGCCAACGTGATCGAGGTGGTGGACCGCATCAAGGCGCTGCTGCCAAGCATCACCGACAACCTGCCGGCCGGCCTCGACGTGACGGTGCTCACAGACCGCACCCAAACCATCCGGGCGTCGGTGAAAGACGTGCAACATGAACTGCTCATCGCCATCGCCCTGGTGGTGATGGTGACGTTCCTGTTCCTGCGCAGGGTCAGCGCCACGCTCATTCCGTCCATCGCCGTGCCGCTGTCGCTGGTGGGTACCTTTGGTGTGATGTACCTGGCGGGTTTCTCCATCAACAACCTCACGCTGATGGCCTTGACCATCGCCACCGGTTTCGTGGTGGACGATGCCATCGTGATGCTGGAGAACATCTCGCGCTATATCGAGGAGGGCGAAACGCCGCTTGCCGCCGCGCTCAAGGGCGCCAAGCAAATCGGTTTTACCCTGATTTCCCTGACCCTGTCGCTGATCGCGGTATTGATTCCGCTGCTGTTCATGGCCGACGTCGTGGGGCGCCTGTTCCGTGAGTTCGCCATCACCCTGGCAGTGGCGATCCTGATTTCCCTGGTGGTGTCCCTGACCCTCACGCCGATGATGTGCGCGCGGCTGCTCAAGCGTGAACCCAAGGAAGAGGAGCAAAGCCGATTCTACAAAGCCAGTGGTGCGTGGATCGATTGGTTGATCGCGCGTTATGGAAGCATGTTGCAGTGGGTGCTCCGGCACCAACCGCTGACCCTGCTGGTCGCCATCGCGACCCTGGGCCTGACCGTGGTGCTGTACCTGGTGGTGCCCAAAGGCTTCTTCCCGGTGCAGGATACGGGCGTGATCCAGGCTGTTTCCGAAGCGCCGCAGTCGATTTCCTTCGCCGCCATGAGCCAGCGCCAGCAGGCGCTGGCGAAGATCATCCTGGCCGATCCAGCGGTGGAAAGCCTGTCGTCCTACATTGGTGTGGACGGTGACAACGCTACCCTCAACAGTGGGCGCTTGCTGATCAACCTCAAGGCTCACGGCCTGCGCGACTTGAGCGCAGCCCAAGTGATCACCCGCCTGCAGCCGCAAATCGACAAGCTGGTGGGCATCCGCCTGTTCATGCAGCCGGTGCAAGACTTGACCATCGAAGACCGCGTCAGCCGCACCCAGTACCAATTCAGCATGTCATCGCCGGACGCCGAACTGCTGGCGTTGTGGAGCGAAAAACTAGTCCACGCGTTGAGCCAGATGCCCGAACTCACCGACGTTGCCAGCGACCTGCAGGACAAGGGCCTGCAGGTGTACCTGATGATCGACCGCGATGCGGCGTCACGCCTGGGTGTCAGCGTATCGAGCATCACCGATGCGCTCTACGATGCCTTCGGCCAACGGCAGATTTCTACCATTTATACCCAGGCCAGCCAGTACCGCGTGGTATTGCAGGCCCAGTCCGGCGAAACCCTGGGCCCGGATGCGCTGAACCAGATCCATGTGAAAACCACCGATGGCGGCCAGGTGCGCTTGTCCAGCCTGGCCCATGTGGAACAGCGCCAGGCACAACTGGCGATTGCGCACATCGGCCAGTTCCCGGCGGTGATGATGTCGTTCAACCTGGCGCCTGGTGTCGCGTTGGGCAAAGGCGTGGAGCTGATCAACCAGACCCAGAAAGACATCGGCATGCCGGTGGGCGTACAGACCCAATTCCAGGGCGCGGCCCAGGCGTTCGAAGCCTCGCTGTCGAGCACCTTGCTGCTGATCCTGGCGGCGGTGGTCACCATGTACATCGTGCTGGGTGTGCTCTATGAGAGTTATATCCACCCGATCACCATCCTCTCGACCTTGCCGTCGGCGGCCGTCGGCGCCTTGCTGGCGTTGCTGCTCAGTGGCAATGACCTGGGCATGATTGCGATCATCGGCATCATTTTGCTGATCGGTATCGTCAAGAAGAACGCGATCATGATGATCGACTTCGCACTCGATGCCGAACGCAACCAGGGCCTCGACCCACAGACCGCGATCTACCAGGCGGCGCTGCTGCGCTTCCGGCCGATCCTGATGACCACCCTGGCGGCGCTGTTTGGCGCGGTGCCGTTGATGCTCGCCACGGGTTCCGGCGCTGAATTGCGTCAACCTTTGGGTCTGGTGATGGTCGGCGGTCTGCTGGTGAGCCAGGTGTTGACGCTGTTCACCACGCCGGTGATTTACCTGTACTTCGATCGCCTGGGCCGTCGCTGGCGCAAAGAGCCACAAAGCCTGGAGCCGGTTGAGTCATGAACCTGTCCGGACCTTTCATTCGCAGGCCGGTAGCGACCATGCTGCTGAGCCTGGCGATCATGTTGCTGGGCGGTGTCAGCTTCAACCTGCTGCCGGTATCGCCGCTGCCGCAGATCGATTTTCCGGTGATCGTGGTGTCGGCCAGCTTGCCTGGCGCGAGCCCCGAGGTGATGGCGTCTACCGTGGCCACACCGCTGGAGCGCTCGTTTGGCTCGATTGCCGGCATTACCACCATGAGCAGCTCGTCGAGCCAGGGCTCCACCCGGGTGATCCTCGCGTTTGACTCCGACCGTGATATCAACGGCGCTGCGCGGGAAGTGCAGGCGGCAATCAATGCCTCGCGCAACCTGCTGCCCAGCGGCATGCGCAGCATGCCCACCTACAAAAAGATCAACCCGTCCCAGGCGCCGATCATGGTGCTGTCGCTGACCTCGGACGTGCTGCAGAAGGGCGAGCTGTACGACCTGGCCTCGACCATTCTTTCGCAAAGCCTGTCCCAGGTGCCGGGCGTAGGCGAAGTGCAGATCGGCGGCAGCTCCCTGCCGGCGGTGCGCATCGAGCTGGAGCCCAAGGCGCTCGACCAGTACGGCGTGGCCCTCGACGATGTGCGCAACACCATCGCCAATGCTAACCAGCGCCGGCCCAAAGGGTCCCTGGAAGACAGCCAGCGCAACTGGCAGATCCAGGCCAACGACCAGCTGGAAAAGGCCAAGGACTACGAGCCGCTGTTGATCCGTTACCAGAACGGTGCCGCCTTGCGCTTGAGTGATGTGGCGAAGATCAGCGACGGCGTGGAAGACCGCTACAACAGCGGCTTCTTCAACAACGAACCGGCGGTGCTGCTGGTGATCAACCGCCAGTCCGGTGCCAACATCATCGAGACGGTCAGGCAGATCAAGGCGCAGTTGCCGGCGTTGCAAGCGGTGCTGCCGTCCAGCGTCAAGCTGAGCCTGGCGATGGACCGCTCGCCGGTGATCACGGCCACCTTGCACGAAGCCGAGATGACCCTGCTGATCGCCGTGGGCCTGGTGATTCTGGTGGTGTACCTGTTCCTCGGTAACTTCCGCGCCTCGCTGATCCCGACCCTGGCGGTGCCGGTTTCGCTGGTGGGCACCTTCGCGGTGATGTACCTGTACGGTTTTTCGTTGAACAATTTTTCCTTGATGGCGTTGATCCTGGCCACCGGCCTGGTGGTGGACGATGCCATTGTGGTGCTGGAGAACATTTCCCGGCATATCGACGAAGGCGTGCCGCCGATGAAGGCGGCGTACCTGGGCGCGCAGGAAGTCGGGTTTACCTTGCTGTCGATGAACGTGTCGCTGGTGGCGGTGTTCCTGTCCATCCTGTTCATGGGGGGGATTGTCACCAGCCTGTTCCGCGAGTTTTCCATCACCTTGTCGGCGGCGATCATTGTGTCGCTGATTGTCTCGCTGACCCTCACGCCGATGCTTTGCGCGCGCTGGCTCAAGCCCCATGTCAAAGGCGAAATGACCGGTTTGCAGCGCTGGAGCCAAAAGGTCAACGACCGCATGGTCGCCGGCTATGCCACCAGCCTGGACTGGGTGCTGCGCCATCGTCGCCTGACCCTGCTCAGCCTGTTGCTGACCATTGGTTTGAACGTGGTGCTGTACGTGGTGGTACCGAAAACCTTCATGCCGCAGCAGGACACCGGCCAGTTGATCGGTTTTGTGCGAGGCGATGACGGCCTGTCGTTCAGCGTGATGCAACCGAAGATGGAAACCTTCCGCAAAGCCGTGCTCAAGGACCCTGCAGTGCTCAGCGTGGCCGGCTTTATCGGCGGCAACAGTGGCACCAACAACGCGGTGATGCTGGTACGCCTCAAACCAATCAGCGAACGCAAGATTTCCGCCCAGGCGGTGATCGAGCGCCTGCGCAAGGACCTGCCGTTGGTGCCGGGCGGGCGGCTGTTCCTGATGGCCGACCAGGACCTGCAATTCGGCGGCAGCCGCGACCAGACCAGTGCGCAGTATTCCTACATCCTGCAAAGTGGCGACCTGGCGGCACTGCGCCTGTGGTATCCGAAGGTCGTCGCGGCCCTGCGTGAGCTGCCGGAACTCACCGCCATCGACGCCCGAGAAGGCCGGGGTGCGGCGCAGGTCACGCTGATTGTCGACCGCGACCAGGCCAAACGCCTGGGTATCGACATGAATATGGTCACGGCGGTGCTCAACAACGCCTACAGCCAGCGGCAGATTTCCACCATCTACGACAGCCTCAACCAGTATCAGGTGGTGATGGAGGTCAATCCCAAATACGCGCAGGACCCGATCACCCTGAACCAGATGCAGGTGATCACCGCTGACGGCGCGCGGGTACCGTTATCGACCATTGCCCATTACGAGAACAGCCTGGCGGACGACCGCGTCAGCCACGAAGGCCAGTTCGCTTCGGAAAACATTGCCTTCGACATGGCGCCCGGAGTGACAGTCGAGCAGGGCACGGCCGCTATCGAGCGGGCGATTGCCAAGGTCGGCTTGCCAGAAGATGTCATCGCCAAGATGGCCGGCACCGCCGATGCCTTCGCGGCCACACAGAAGGGCCAGCCGTTCATGATCCTCGGCGCGTTGGTGGCGGTGTACCTGGTGCTGGGCATTCTGTATGAAAGCTACATCCACCCCTTGACGATCCTCTCGACCCTGCCGTCGGCCGGTGTTGGCGCGATGCTCGCTATTTACCTGACGGGGGGCGAGTTCAGCCTGATCTCCTTGCTGGGCCTGTTCCTGCTGATTGGTGTGGTGAAGAAGAACGCGATCTTGATGATCGACCTGGCCCTGCAGTTGGAGCGTAACGACCGCATGGGCCCGATGGAGTCGATTCGCAGCGCCTGCCTGCTGCGTTTGCGGCCGATCCTGATGACGACCCTGGCGGCCATCCTCGGTGCGTTGCCTTTGCTGTTGGGCAGTGGTGATGGCGCGGAAATGCGTCGCCCCCTGGGCCTGACCATCATCGGCGGCCTGGTGTTCAGCCAGGTCCTGACCCTTTACACCACCCCGGTGGTTTACCTCTATCTGGACCGCGCGCGCCATCGCTTCAACAAATGGCGCGGCGTGCGTACCGATGCTGCCCTGGACACTGCGCTATGACCGATTCAACCTTTGCCCGCTTGGCCATGTTCCGCGGTTGCCGCGTGGCGAGCCTGGTGCTGTGTGGCGTGTTGCTCAGCGCCTGCGCCGTTGGTCCCGACTACAAGCGTCCGGAAGTCGTCGAGCCCGCCCAGTTCAAAGAAGCCCAGGGCTGGCGCCAGGCAACCCCAAGCGACGACCTGGCCCGTGGCGCCTGGTGGGAACTGTACGGCGACCGCCAGCTCAATGACCTGGTGCTGCGCCTCAACCACTCAAACCAAACCGTCGCCCAGGCCGAAGCGCGCTTTCGCCAGGCCCAGGCGCTGGTGCGCAGTTCCCGTGGTGCGTTTTACCCCGCTGTTGACCTCAGCGTCGGTAAAACCCGCGCCAGCCAAGGCACCGGCAGCAGCAGCGCCAGCCTGAGCAGTTCCAGCAGCGGTATCCGTGACACCCTGAACGCACAGTTGGGCGTGAGCTGGGAGGCGGATATCTGGGGCAAATTGCGCCGTGGCCTGGAAGCCAACGAGGCCAGCGCCGAAGCCAGCTCGGCGGACCTGGCAGCGATGCGCCTGAGCCAACAGTCGGAACTGGTGCAAAGCTACCTGCAACTGCGCGTGATGGATGAACAGACGCGTTTGCTGCAAGCCACGCTGGAGGCCTATCAACGCTCCCTGCAAATGACCCAGAACCAATACCGTGCCGGGGTCTCCGGCAAAGACGCGGTAGCCCAGGCGCAAACCCAGCTCAAGACCACCCAGGCCAGCCTGATCGACCTCATCTGGCAGCGTGCCCAGCTGGAGAACGCAATTGCCGTGCTGATCGGCGAGGCGCCGGCCAACTTCAACCTGGCAGTGAGCAAAGATATTCCGGCACTGCCGCAGATTCCGCTGAGCCTGCCGTCGCAACTGCTTGAGCGTCGCCCGGATATCGCCTCGGCGGAACGCTCGGTGATCGCCGCCAACGCCAATATCGGCGTGGCCGAGGCCGCCTACTACCCGGACCTGAGCCTGAGCCTCGCCGGGGGTTATTCGAGCAGCACCTATTCCGATTGGATCAGCCTGCCCAACCGCTTCTGGTCGGTAGGCCCCAAGCTCGCCATGACCCTGTTCGACGGCGGCCAGCGTTCGGCGGAAGTTGACCGCAGCGTGGCCAGCTACGATGAGACCGTCGCCAAGTACCGCCAGACCGTGTTGGATGGTTTGCGCGAAGTGGAAAACTACATGGTGCAGCTCAAGGTGCTGGAAGACGAGGCGGTGGTGAGCAATGAAGCGCTTGAGGCCGCGCGTGAATCGCTACGGCTGACCCAGAACCAGTACAAGGCCGGGCTGATTGCCTATCTCGACGTGGTCACCGTGCAAGCGACGGCCCTGAGCAACGAACGCACCGTATTGACCTTGCTGCAGACGCGCCTGGTGGCCAGTGTGCAACTGATCGCCGCGCTGGGCGGTGGTTGGGATGGGCAAACACCCATTGCCGAGAAAGAGTGAGTGTGAACTCAGTCCAATGTGGGCGCGGGCTTGCTCGCGAAGGCAGTGTGTCAGTCACCGGATTAGTGGGTTGATTCACCGCCTTCGCGAGCAAGCCCGCTCCGACATTTGGACTCAACCTAAACAAAAGAATTAAGGGGTTTTCGAGCCGGCCGATTGACGTCAAAATGCCAGTAATGGCTATGCGATAATTAATCAACTGTACAAGAATTATTCTCGCTACAATCGCCCGCTTTGCCAATTTGCACGGGCCTCTCAGGCCTGCTGCGAACGAGAAGTCCCATGCTCATCGGTAGTTATTCACCCTCCCTGGTCGCGATCTCACTGTTTGTCGCGATCCTTGCTTCCTACACCGCGTTGGACCTATCCGGCCGCCTTGCCACCGCCAAAGGTCGCGCGGTTTATCTATGGATAGCCGGCGGCGCGATGGCGATGGGGGTCGGGGTGTGGTCGATGCATTTCATCGGCATGCTCGCGCTGCGTTTACCGTTTGCGCTCGGCTTCGATAGCGGCATCACCGGGTTGTCGTTGTTGATCGCGGTGCTCTCCAGCGGCTTTGCATTGTGGTTGGTCAGCCAGCCGCGTTTACCCGCGTGGCAACTGGCATTTGGTGCGCTGATCATGGGCACGGGCATCGCCTGCATGCACTACACCGGCATGGCCGCGATGCGCATGACGCCGGGTATCGACTACGACCCGGCCTTGTTTGGCGCTTCTTTGTTGATTGCCGTCGGAGCCTGCGGCGCAGCGCTGTGGATCGCCTTCAACCTGCGTCGTAATACACCATACGTGCGCCTGGCACGGGGTGGCGCAGCGGTCGTCATGGGGTTTGCCATCGTCGGCATGCATTACACCGGTATGGCGGCGGCGCAGTTCGCCGATGACAGTTTCTGCGGTGCCGCACTGGATGGCTTGAGCGGCAATGGCCTGGACAATCTGGTACTGGTCACGACCCTGGCGGTGCTCGCCATCGCCTTGCTGACTTCATTGCTCGACGCGCGGCTGGAAGCCCGCACGGCGGTGCTCGCTGACTCCCTGACCCAAGCCAATCAGGAACTGACCCACCTGGCCCTGCACGACATGCTCACCGGCTTGCCCAATCGCACCTTGCTCGCCGACCGTATTCAACAAGCCATGCAGGCCGTCAAGGAGCAGGGCGGTTGCTTTGCACTGATGTTTATCGATCTGGACGGCTTCAAACCGGTCAACGATGCCTTCGGCCACCACATGGGCGACCAGTTGCTGCGTGAAGTTGGCCAACGCCTGCGTGAAGATTTGCGTAGCCAGGACACCTTGGCGCGTATCGGCGGGGATGAGTTCGTATTGCTGGTGCAACTGACCCAGCCGGATGACGCGCTCGGCCTTGCCGAGCGCCAGGTGATGCTGATTAATCGCGCGTTCCAGGTAGCCGAACATGAACTGAAGATCTCCGCCAGCGTTGGTATCGCCATGTTCCCAGGCAATGGTGGCACCCCCCGGGAACTGCTGATGAACGCTGACGCCGCGATGTACCACGCCAAGGGCGTGGGCAAAAACGGCTACAGCTTTTTTGATGCATCGATGAGCACCAATGCGCGCAAGCAGTTGCAGTTATTGCAAGACCTGCGCAATGCCCTGGAACAGCAGCAGTTCCAGCTCTACTACCAGCCCAAGTTCGACGCGGTGAGCGGTATTCCGGTGGGTGCCGAAGCGCTGTTGCGCTGGGCGCATCCGCAACAGGGGCTGCTGCTGCCGGGGATGTTCATTGAACGGGCGGAAAAGACCGGGCTGATCATTCCCATCGGCGAGTGGGTGCTCAATGAAGCCTGTCGTCAAATGAGTATCTGGTACGCCCAAGGCTACGAAGACTGGCGCATAGCGGTGAACCTTTCGGCCATGCAGTTCTGCCATGCCGGACTGGTCAAGAGCGTGGCCGCGGCCCTTGAACGCCATCAGTTGCCCGCCAACAACCTGACCCTGGAAATCACCGAAACCACCGCCATGAGCGATGCCGATGCGAGCATGACCGTGTTGCAGGCGCTGTCGGACATGGGGGTCGATTTGTCCATCGATGACTTCGGTACGGGTTACTCCAGCCTCATGTACCTCAAGCGCCTGCCCGCCAATGAGCTGAAGATCGACCGTGGGTTTGTCCGCGACCTGGAGCACGACAGCGATGACGCCGCCATTGTCTCGGCCATCGTCGCACTTGGCCAAGCGTTGGGGTTGCGCATTGTCGCCGAAGGCGTGGAAACCAATGTGCAGCAGCGTTTCCTGACTCAGTTGGGGTGTGATTCCCTGCAGGGTTATCTGCTGGGGCGCCCGTTGCCGGCGGAGGCGTTCATGGCCGATATCCAACGCGCCGAAACAGGCGTTGCGCCTGACAAAAGCCGTGCGTGACGGGTATTCTCGGATACGACCCTAACTGTCAGGTTGAATCAGGAGAACGCACGTATGGACAAAGTCGTCATCATCACCGGGGGCAGCCGTGGGATTGGCGCCGAGACGGCATCGCTGGCCGCTCGCGAGGGCTATCGCATCTGCATCAACTACCAGTCCGACGAAGAGGCTGCTCACCGCGTGCTCGAGCTGGTCCGTGCGCTGGGCGCCCAGGCGATTGCCGTGCGCGCCGATGTGAGCAGCGAAGATGAAGTGATCGCCTTGTTCAACCGTGTCGACGCCGAATTGGGTCGCGTCACTGCACTGGTCAACAATGCTGGCACCGTGGGGCACAAGGCGCGGGTTGATGAGATGTCCGAGTTCCGCATCCTTAAAATCATGAAAACCAACGTGCTCGGGCCGATCCTGTGTGCCAAGCACGCGGTGCTGCGTATGTCGCCCAAGCATGGCGGGCAGGGCGGCAGCATCGTCAACGTCTCATCGGTGGCGGCCCGACTGGGCTCGCCGGGTGAATACGTCGATTATGCGGCCTCCAAAGGCGCGCTCGACACGTTCACCCTGGGCTTGTCGAAGGAAGTCGCGGGCGAGGGCATTCGTGTCAACGCCGTGCGCCCTGGTTACATCTTCACTGACTTCCACGCCCTGAGCGGCGACCCGGACCGCGTCAGCAAACTCGAGTCCGGCATCCCCATGGCCAGGGGCGGGCGCCCGGATGAAGTGGCGGAAGCGATTATCTGGCTGCTGTCGGACAAAGCTTCGTATACCACCGGTACTTTTCTGGATTTAGGCGGCGGCCGCTAGCGCACCTTCAGGTCGGTAGACGGCGCAGCACTGAATAGCCTTTGTGGGAAAACTCCTTGAGTAGGCTGGCTTCCGAGTTATCCAGGGTGCTGTAGCCGTTGCTGGAGAAACCGTCGATCTGCCCGTTGCGACTATGGCTGGCGTTCAAGCTGCGATCGTCCAAGTTATCAATGAACCGCAACACTTTGTCCAGGTCGTAGGCCGCATTGGCCCTTGCTTCCGGGCCCGGATTGGCTGTGGTCCAGTCACCGACTTGCATCTTCAGGTCATCAAGCAGGTGGTAATTATCGCGGTTGTCCAAAAAGTGCTTAAGTACAGGGCTCTGCTCGATAATCCTGTCTGCCGAACGAAGGTCACCGCTAGGACGCCCCATGGGGCCCGTCATCTCGCGCACCTGCTTCTGTTCGGCTGCACGCATGTAATGGGGTGGAATTGGCAACTGCATGTGGCTTGAAGAGGCAGGCGTGTTCATGAGAAACCTTCAGTTGGACTTGGCGAAAGCGCCTGTCTCGAAGTGAGGCAGGCGCTTTCCTGTGTGGCCCTCTGTTAGGTTCGGTTCCTGTTCAAAATGACCGCACAATCCGTCCCAACGTCTCCATCGCCTTCTCCGACGCTTCAGTCCACGGGCTGCCGTAGTTCAAGCGAATACAGTTCCTGAACCGTTGGGTCGCCGAGAAAATCGGCCCCGGCGCGATGCTGATACCTTGCGCCAACGCCATCTGGAACAACTTCAACGAATCCGTCTGCTCCGGCAATTCCAGCCACAGGAAATAGCCACCGGCCGGTTGACTGACGCGCGTCTGCGCCGGGAAGTAGCGCGCGATGGCAGCCAGCATGGCGCTTTGCTGTTCTTCCAGGGCATAGCGCAATTTGCGCAGGTGCCGGTCATAGCCGCCGTGTTGCAGGTAATCGGCAATCGCTGCCTGGGCGGGCATCGATGGGCACAGCGAGGTCATTAACTTCAAGCGTTCGACCTTCTGCGCAAAGCGCCCGGCTGCGACCCAGCCCACGCGATAGCCAGGCGCCAGGCTTTTGGCGAAGGAACCGCAATGCATCACCAGGCCTTCGGTATCGAAAGCCTTGGCCGGTTTGGGGGCCTGTTGACCGTAATACAGCTCGGCGTACACATCGTCTTCGATCAGCGGCACCTGATGGCCGCGCAACAGCTCCACCAGCGCTTGTTTCTTGGCTTCCGGCAAGGTCGCGCCCATGGGGTTCTGGAAGCTGGTCATGGTCCAGCAGGCCTTGATCGGGTAGCGCTCAAGGCTTTGCGCCAGTGCGTTGAGATCAATGCCATCGCGTGGGTGCACGGGGATTTCCACCGCCTTGAGTTTCAAGCGCTCCAGCACTTGCAGGCAGGCATAGAACGCCGGGGCTTCGATTGCCACCAGGTCGCCCGGTTCGGTGACGGCTTGCAGGCACAGGTTCAGTGCTTCCAGCGCGCCATTGGTAATCAGCAGCTCTTCCATAGGCAGCATCAGCCCGCCGACCATATACCGCAGCGCGATTTGCCGGCGCAGTTGCGGGTTGCCCGGTGACATGTCGGTGACGACCAGGCGCGGGTCCATCTCGCGGCTGGCGCTGGCCAGGGAGCGTGCCAAGCGCGGCAGCGGGAACAGCATCGGGCTGGGGAAGGCCGAGCCGAAAGCCACGGTGTTGGGGTCCTTGATCGAGTCGAGGACTGAGAACACCAGTTCGCTGACGTCCACTTCGGTGGATTCGTGCACCTGTTCACTCACCACCGGCTCGGAGAACGGGCTGGGCGCATGGGTGTTGACGAAGTAGCCAGAGCGCGGTCGCGCGCGAATCAGGCCGCGGCGCTCCAACAGATAATAGGCCTGGAACACCGTGGAGGGGCTGACGCCATAGGTCTGGCTGGCATAGCGCACCGACGGCACCCGCTGGCCGGAGCCGAGCACGCCGGAGCGGATCAGTTCTGCAATGTCGTCGGCGAATTTTTCGTAGCGTTTCATGGGGCCTAATCACTTTCTTAAATTGTACGCAGGGCTAAATGGGATCTTCAGTGCCTGACAGGCCTCAGCGGTTCAGCGGCGCCACAAAGCGGCTATCGGCCGCGCTGTAGATCCACGGTTCATCCACATCCGTCACCTTGAAGCGCAGGGCCTGCGAACTGCTCGCCGGTTTATCCGCCAGCAAGGCCACCGACACCGGTACATCACTGATTTCCCCCGGCGCCAGGCTGATCTCGGTCTTGCCTTGCAGCTGGAAGCCATCGGCGTCCACCAGTTCCAGGCGGTAGTCCTGGTGCTGTTGGGTCTTGTTGATCACCTTGAGGCTGTAGATGTTTTCGATCAGGCCCTGGGCGTTCTCACGGAACATGCCACGGTCCTTGGTGACATCCAGTGACACCATCGGCCGTTCCACCAGCGCCACCACCAACGCCGCAATCATCACTAACAGCACGGCACTGTAGCCGATCAGGCGCGGCCGTAGCAGGTGGGTCTTGCCGCCTTGCAGTTGATGTTCACTGGTGTAGCTCACCAAACCGCGCGCGTAGCCCATCTTGTCCATGATCGAATCGCAGGCGTCGATGCACGCCGCGCAGCCTATGCATTCCATTTGCAGGCCATCGCGGATGTCGATGCCGGTCGGGCAGACCTGCACGCACAGTTGGCAGTCAATGCAATCGCCCAGACCGACGTCGGCGGGTTTGACCTCACGTTTGCGCGGGCCACGGTGTTCGCCGCGGGCCACGTCGTAGGAAATGGTCAGGGTGTCCTTATCAAACATTACGCTTTGGAAACGCGCATACGGGCACATGTGCATACACACCGCTTCACGCAGCCAGCCCGCGTTGAGATAGGTGGCACCGGTGAAAAACAGCACCCAGAACAGGCTGACGCCGCCCATTTGCCAGGTCAGCAATTCTGCGGCCAGCGGGCGGATGGGTGTGAAGTAGCCGACAAAGGTCAGCCCGGTCAGCACGCTGATGCCCAGCCACATCGTGTGTTTGGCCGAGCGTCGCGCCAGTTTGTTCAGGCTCCAGGGCGCGGCTTGCAGCTTGATGCGCTGGTTGCGTTCACCTTCGGTGACCTTCTCGCACCACATGAACAGCCAGGTAAACGAGCTTTGCGGGCAGGTATAGCCGCACCACACGCGGCCGGCAAATACGGTGATCGCAAACAGGCCGAAGGCGCAGATGATCAACAAGGCCGACAGCAGGATGAAGTCCTGCGGCCAGAACGTGGCGCCAAAAATGTGGAATTTACTGTCCGCCAGGTCCCACAGCACCGCCTGCCTGCCACCCCAGTTCAGCCACACGGTGCCGAAAAAGGCCAGGAACAGAAAGCCTGCACCGCACACGCGCAAAGTGCGGAACACGCCGGTAAAGCTGCGGGTATGAACCAGGTTGTCGCTGGATTTGGCCTTCACCTTCTTTGGGTGTATGGGCTCAAAGGTTTCCACGGTGGGGATTCGTTCGCTCATGGTCGTTCGCTCATCAGCCTCCATCAGGCGGATGAACTATGCGCGTGGCTCTGTTTGCATAACAGACTCAGCTAGGGCGATAAAAAGCGGATCAGATGGACTATGAGAGAGTCGCTGCGACAATCCGCTGCACCCCGTGGAACAAGCGGCGCAGCATTGTCTGGGGTGTGCTGATGCAGATCAATCAAATCAACGAACCAGGGCCGTCGGCCTTTACATGTTGACGCTCATCGTGGGCGCCCGCGACCGTCAGCGCGTCTGCCTCGGCTTCGGTGATATAGATCCGCTCGCCCGCCAATTCCACGTAAGACATGGATTTGTCGATGTCGGTAACAATATTGACCCGGGTCGCTGGCACGCTCTGTTCCTGGCCGTTGTCATCGAGCATGAAGTAGCACAGTTGGTTTTCGATACGTATGGGCATGCTGATCTCCTGTTTTGTGAGCTATTGAAGGTTAGGGGACGGCGCTGCGCAGGGGTTCCAGGCAACTGACTGGCGGTCGCCGCTGTCCATCCTTTACCAACAATGACAAAGGACAGCTGAGATGGACGCTTGGTGGCATGAAGTGTGGCAAACCCTGCAGGCTGAATTTGCCGACATCGGCGACGCCAGGCAGCTCACCCAGATCACTGTGCGGCTGCTGATCGCCTCGATCCTCGGCGGCATTCTCGGTTTTGAGCGAGAGAGCAAGGGCAAGGCCGCCGGGGTGCGCACACATATGCTGGTGGGGTTGGGCGCTGCGCTGTTTGTCATGGTGCCGCAAATGTCTGGCAACCAGGCGGATGCCATGAGCCGGGTGGTACAGGGCGTGATCGCCGGGATCGGCTTTCTCGGCGCTGGCACGATCATCAAGGGCAAGGATGATGAAGACGGCCATGTCAAAGGCCTGACCACCGCAGCCGGCTTGTGGATGACCGCTGCGATTGGGGTCTCGGCCGGGTTGGGCCGGGAATCGACAGCGGTTCTGAGCACATTCCTGGCCTTGGTGGTGTTCAGCGTGATGCCGAAAATCGTCAAGCGTTTCGAGAAGGACTGACGATCACCGGGGGCATGGTCGTCGGCGGTTCTTCGACCGGCGGCGGCTCATTTTCTGGCGGCTCCTTTTCCGGAATTGGCGCCGGCTCGGTCGGCGGCAGGGTCGGGATGTCGATATTGGGGTCCGGCGTTTCAGCCGGGATTGGGATATTCATCGGTGTGGCCTCCTTTGTGCTTGGCTCTAGCGGTGGACAGCCGCCGGGCTGAATTGATTCCCGCCCAGTGGCGACACATTCACCTGAACTTTTAACAGCGACGCAGGCTCGGACCTATAAGCGGCGCTGCTCAGGGAGAGCATGGCCGCACCAGAATTCGGATCAAGCAAAGAGCGTCCATAGGGCGTAAGGGGAAGATGCTCGATGACTGCTGAAGCACAGGTTCCAGAGAACGCCATATTGCCGCTGTCCAAGGCGCTGTTGCTGCCCAGGATTGCTATCGAAAGCACCACCCCCGTGATTGACGGCGGCGAATTCGCCGTCAAGGCCGTGGTTGGCCAAAGGGTCAATGTCACCAGCAACGTGTTCGCCGACGGCCATGACAAGCTCGCCGTACTGATCCGCTGGCGCCCGCTGCAGGAAGAGAGCTGGCACAGCGTGGTGATGACTGATGTGGGCAACAATGGCTGGGAGGGCGCGTTTACCGTCACCCAGCAAGGCCCCCACGAATATTGCATTGAAGCCTGGATCGATACCTTCGCCAGCTTCTGCTACGAGCTGCGCAAGAAGCATGAAGCCGGCGTACCGGTCAGCCTGGAATTGCAGGAAGGCCGCAGCCTGGTGCTGCAGGCCGCCGAACGCAGTGACAATGAACTGCGCGACCGCCTGATGCTGCTACACCACGAACTCTCCGGCCTGTTGGAAACCGAGCAGGTCGCGAAGTTTCTGCGCGAAGACAGTGCACACCTGATGACCCAGGCCGATCACCGCGCTTATTTGAGCATCAGCACCGTGTACCCGATTGATGTGGAGCGCGAGGCCGCACTGTTCGCCAGTTGGTACGAGCTTTTTCCGCGCTCGATCACTGACGATCCTGCGCGTCATGGCACCTTTAATGATGTGCACTCGCGGCTGTCGATGATCCATGACATGGGTTTTGATGTGCTGTACTTCCCGCCCATCCATCCGATCGGGCGCAGCCACCGCAAAGGCAAGAACAACTCCCTCACTGCTGGCCCTGATGATCCGGGCAGCCCGTATGCGATCGGCAGTGAAGAGGGCGGCCACGAGGCCATTCACCCGCAACTGGGCAGCCGCGATGACTTCCGTCGCTTGGTGCAGGCCGCTGCCGACCATGGCCTGGAAATCGCCCTGGACTTCGCCATCCAGTGTTCCCAGGACCATCCTTGGCTCAAGGAACATCCGGGTTGGTTCAACTGGCGCCCCGACGGCACGATCAAATACGCGGAAAACCCGCCGAAAAAGTACCAGGACATTGTTAACGTCGATTTTTACGCGGCGGACGCGATTCCAGGCCTGTGGACCGAACTGCGCGATGTGGTGGTGGGTTGGGTGGAAGAGGGCGTGAAAACCTTCCGTGTCGACAACCCGCACACCAAGCCGCTGCCATTCTGGCAATGGTTGATCAGCGACGTCCGTGCCAAGCACCCGGACGTGATTTTCCTCGCGGAGGCGTTCACCACGCCGGCGATGATGGCGCGCCTGGGCAAGGTCGGTTATTCCCAGAGCTACACCTATTTCACCTGGCGCAACACCAAGGCCGAGCTGAGCGAATACCTGACGCAGTTGAACGCGTCGCCATGGCGCGAATGCTACCGGCCGAATTTCTTCGTCAATACGCCGGATATCAATCCGCCGTTTTTGCATGAGTCAGGCCGCCCGGGCTTTTTGATCCGCGCCGCGCTGGCCACCATGGGTTCGGGCCTGTGGGGCATGTATTCGGGCTTTGAGTTGTGCGAAGCGGCGCCGGTGCCGGGCAAAGAGGAATACCTGGATTCAGAGAAGTACGAGATCCGCCCGCGAGACTTCACTGCCCCCGGCAACATCATCGCCGAGATCGCTCAGCTCAACCGCATCCGCCGGCAAAACCCGGCGCTGCAAACGCACCTGGGCTTGAAGCTTTACAACGCGTGGAACGACAACATCCTGTATTTCGGCAAGCGCAGTGAGGATGGCAGCAACTTCATTCTGGTGGCGGTCAACCTTGACCCGTTCAATGCCCAGGAGGCCAGTTTCGAGTTGCCATTGTGGGAATTGGATTTGCCGGATGACGCCGAGACCCAAGGCGAAGACCTGATGAACGGCCATCGCTGGACCTGGTATGGCAAGACCCAGTGGATGCGCCTTGAACCGCAGATGCCGTTTGGAATCTGGCGTATCACCACATCCTGAGCCAAGTGAAGATCAACTGTGGGAGCTGGCTTGCCGGCGATAGCGGTACATCAGTCAACACGTGCTGTGCTGACACACCCTTATCGCAGGCAAGCCCGCTCCCACATTAAACCGCGTTCATTCAGCCGGTTTTTTCAGAATTTCCAGGAGTTTCCAATGGCGAAGAAACCCAACGCTGCCACCTTTATCAAAGACCCGCTCTGGTACAAAGACGCGGTGATTTACCAAGTTCATGTCAAATCCTATTTCGACTCCAACAACGACGGCATCGGTGACTTCCCCGGGCTGATCGCCAAGCTCGACTACATCGCCGACCTGGGTGTAAACACCATCTGGCTGCTGCCGTTCTACCCTTCGCCACGGCGCGATGACGGTTACGACATCGCCGAATACCGGGGCGTGCACAGCGATTACGGGACCATGGCCGACGCCAAGCGCTTCATCGCCGAGGCGCATAAGCGCGGGCTGCGTGTGATCACTGAGCTTGTGATCAACCACACCTCCGACCAGCACCCTTGGTTCCAGCGTGCGCGCAAGGCCAAGCCCGGCTCCGCAGCGCGGGACTTCTACGTCTGGTCGGATGACGAACAGAAATACGACGGTACGCGCATCATCTTTCTCGACACCGAGAAATCCAACTGGACCTGGGACCCGGTCGCCGGCCAGTACTTCTGGCACCGCTTCTATTCCCACCAGCCGGACCTCAACTTCGACAACCCGCAAGTCATGAAAGCCGTGCTGTCGGTCATGCGCTACTGGCTGGACATGGGCATTGACGGCCTGCGCCTGGACGCCATCCCGTACCTGATCGAACGCGACGGCACCAACAACGAAAACCTTCCCGAAACCCACGATGTGCTCAAACAGATCCGTGCGGAGATCGATGCGCATTACCCGGACCGCATGCTGCTGGCCGAAGCCAACCAGTGGCCGGAAGATACGCAGTTGTATTTCGGTGACAAAAAGGGCGACGACGGCGATGAATGCCATATGGCCTTTCACTTCCCGTTGATGCCGCGCATGTACATGGCGCTTGCCCAGGAAGATCGCTTCCCGATCACCGATATCCTGCGGCAGACGCCGGAGATTCCCGCCAATTGCCAGTGGGCGATCTTCCTGCGCAACCATGATGAGCTGACCCTGGAAATGGTCACCGACAAAGAGCGCGATTACCTGTGGAACTACTACGCCGCCGACCGTCGCGCGCGCATCAACCTGGGCATTCGCCGCCGCCTGGCGCCGTTGATGGAGCGAGACCGTCGCCGTGTCGAACTGCTCAACAGCCTGTTGTTGTCGATGCCTGGCACGCCGACCCTGTATTACGGCGATGAAATCGGCATGGGCGACAACATCTATCTCGGCGACCGCGATGGCGTGCGTACGCCGATGCAATGGTCCATCGACCGCAACGGCGGCTTTTCCCGCGCCGACCCGGCCAGCCTGGTGCTGCCGCCGATCATGGACCCGCAATATGGCTACCAGTCGGTCAACGTCGAGACCCAGGCCCAAGACCCGCATTCGTTGCTGAACTGGACCCGGCGCATGCTGGCTGTGCGCAAGCAGTCCAAGGCGTTTGGCCGTGGCAGCTTGAAAATGCTCTCGCCGAGCAACCGCCGCATCCTGGCGTATACCCGCGAATTCACCGGCGAAGACGGACGCCACGAGATCATCCTGTGCGTGGCCAACGTGTCACGCAGTGCCCAGGCGGCCGAGCTGGATCTGTCGGCGTTTGCTGGCATGGTCCCGGTGGAGATGCTCGGCGGCAATGCCTTTCCGCCCATCGGCCAGCTGAATTTCCTGCTGACCCTGGCGCCTTATGGTTTCTATTGGTTTGTCTTGGCGGCCGAGAATCAAATGCCCAGCTGGCATGTGGAGCCTGTTCAAGGGATGCCGGACTTCACCACACTGGTACTGAAAAAGCGTATGGAAGAACTGTTGGAAGAACCCTGCCGCACCTCGCTGGAGCAGACTGCGCTCCCGGCCTGGCTGCCCAAACGCCGCTGGTTTGCCGGCAAGGACACGGCTATCGACAGCGTGCGCATTGCCTATGGGGTACGTTTTGGCGACCCGCAACACCCGGTACTGCTCAGCGAGCTGGAGGTGACCGCAGGTGGTCAGGTCAGTCGCTATCAACTGCCGTTTGGCTTCCTTGGCGAGGACCAGTTCACCAGCGCATTGCCGCAGCAGCTCGCGATGGCCCGTGTGCGTCGGGCACGCGAGGTGGGCCTGGTGACCGACGCGTTCAGCCTTGAGCACTTCATCCGCGCGGTGATCCAGGGCCTGCAGGCCGGCACGGTGCTCAACTCCAGCGAAGGCGACCTGCGGTTTGAAGCCACAAAACATCTGGACGCGCTGCAACTGACGGACGAAGCACAAGTGCGCTATTTGTCCGCCGAGCAGTCCAACAGCTCAGTGGTGGTGGGCGAGGGCCTGGTGCTCAAGCTGATCCGCAAAGTCAGCGCCGGTGTGCACCCGGAGCTGGAAATGAGCGCCTACCTCACCGCAGCCGACTACCCGAATATTTCGCCGCTGCTGGGTTCGGTGATTCGCCGCGACGCCGACGGCCATGACAACCTGCTGATGATTGCCCAGGGTTACCTGAGCAACCAGGGCGACGCATGGAGCTGGACGCAGAACAACCTGGAACGGGCGATCCGCGACGAGCTTGCCCAAGCCATCTCGGAGCAGGAACAGCACTACAACGCCCTGGGCGAACTGGCCGACTTTGCCGGATTGCTCGGCCAGCGCCTGGGTGAAATGCACGTGGTGCTGGGTGCAAAAACCACAGACAAAGACTTCAAGCCCGAAGTGACCACGGCCAAGGACACTCAGGCCTGGGCCAAGGATGTCGGCGCGCAGCTCGACCGCGCGCTGCAGTTGCTACAGCTGCATCAAAACCATTTGAACCCTGTGGAGCAAGCGCTGGTCAGTGATTTGCTGGCGCAGAAAAAGGCCATCGCCAGCCATGTTCAAGCCCTGGCGAAAGCCACGGCAGGCGGGCTGCGCATCCGCGTCCATGGTGATTTGCACCTGGGCCAGGTGCTGGTGGTGAAGGGCGATGCCTACCTGATCGACTTCGAAGGTGAACCGGCACGACCGCTGCACGAACGACGCGGCAAGCACAGCCCGTATAAAGATGTGAGCGGCGTGTTGCGCTCCTTCGATTACGCGGCGGCCATGGCGCTGAATGTGCAAGGGGTCGATCACTCACCCGAAGCGGGCATATCGCGCAAGCGTGTGACCGATCGTTACCTGAAAGAAGCACGCCAGGCCTTTATCGAGGCTTATCAGTCGGCTACGTCTACACTGGCGCATGACTGGCAGGATGCCAAAGGCCAGGACGCAGCGCTGACCTTGTTCAGCCTGGAGAAGGCCGCGTATGAAGTGGCTTACGAAGCGGAAAACCGTCCGACCTGGTTGCCGGTGCCCTTGCAAGGGTTACACGGCCTATTGAGTGGGCTAACACCAATATCGAAAACTGCACGCGGTGGGGAATCGTCATGAGCTTTACACATAAAGAACCGCTGCAACCGAAGTTGACTGCACTGCCGGCGTCCAAGGACGTCGACGCACTGGTACGCGCCGAACACCATGACCCGTTCTCGGTTCTCGGGCCACACGATGATGAGCACGGCGGCCAGTTTATCCGCGCATTTCTGCCGGAGGCCTTGAGCGTCCAGGTACTGGCGCGTGACAGTGGCGAGCAGATCGGCAGCCTGGACGCGAGCCAGGTGCCGGGGTTGTTTGTCGGGCACTTCACTACACGCCGGGCGTACCTGCTGAAAATCCAGTGGGCCGGTGGTGAACAGGTCACCGAAGACCCCTACAGCTTCCAACAACTGTTGCTCGGTGAAATGGACCTTTACCTGTTTGCCGAAGGCAATCATCGTGACCTCAGCAGTTGCCTGGGTGCCCAAGTGACCACGGTCGACGGCGTGCAAGGTGTGCGCTTTGCCGTATGGGCACCGAATGCGCGGCGCGTATCGGTGGTGGGCGACTTCAATGTCTGGGACGGTCGCCGTCACCCGATGCGCCTGCGCCATCCTTCCGGCGTGTGGGAGATCTTTATCCCACGCCTGCAACCGGGCGCAGCGTACAAATATGAAATACTTGGCGCCAATGGGATCCTGCCGCTCAAGGCCGACCCGATGGCGCTGGCCACTCAACTGCCACCCGACACCGCATCCAAGGTTGCCGAACCCTTGCAGGTCGACTGGCAGGACCACGAATGGATGCAGTCACGCCTCGACAAGCAAAAATCCACCGCGCCACTGTCGATCTACGAGCTGCACGTGGGCTCATGGCAGTGCGAGTTGGACGAGGCGGGCGAAGTAGCCCGCCAATACAACTGGCGCGAGCTGGCTGAGCGGTTGATTCCTTACGTGCAGCAACTGGGCTTCACCCACATCGAGCTGATGCCGATCATGGAGCACCCGTTCGGTGGCTCCTGGGGTTACCAAGCGTTGTCACAATTCGCGCCGACGGCGCGGTTCGGTTCGCCGGAAGATTTCGCCTATTTCGTCAATGCCCTGCATCAGGCCGATATTGGCGTGATTCTCGACTGGGTGCCGGCGCATTTCCCGACGGATACCCACGGCCTTGCGCAATTCGACGGCACCGCGCTGTACGAATATGCCAACCCGTTGGAAGGCTTCCACCAGGATTGGGACACGCTGATCTACAACCTGGGTCGCACCGAAGTGCATGGCTTCATGCTGGCCTCGGCGCTGCATTGGCTCAAGCACTTCCATATCGACGGCCTGCGCGTTGATGCCGTAGCGTCGATGCTCTACCGCGATTATTCGCGCAAGGCCGGCGAATGGGTGCCTAACCGCCATGGTGGGCGGGAGAACCTTGAAGCCATCGACTTCCTGCGTCACCTCAACGATGTGGTGGCCCTGGAAGCGCCGGGCGCCTTGGTGATTGCCGAGGAATCCACCGCCTGGCCGGGTGTGAGCCAGCCGACCCAACAGGGCGGTCTGGGCTTTAACTACAAATGGAACATGGGCTGGATGCACGATTCCCTGCATTACATCCAGCAGGACCCGGTGTACCGCGCCCATCACCACAACGAACTGAGTTTTGGCCTGGTGTATGCCTGGTCCGAGCGGTTTATCCTGCCGATCTCCCACGATGAAGTGGTGCACGGCAAGCACTCGTTGATCGACAAGATGCCCGGCGACCGCTGGCAGAAGTTTGCCAACTTGCGCGCCTACCTGGCATTCATGTGGATGCACCCCGGTAAGAAACTGCTGTTCATGGGCTGCGAATTCGGCCAGTGGCGCGAGTGGAACCATGATCAGCAACTGGACTGGTACCTGCTGCAGTACGCGGAACACAAGGGCGTGCAGAAGCTGGTCGGCGATTTGAATCGCTTGTATCGGGAGGAGCCGGCCCTGCATGAGCAGGACGACGCACCGCAGGGCTTCCAGTGGCTGATTGGCGACGATGCGATCAACAGCGTCTATGCCTGGCTGCGCTGGAGCAAGGACGGCAAGCCGGTGCTGGTGGTGGCCAACTTCACCCCGGTGCCGCGTCAGGGCTATCAAGTCGGTGTGCCGTTTGGCGGGCGTTGGAGTGAGGTGATCAACAGCGACGCCGACATGTACGCAGGTTCCAATTATGGGAACGGCGGCGAGGTGTTTACCCAGGATGAACCACTCCATGGTCAACCGGTGTCGCTGTCGTTGAACGTGCCGCCACTTGGGGTGCTGATTCTGCGGCCAGAAACGCTTTAAAGGCGCTACCGTGCTCGATTCTGTTGTCCATGCTGGTGGCAGGGTGCCACAATAGCGCCATTCTCGGGGGCAGTAGATCAGGCGGATTTCATGAATGGCCTTGGGCGTGGGCAGGACCAGGATTGCGTTATAGAGGAGTTGGTGCGAGCTGACCGTTTGCACCAGCTGTTTCGGCAGTCATTTGCCGCCATTCTCGGCAGTTTCTTGGCAGCGGTCATGCTCTGCTGGCTCTGCTGGGACCGGTTTGACCATCAGGTCATCCTGGTCTGGCTGGTGGTGTTGGCGGGGTCATCCCTGTTGCGCGTCAAGATGTTTGTAGAGTGGTTTCGCTGCCCTAACGCCGAGCGCACGCCGGATCTGTGGGAGCGCCGTTATTGGATGACGCTGGTGTTTTCCGCCGGGATCTGGGGCTTCGGCGCCTTGGCGGTGATGCCGACGGATGATCGCCTGTTCCAGGTGCTGGTTATGTTGTTTACCGTGGGCATGTCGGTCAGCGCGGTATCCTGTTACTCGGCTTATCGTTACATGACCCTGGCCTCCATGGGCCTGGTGCTGCTGCCGTGTACGCTGTGGCTGCTGTTCCAGCCTTCTTCGATGCAAGTGGGTGTGGCCATCGCCGTATTGGTGTTCTCCACCTTTGTCGTCAGCGCCACGCGCAAGTTGTCCGATGCATTGGAAAAGGCGTTTCGCCTGACCCGGCAAATGGAACGTGCCCACAATATCTCCACTCGCGCCGCACAGACCGATGAGCTCACCGGTCTGATGAATCGCCGCGCGTTTTTCGAACATGCCCAGCGGCTGCATGAACAATGCCTTCACAACCAGCAGCCGCTGTGCGCGCTGATGATGGACATGGACCACTTCAAGGAAATCAACGACACCTACGGCCACCAGACCGGGGACCAGGTGTTGCGCCAGATCGGAGGGGTGATCAGCGCGTCCTTTCGCGAGGCGGACGTGTATGGGCGCGTGGGCGGCGAGGAGTTTGCGGTATTGCTGCCCAATACTTCGCTGGAAACGGCGCGGGGTATTGCCGAGCAACTGATCAAGGCCATTTCCAGCCTGGACTCTGAACCCGTGCAAGGGTTGACCGCCAGCCTGGGTGTGGCGTCCACCCATGCCCAGGACCAAGACCTGCACGGCCTGATGAATACCGCCGACAAGGCGCTGTACCGCGCCAAGGCGCAAGGTCGCAATCAGGTGGCGGTGGCGCAGTAGGGCTCAGTCCTGGACATTGCCTTGGTCAGCGCCCGCGCGACCTGGTCGGCGGAATAGGGCTTGGGCAGGAACTCGACGCCTTCATAGCCACTTTCGGCCAGCTCTTCGCTGTAGCCGGAGGTGAGCACCACCGGCAAGTCCGGGCGCCATTGACGCAGCTTTTTGATCATCGCCACACCGGTCATGCCAGGCATCACCACATCCGAAAATACCCCATCGAATGCCAGGGCATCCGTACCGGACAGCGCGAGTGCCTGTTCGGCATCGGTGGCCCAGGTGGTCTGGTAACCCAGGTCCTGCAGGATCTGGTTGGCAAAGCGGCCCACTTCCAGGTTGTCTTCCACGATCAGGATATGGCGCTGGGTCGTATCTTGGGGCAGTTGCTGGCCTGTCGGTGTCGGTGTGTGGTGCGTCATCTGCGGCGCCACTTCGGGCAGGTACAGGGTAAACACCGTGCCCTGGTCTGAGTGGCTGGCCACGTCAACGTTACCGCCGGACTGCTTGGCAAACCCGAATACCTGGGACAACCCCAGCCCCGTGCCTTTGCCTACCGGCTTGGTGGTAAAGAACGGCTCGAAAATGCGCTCGAAGGTGTCAGCCGGAATGCCGCTGCCAGTGTCAGCCAAGGAGACGGTTACAAAAGGTTGGCGTACTTGCTCATCGCCGCGGATGTGCGGCATTGCGTCTACATCGGCCACGCGCAAGGTCAGGGTGCCTTGGCCCTCCATCGCATCCCGGGCATTCAGGGCGATATTGATCAGTGCGGTCTCGAACTGGCTGGTGTCGACACGTGCATAGCAAGGCCGCTCGGGCAGTTGCACCTGCACATGGATACGCGCGCCGGTGACGCTTTCGAGCATTTCGCCGATGTTCTTGACCCGTTGCCCGACATCGAAGACTTCCGGGTTCAGGGGTTGGCGCCGAGCGAAGGCGAGCAGTTGGCTGGTGAGCTTGCTGGCGCGCTCGACGGTGTCGGAAACCGCGCCCATATAGCGTTGGCGTCGCGCCTCGGAGAGCCCGGGCTGACGCAGGAAATCCACGGACGAACGAATGATGGTCAACAAGTTGTTGAAGTCATGGGCCACGCCACCGGTCAATTGGCCGATGGCTTCCAGCTTCTGCGACTGGCGCAGCGCGGCTTCGGCCTGGGTGAGGGCAGCGGTGCGCTCTTGCACGCGTTGTTCCAGGGTCGCGTTCAGCTCGGCGAAGGCGGCCAGGCCTTCGCGTACGGCGGCGTCGGCACGCACCCGCTCGATATGCGCCCAGGAGCGCTCGGTGACTTGGCCGACCAATGCCAGGTCATCAGGCGACCAGACCCGGGCGGTTTTGTGGTGCACGGCCATCAACGCGGTCAGGCGGCCATTCTTGATCAGTGGGAAGCACGCGGTCGCCAGCGCCCCCAGGGCCTGATAGCTGGCGGCAACCTCGGGGGCGAACTCAATGCGACTGTCTTCGACCACCAACGGTTCACCGCCGCGCAGTTGTTGCACCGCCCTTGCGCCGAACGAGGCCAGGCGGTAGCGCCCCACGGTGCTTGGCGAGCCGGGCGCGGCCCAATTGCCACGAATGGTAAAGCCGTCCTCATCGTCGTCCATATCGGCGTAGGCGCAATTGGAGACTTGCAAGTGCTTGGCAAGCAGTCGCGTAGTGATCGACATGATACTTTCGGCGTCGGCAGCATTCGCCACGGCGCTGCCCACTGCGTCCAACACGGCCAGGCGGCGGGTCAGGAGTACGGTGGCGGTGGTTTCGGTGACGGTATCGAGCATCCCCACGACGTTGCCCTTGGGATCGCGGATGGGGCTGTAGCAAAAGGTAAAGTACGCTTGTTCGACACCCATGCCGCGCTCGATCTGCAGCGGGAAGTTCTCGATATAAGTGGCACGGCCTTCGAATGCCGCGTTGGCAATAGGGCTGATGTCTGCCCAGACCTCACCCCAGACTTCGCTGAACGGGCGGCCCAATGCATCGGGTTTATCGCCCAGGATCGGAACGAAGGCGTCGTTATACAACATAGTCAGGTGAGGCCCCCACACGATGGATTGGGGGAAACTTGAGGCAAGGCATAACGCGACGGTGGTCTTGAGCACGTCCGGCCACTGCCCCGGCGGCCCCAGGGGCGTTTTCGCCCAATCATGCTGGCGAACCCGCTCAGCCATGTCGCTGCTGCTTTGCAGCCATTTCATCATTGCAAGAGCACCTTGTTTGCCTCGGTCTGTTTATCCGCCCCGTATGTCAGGCTGCCAAGCTACAGACCGGGATGGCCGCTGCCAGTTCAGCGGGATTATCCATGAGATGGCAATTTGATGCTTCCTGCACTTCAATCTGCCAATACCGCGTTTATTGTGCGCCGAAAACCCCCGTCCAATAGATGCCTGCGTCACTCTTCGGGTCCATCGCATAGGCCGCACCCAGCTCGCGGAATTGCGGGTTCATGAGGTTGGCGCAATGGCTGGGGCTGGCAAGCCAGCCGTCGACGACCTTGCGTGGCGTGTCCAGGCCGGCAGCGATATTTTCGCCGATGGCCTTCGCGGTGTACCCGGCCAGTTCGGCGCGGTCGCCGGGGGTACGGCCGTCATGGTCGAGGTGGTCGAAGAAGTTACCGTTGGCCATGTTGCGCGTATGGCTGTTGGCGGCGCCGGCCAGGTTTTCATTCCAGGACAATGGCGTGGTCGCGGTAAACGCCTGGGTACCGCATTGGCGCGGTTGGGCGCGGGCGGTATTGATCAGGTTGAGCAATTGCTTACCTTCGGTCTGCCAATCGCCCAGGCCGCTGGTCAGCAGCGGGCGGGCGAGCACGATGCGCCAGTCCTGGCCGCTGTTGCTCACGCCGATGTCGACAAATTGCGGGTCCAGCACCACACGGCAGAAGCTTTCGCGCACTGCCTTCATGGCTGACTGCGCGTCCTTGGGCCCCGACAGGCTGATGGCCTGCACGTTGACCATCGGGTACGCGGCCCGCGCCAGCGCTTGCTGCAAGTCGCCCACATTGTTGGCGGGCAGCACCAATCGCGTGTCGCTGGCCAGCGGTGGGAGTTCCTGGGAACCCTGGTCACCGCAGCGTTGCACATGGCTGCGGTATTGGTTGATCTGTTGGACTAACTGACTTTCTTCATTCGCCATCGCGGTGGCGCAGAACACCGTAGTGGCGGCCAGCGTCGTAAGACCCATCATCAATGACAGAACGCGCATGGACGTTACCCTTGAGCTTGAAAGTGCCCATGATGCGCGATCCGGGTGCATCCATGCACCCGTTAGTCCGAACTTTTTCCTTAAGTTTTTGCATGCAGAGTGTTTACGGCCCTGATCGCACAACGCGAACACCACCACCAGCGCTGCAGAAATGGCGAGAATAATCAGAACGCCATCAGTGGAATGCGCCAATCGCCGTCCAACAGGAACTCGTTGCCGTTGATGGTCAGCAGGCACACGCACTGGCTAATTGGCTTCTGAGGAAGTCATGGAAGGCCGCGAAGTCGTCATTTTCTGCGCGAATGGCGCTGAGAACCCGTACGAAAAGCGAATAGGGGGCTGGAGCACAAGCATGGGAGAACCTTGTTGATCAGGGTATCAGGCAATAGTCGTTACGATTTTATCTTGTCAATATCTGTGTCGTATCGCTCCTGCGAGCAGGATCAATACGAGCGCCCCGCCGAAAGTGGCGTGCAGGCCGCTGGCCACTGACTGTGCAGTAGCGTGCGTCACCTCCGGCGTGGCCCAGGCGAACACTGCGCCGAGGGCCAACGTGCCGACAATCAAGCCGAGATTGCGCTTTGCGTGAGGTGTGCGGGCTGCAACGGGTACAATCGCCGCTGCCTTGATGCTAAACCCAGGAATTTGCATGTTCAGCCTTACCCGCTATACCACACCGTGCCCCGAGCTTGTGAATGGCCAGATCCTGCAGATGGTGGTGGACAACCTCACCGACATCAGCAGCGTGGGACTGCCGCCGAGCAACCTGCTGTACAACATCTACCAGTACGCCACCGGCTTTGAGGTGCACCTGTACCTCGAAGCACTGAACGGTTCAAAAGGCATTGCCGTCGAGTTGGTTGTGGCGACCGATGCGCAGGACCCGGAAAAGGTCATTGGCTTTGTGCTGTGTCTGCCAGTGAAGGATGACCCCGAGGCGTGTGGCGTCGCTTTCATGGCGGTGCAAGTCGGTTACCGGCGCCAGGGTGTGGCACGCGCGATGATGCGCGACGTGCTGAGTCGTTATCCCCATGCGGAGCTGGCGTGCTCAGTGGAAAAGGTGCCGGCGTTTGAAGGCATGGGCTTTCGAGTGCGCGGCGCGCGCGGTACCCAGGTGCTGATGAACACGCGGGACTACGGCACCGATGGCTTGATGGGGGTACTGGATGTGGCGGCGATCTACAGCTCGCTGGAAGTGCGGCAGATTCATACGTATCTGCTGCAAAAGCACGGCAAGCGGGCGATGGTGGATGCGGAGAAGCAGCGCGATCGGCATCTTGATCAGTTGGCGCGTAAGGTTCAGTTGTTTGTGGCTGCGCACTGACCCGCTCACGAGGAGGTGCGATGTGGCCTTGGTGGTCAGCCTTTCGGTGACTGAACCACCGCAATCGCAGGTAAGCCCACCCCCACAACACGCCGACTGACACTGATCTAAAGGCGGCCGCGATTTACCATCGCCAGTATGGTCGCCAACAACTCCTGTTGCGCCTCTTCACGGCTGATCTCGCCACTGGCCGCCGCCTGGGACAACGCTTCCGCCGCCCCCAGCATGGCGCGCAAACCGGCCTGGGATAAGCGCCCAAAAGGCGACAGCGCGGCGCGGCACTTGTCGAGGAAGATCGCCTCGTACTGGCGCTTCAGGGCTTCCAGCTCCGGCGAGCTGCTGAGTGCCGCAATCACCCCCGGAATTTCCCGGCCTTGCAATAACACACAATCCACATAGGACTCGGCGATCACCCAGGCCCGCCCTTCAAGGGTGGCGCTGCTGGCTGCTATGGCGTTGGCAAATACCCGATCCTGGCGCGCATCAAAATCCTCATACAGCGCGGTCAGCAACCCGGCACGGGTGACGAAATGGTCGTAGACCACCGGCTTGGTCACACCCGCCAGTTCTGCCAGGCGGCCGAGGGTCAGGGCTTCGGTGCCTTCATCGCGCACCAGTTGCCAGGCCACATCCAGCAATTGGCGCAGGCGATCTTCACGGGATAGGCGACGACGTGGGGTAGGGAATTCGCTGCTTGACATGCTTATATACCAAAAGTAACTTACCAATCGTAACTTAAGCCCAGCGTAACCCCAAAGGGAGTCAATGTCATGCACGCACTCATCGTTGTTGCTCATCACGACCCGCAATCCCTCACCCATAGCGTCGCCGTGCAGGTGGCTGCTGGCCTGGCTACATCAGGCCACACCTTTGAAATTGCCGACATCGCCGCCGAGGGTTTTGACCCGCGCTATACCGCGGTCGACCACTTGGTGCACCGCACTCGCGCCACGCCACCGGCCGACGTACTGGCCGAACAGGCCCGCATCGACCGCGCCGACGCCTTGGTGCTGGCGTTTCCGATTTACTGGTGGTCGTTGCCAGGTCTGCTCAAAGGTTGGATCGACCGCGTCTTCATCAATGGGTGGGCGATCGACTACAGCCCCGATACGCCGGTGGTGAAGAAGCTGCGGCACTTACAGGTGCACCTGCTGGCCTTGGGCGCCGCCGATGACGATGCATTCGACCGACACGGCTATGCCAAGGCGATGCGCACGCAGATCGACTACGGGATCTTCGACTACTGTGGCGCACAGGTGGTGACGTCGGCGCTGATGCTGGAATCGGAAAGCGGCGGGGCGCAGGCGCATCTGCAAAAGGCCAAGACCGTGGGCCAGGGTTTGTTCGAGCGGGAGACGGTCGCCGGTTGACTCAACCTTCGCGGAACAGGTCGTGGGCATCCAGCAGGCGGTAGGCGATCTCTGGTCGTTTCTCCAGGCCTCGGCGGATCGCGGCAGGGATCGATTGTCGGGTTTTGCGGCACATGCCCGGCAGTTCATCGATCACGATCTGGATCCCGCGCATGCTCTTGACTTCGGTATGGCCTGGCGCGATATGCACGCGAATGCCCAATTGCTGGTACATCAGCTCTTGCAGGCGCTCCAGGTCTTGCAGGCTCTTGAGGTCTTCAAGGCGGTCGAGCAGTTTCTTCTCTTCCTGGCGCGTCAGGTTGAGGATGCGCAGATCGGCAGCTGGCGCGTGCAGCAGTTGTTCGCGGTCGCAGACGCAAGCGCCGGGTGGGCAGGGTTGGCGAATCGTCATGTGCACGGCCTCCCCATTCCGACGCTGATCGCTCAGTAGGTCAGTGCAACCCCAAGACTGCCCAACGCCTTCCAGTACTCAGGATAGGTCTTGGCTACGCAGTCCGGGTCCTGAATGCGGATGCCCGACACTTTCAGCCCGGCCAGGGCAAAGCACATGGCAATGCGGTGGTCGGCGTGGGTGTCGATCAGCGCGCTGCACGACGTGCCGGCCAGCGCTGGATCGCTAGCCACCAGCAGGTCGTCGCCTTCGATGGTCGCCAGGCCCGGGCGGATCTCGTTCAGGCCGTCATGCAGCGCCTGTACGCGGTCACATTCCTTGACCCGCAGGTTGGCCAGCTCAGTGAAACGCACCGGGGTGTTATTGAACGCGGCGAGCACCGCCAGGGTCGGGATGGCGTCCTGCATCTGCGAGCCGATCACGGTCGCCTGCATGTCTGGGAATTGCGCGATCACCGCCTGGGCCTTGGCGTCCGGCTGAGTAAAGTCTTGCGCGGCTACGCCGATGTCGATGCGGCCACCGGTCAACACTTCAGCGGCCCACAGGTAAGTGGCGGCGGAGGCGTCGGGTTCGATCAGATAATCATGGGCGCTGTAGCCGGTAGAGGCGACGCGCCAGGTGGTGTCGTTGACTTCTTCAACCTGGGCACCAAAGGCACGCATGCAGTCCAGGGTCAGGTCCACATAGCCACGCGCACCGATGTCCTTGCCGGTCAGCGCCACTTCAATCGGCGCTTCACCGCAGGCGGCGAGCATCAGCAGGGCCGATACGTATTGGCTGGACAGGCCGCCGTCGATCTCGAAGCGTTTGGCTTTGATTTTGCCTACGCCGTGTACGCTGACGGGTGGGCAACCGGTGGGGCTGTCGACCTGGATGCCGTTCTGGCTGAGGGTCGCCAGCAGTGGGCCGATCGGGCGTTTTTGCATGTAGTCATCGCCGTCCAGCACCACGGTGCCTTCGACGGTGGCAACGGCTGCGGTGAGGAAGCGCATGGCGGTGCCAGCGTTGCCGAGGAACAGCGGTTGGGCCGGCAGTTGCAGTCTGCCCTGGCCGGTGACGACGAAGGTGGTGTCGTCCGGCTCGTCGATGGTCACGCCCATTTGGCGCAGGGCTACCGACATGTGGCGGGTGTCATCGCTTTTGAGCGCGCCGCTGAGGCGGCTGGTGCCCTTGGCCAGTGCCGCCAGCAGGAGGGCGCGGTTGGTAATGGATTTGGAGCCGGGGGGCGCGACCTTGCCATTGAGGGGGAAGTTGGGCGGTGTAACGGTCACGGTTTTCTGCGAACTCAAGGTACAGGGCTCCTGATTCAAGGCACGGGCGGCGGGCGGAGTTGAATAATCGGGTATAGATGCGGTGCTTGTCGAGCCATGGGGTCATGACCGCAGGTATTTTTTGGGTGTACATCGATCTAACTGTGGGAGTTGGCTTGCCTGCGATGGCGGTCTATCGGGGTACATATCCGTTTTTTTGGTAACGGCGGGTATTGGTTGCGCCTTTAGTCCGGCCAGCGTGTTTGACGGGGCGCCTGAGATCAAGATCAAAAGCCAAATTATCGCTTCGTTAGCCAGTAATCATGCAGCGCCCGCGCTGCCGGTTCGATTTCGCTGACGCGCTGCTGGTGCGCCTGCACATTCAGGTCGGCGGGTAATTCGAAATTGTCTTGTTCGGCGCACCAGGAGATTTTCTCCAACTCTGCGGCCTGGGCGGCTGGCAGTTCCGGCCAGTTGCCGATGGCGGCGCCGCGGATGTAGCCAAAGCACCATTCTTCGGCGAGGGTCACGGTTTGGCCCTGGTGTTCGGTTTCATCGAATCGGGCCTTGAAACCCTTGGCATCAGTCGCCAGTTGTTCGGCCAGGGTGTTGAGATGGCGAACGCACAGTTCGAGGAAGCTTTGCGCTTCGTCCATGTTGTCCCATTCCGGATTCTGGCCGCCCCAGATGGCCGGGAACCACTCCGCCACGTCCACTTGGACCGGGCTGGACACGAGCGCGGTGAAGTAGCCGTCGAGTTCGGCCAGGTTCAATACGCTATGGTCGTCGCCGTATTTGAGCAGGGCATCTTCGATCGATTCAAATTCGGCGCAGGTGAGGGGGTGGGCGTGCATGGGCATATCCTTTAAACGTCGAGCGCCGCTGAGGGGGCGGCTTAAAGCCCGAAGGATGGCGTGTACGCAGGGTTTTATCCAGCGTCTTTTTCTTCACGGTGTACAGTCCCGCTTTTGGCCGATGCGTCCTTGCGCACCCTTGTTATAGTTCGGGCCTAATTACTCGCCAGCCAGGGATCACTGCCATGCCCGAATACCAAGCTTTCGTCGTCGAACTCACTGGCAACGTTGCCCATGTGCAGATAAACCGCCCGGAAAAGATCAACGCGATGAACGCGGCGTTCTGGACCGAAATCATCGACATCTTCCAATGGGTCGAAGACACCGACGCCGTGCGCGCCGTGGTGCTCAGTGGCGCCGGCAAGCACTTCTCCTCAGGGATAGACCTGATGATGCTGGCCTCGGTCGCCAACGACCTCGGCAAGGACGTGGGCCGCAACGCGCGCCTGCTTCGACGCAAGATCCTCGAACTGCAGGCCTCGTTCAATGCCGTCGACAACTGCCGCAAGCCAGTGCTGGCGGCAATCCAGGGTTACTGCATCGGCGGCGCCATCGACCTGATCAGCGCTTGTGATATGCGCTACGCCGCCGAAGACGCGCAATTCTCGATCAAGGAAATCGATATCGGCATGGCCGCTGACGTTGGCACCCTGCAACGCCTGCCACGCATTATTGGCGACGGCATGCTGCGTGAGCTGGCCTACACCGGCCGCCAGTTTGGCGCCGAGGAAGCGCGCAGCATCGGACTGGTCAACCGTGTGTATCCCGATCAGGACAGCCTGTTGGCCGGCGTCATTGAAATCGCTCATGAAATCGCCGCCAAGTCACCGATTGCGGTCACTGGCACCAAGGCCATGATTAGCTACATGCGTGATCACACCGTCAATGATGGCTTGGAATACGTTGCCACCTGGAACTCGGCTATGTTGCAATCCAACGACCTTCGCGTGGCCATCGCGGCCCACATGAGTAAGCAGAAACCCGAATTCGTGGATTGACTGACATGACCCCAGGCTGGATTACCACAACGCTGCTGGACAACGACACCCCGGGTGGCTGGGCCGTTGCCCGCAGCCGTGAGGGCTTTTTGCATGACACCAATGGCCCGATGTTTCCGCGTGAATGGCTAAAGCGCCAGGACCTTTCGGTGTTTGCCGAGCACGGCATCGGCCACCTCGACGGCGAGCCGGTGTACCTGCTGGAACTCAACGCGGCGGCTGAAGTGCCGGGCTGCAGCTGGCAGGGCTTGCGCGGCTTCATGCTGCAAGGTGATCACACCCTGTACAAAGTGTTGGGCTATGCGGCGCAGATCGGCACGTGGGCACGGGAGCATCGGTTTTGCGGCAGTTGCGGCCAGGCCATGGCCCAGGTGCCACGCGAGCGGGCGATGTATTGCCAGGCCTGTGACCTGCGCAGCTACCCGCGAATCTCGCCGAGTATGATCGTGCTGGTGACCCGTGGCGACGAGATCCTGCTGGCGCGTTCGCCGCGTTTTGTCACAGGCGTGTACAGCACGTTGGCGGGGTTTGCCGAACCGGGCGAGTCCGCCGAAGATTGCCTGGTCCGCGAGGTTCGCGAAGAGGTGCAGGTGGAGGTCAAGAACATCCAGTACATGGGCAGCCAGTGCTGGCCGTTCCCGCATTCGATGATGCTGGGTTTCCACGCTGAATACGCGGGTGGCGATATCGTGCCTCAGGCTGACGAGATTGAGGACGCGCAGTGGTTCAATATCCACGACCTGCCGCCGTTGCCGGCGTCACGTTCGATTGCGCGTTACCTGATCGACCTCTACCTGGCCCGTCGTCTAGGCCACGCTGAACCAGTGCTGCCAGGCTAGGCGCACGGTCAGGCCGAGTACCACGGTGATAAACACTGGGCGAATGAATTTGGCGCCGCCGCTGATCGCGCTGCGTGCGCCGAAGAACGCGCCACCCATTACCGAAATGCCCATCGCCAGGCCGACGATCCAATCCACCGAGCCGTTGAAGATAAATACCGACAGCGCCGCCGCGTTGCTGACGAAATTCATGCTGCGCGCCACGCCGCTGGCTTTGACCAGATCGATGGGGTACAGCAGCATCGTGCTCACCGTCCAGAACGCCCCGGTGCCGGGGCCCGCTACGCCATCGTAGAAGCCCAGGCCAAAGCCCTGGGTGGCTTGCCATTTCTTCTTGATCGGCGCATCTGCGTCCAGCGGCGCCTTGGGGGTACCGCCGAACAGCAGGTACACACCACAGGCAAATACGATCACCGGCAGCATTTTGTTGAGGGTTTCTGCAGGCAGATAGTGCGCGACTACTGCGCCAGCGAGCGCACCCACCAGCGTACCGACGATGGCGTGCACCCACTGGCGCGGGTGGAACAGCTTGCGGCGGTAAAAGGTAAAGCTGGCGGTCGCCGAGCCGAACGTGGAGCTGAGCTTGTTGGTGCCCAGTACCAGATGGGGTGGCATGCCGGCGGTGAGCAGGGCCGGCGTGGTGAGTAAGCCGCCGCCTCCGGCAATGGCGTCGATGAAGCCGGCGATGAACGCGACGACGGCCAGGATGGCGAGGGTGGTGAGGTCTACGCTGAGTTCGAAGGGCATGGGCAGGACTTATTCTTGGAAGGGCGCTAAGCGAAAGGCCGCCATCTTACCCGCCTGAGGTATGCAGATCCAAATGTGGGAGCGGGCTTGCTCGCGAATGCGGTGCATCAGCTAGCACATTCAGTGACTGACACAGCGCATTCGCGAGCAAGCCCGCACACATTTTTAACCGTGCCGACTTACTAGCGGCGTGCCTCGATCCACTCCAGGGCGGTGCGCCAGACACAAATCCCCAGGAAGTAAGCCGACATCACCGACCATAATCCAAACGTCCACGGGTTGGTGTTTGGATAATCCACCACCATCAAAAAGCTGCACAGCAACCAAATCGTGGTCACCGCGATATTGATCGGCATGAATCGCTTAACCCGGAACGGGTGCAAGAACTTCATTGGCGTTACGGTCAGCAGCGCCAGGCCAAGCACTGTGAGCAAGGTGACCCAGGCTTGCGGCTGGATGATATAGACACACAGTGCAACCACGTTCCATGCCGCGGGGAAGCCGACGAAGTAGTTGTCCTTGCTTTTCATGTTCACGTTGCAGAAGCAGAACAGCGACGAGACCAGGATCACCGACACCGTCAACAGGTGGGTAAATTCCGGCAGGTCGATATAACGGTAGATAAACAGCGCCGGAATAAACACATACGTCAGGTAATCAATCACCAGGTCCAGTACCGATCCGTCGAAGCTCGGCAAGACCGTGCTCACGTTGACCCGTCGCGCCAGTGAACCGTCGACGCCGTCCACCACCAGCGCCAGGCCGAGCCACAGCAGGCAAGCCTTGGGTGAGTTTTCCAGCAGCGCCAGGGTAGCCAGGAAGGCCAATACCACACCGGTGGCGGTAAAGCCGTGGGCGCCCCAGGCTTTGAGTCTGGCTACATGCAGGGTCGATATCACGGGCGGTTCTCCAAAAGGTGAAACGGGGCAGCCGACAACGTGACGCTGTCGAGTCTGGCCGGGGAATGCAGGTATCGACCGGGAAGGGGGTCAGAAGGTTCACCAACCGGGTGCATCACTTAGCGTAGCAAGCGTAAGCCGTTTCGGCATCAGCCCTGGCGGAACACCAAGGCCTTTAAGCCGCTTTGCGCATCAATATCAGGAAATTCCGGCGGGTTTTGCAGTCGTTCGACGAATCGTAACCCGGGTGCCTCTTGTGTCACACCGTCGATCAGGAAGTCCTCGCCGAGGGCGGGGTCGTTCATGCACGCCAACACGGTGCCCTGTGGGGTCAGCAAGTCCGGCAGGCGCCGCAATACGCGCTGGTAATCCTTGGTCAGCAGGAAACTGCCTTTCTGGAACGACGGCGGGTCGATGATCACCAGGTCGTAGGGGCCGCTGTTGGTGACCTTGGCCCAGGACTTGAACAGGTCGTGGCCCAGAAAGCTGACCCTGCTCAGGTCATGACCATTCAGGCGATGGTTGTCGCGGCCACGGCTCAGGGCGCCGCGCGCCATGTCCAGGTTGACCACGTGGTCGGCGCCGCCTTCGATGGCGGCCACGGAAAACCCACAGGTGTAGGCAAACAGGTTGAGTATCCGCTGGCCCTTGGCGTGTTCGCGAACCCAGTTGCGGCCGTAGCGCATGTCGAGGAACAGCCCGCTGTTCTGTTTTTTACCCAGGTCGATCAGGTAACGCAGCCCGCCTTCAATAATGGTCAGCTCGTCGATAGGGTTGCCCACCAGCCATTCGGTGGTGCTTTGCGGCAAGTAGCGGTGTTGCAGCGCGACGGTGTAGGCATTGAACTGCGTCTGCAGCAGCTGTTTCAGGGCGTGCAGGTGTTCTGCATCAGGCGCCTTGAACAACGACACCAGCAGCACGCCTTGTAGCCAGTCCACCGTCAATTGCTCAAGGCCCGGCCAGCAGCGGCCACGGCCGTGGAACAGGCGCCGGGTTTCAGCCGGTGGGCTGGCCAGGGCGGTGAGCAAGTGAGTGTGCAGGGTGGTGAGTGCTTCTGGGTTCATCGTTAAACGTCGGTCATTGAGCGGGCGGCATTTTAAACACAATTGCGTCGTTAGAATGCAGCGATCAAGGGTGAACCAAACACGTCCCGAATAAACCCTGGCGCGATATACCGTTCGTAATGCGCCTCGGACAGCAGGAAAAACTCCCGATCAATCGCGTCGCGCAGGTCCGCCAAATGGCGCTCACGAAACTCCGGCAACAAGGCCAGGCCATACGCATCCAACTTGGAAATCACCCGCGCACCCCGGGCTATCAGTTGGTATGCCCAGCAATACGGCGATTGGTGCGGCATAAAGCGGATCGTGCGACTTTCCAGCTGCTGGCGCAGCAGGTGCGCATCAAACACTTCCAGTTTGCTGGTCATCACCTGCACCAACAATTGCTCAAGGCGCAGCCACACGGCCTGCTTTTCGTCGGCGTTGTAGCCGTTCCACTGGATCACTTCGTGGTGATAGCGTTTGCAGCCCCGGCACACCAGGTCACCGTAAACGGTAGAGCACAGGCCGACGCAAGGTGTCTTGATGGTTTGATTGGGCATAAGTGGCAATTTGCAAAGTCTGTAAAACACCGCAGACCTAACTGTGGGAGCGGGCTTGCTCCCACAGTTAGGTCTGTGTCGTTGATTAGTCCCAGCTCAACGCACCGCCAGTCTGATACTCGATCACACGGGTTTCGAAGAAATTCTTCTCTTTCTTCAAGTCCATGATCTCGCTCATCCACGGGAACGGGTTGGTGGTGCCTGGATACTCTTCTTTCAAACCAATCTGCGACAGGCGACGGTTAGCGATGAACTTGAGGTAGTCCTCCATCATCGCTGCATTCATGCCCAGCACGCCGCGCGGCATGGTGTCGCGCGCGTATTCGATCTCCAGTTGCGTCCCTTGCAGGATCATCTGGGTCGCTTCTTCCTTCATCTCGGCATCCCACAAATGCGGGTTTTCGATTTTGATCTGGTTGATCACATCGATACCGAAGTTCAGGTGCATCGACT